>NZ_JAQMTY010000018.1 GCF_028330765.1 Spirulina subsalsa CS-330 | reverse complement strand
GGCTAGTGCCGTTCTTGGAGATATCGTGAGACCCACAGGTCGGACAGGTCATCTCAATAGCCATGAGCTTGTCTCCCTAGTTATCGTAGTTGTGTAGCCTGATTTTCCTCCGTCCCGTGCATTAATGCACTACCAACTCTAGTATTGTAGGGAGAATTTCGGGATGATGTCCGGTAAAACTCACCACCAGAGAGATAACCGGGGACAATGACGCGATGGTTGCATCCCAGTTATGCAACCCCTCACCCAACCCTCTCCCGCAGGAGAGGGCTTTTGGCTCCCTTCTCCTGCGGGAGAAGGGTGGGGATGAGGGTGTTACCTGGCGAGCAAGATGAATCTGCAAAAGTTGGGATGCACCCGACGCGATCGCTCAAGAGACCGCACTCGCCGCCAAGATTCAGAACGACAGGAGGGAGGCAGCGATCGCGCAGTCTCACTGTTTTCGTCTCTCCCATCCCCTGCATCAACCCGTGGAACGTTAACGCCTTAAAGCGAGGTATGAGCACCATCACAAAACGGTTTATTGGCACTGTGTTTGCAGTTACACAGGGCTACTTTTTGAGCCGCTTCAAGCTCGAATTTAACCGGCGTGAAGTCTGTGCCCTGATGGCCCCCATCACAAAAGGGTTGATTTTTAGATTGGCCACAACTACACCAGAAATAGGTTCCCGCTTCAAGGTCTAAAACCGCAGGCTTGTTGTCGAAAATAACGGGCTGACTCATGATTTTTTGATCCAATCGTGTGACGACGTTTACGGTCTAAAATTCAGCCTTAAAACTGGCTAAATCTTCTATAGCAATCCTATTTGATTTATGAATAGGCAAGGGGCTTAAGCCCCTTGTTGATAAGGAGATAAGATCTCCGATTGATTTAGGATCGCTATATAATCAGACTTTAAACCGAGTACCATTGGCTTGCACAGTAAGCACTAAAAAGTAAGGTAGTACCCAAAACGATACTATGGTGAATCAAGCATCCATTGCACAGATTGGCAACAAGCAGGTCTATTGTGCCGTTGAGCGGACATTGGCGGTGATTGGTGGGCGTTGGAAAGTGTTGATTTTGCGGGAATTGTTGGGGGGAGTGCGGCGTTTTGGCGAGTTGCAACGGGCGTTAACGGGGATTACCCAAAAGATGCTGACCCAACAGTTACGGGAAATGGAGGCGGATGGCATTGTGCATCGGGAGGTGTATGCTCAGGTGCCGCCGAAGGTGGAATATTCCCTGACGGGGTTGGGGGAAAGTTTGCGGCCGATTTTGGCGGTGATGCATGAGTGGGGAATCCAACATCAACAGCTTGAGCAGTTGGAGGGTCGAGAGCTAGAGTAAGGGGACAGATTTGAGGGCAGGGCACGATGCAACGAACGCGGTTGAATGGCTTGTTGGCGGGGGTGGGCGATCGCACCACGCAATGGGCGAGTAATCCCTGGCGGCGGTTGTCGCTGTTGGTGATTGGCTTGCTGGTGGGGTTTTTCCTGGCGAGTGGGGTCTCCAGTACGGCAGGGCAGATGGCTCTATGGGATATCTCGATCGCGGCCTTTTGTGTGGCGGTGACGGAGGTGATCAGCCGTTTCATTTATGGTCAAGGTCAGCGATCGCCCCGCATCGCCTGGGGAGATGTGATCAATGCCCTGAAAATTGGTTTCATCTACGGTCTGTTTCTCGAAGCCTTTAAGCTCAATTCCTAACGAGTTCTATGCGTTCACTGTGGATTTCAGGGTCGAGCCGGAGCGGGAAGACCCAGCGTTTGTTGGAAATGTTTGAGCAATGGACGGGTCAACATCGATCGCTGCCGTTGCCAAAACAGGGACGGCCAGCGATTACCCCGGCGGTTTTGGTCTTGACGGCGAGTACGGCCAATCAGCGGGATTTGAGCGATCGCCTCTTGGCCGAGGTGATCAGCCATGAACCGATTGTGATGAAAACGCCGATCGCCTTTATGAAAGATGAAGTGTCGCTGTTTTGGCCGCTCATTTTCCAAGCCCTCAAACTTAATGCCCAATTTCCCCTCCATCTGCGCCCCGAAACGGAGCAAGAACTGGCCACACAATTGTGGCGATCGCACCTCGAAGCCTTGCAACGGGACAACAGCGGCATGATGGAATATCGCTTCGTGCGCGATACCCTGGATCTGCTGCAACTGGCGGGAGCGGGGGGCACAACCTTAAGCCAAATTGCCGATCTGCTCTGTGCCGGGTTGCCGGGGTTGCGCTGGGATGAACAAGCGGATATTAGTTGCCAGCGGGGGGAACTGTTGCAAGGGTGGCACACCTGGTGTTTAGAACGGGGGTTCCTGTCCTATGGCGTGATCTACGATCTGTATAGTCATTACTTGCTGGGGAATCCCAGTTATGAAGTGCAACTTTTGCGCCGCTATCAGGCAGTTTTTGCCGATGATCTTGATGACTATCCAGCCTTGGCCGCGGATATTTTGCGGACGTTTTTAGATCATCGGGTGTATTGTGTGGCGACCTATAACATTCATGGTCAAAGCCGTTTGGGGTTAAATGCTGACCCGCAAGCTCTGTGGCAACTTCAGGAGCAATTTGAGCAATGCGAGCGTCTCAACCGCACCGCTGGCCTGACGGCAATGTTAACGCCGCTGCTGGATTCCCTGGCCTCGGATTCGCCGCAATTGCTGACCTTGCCGCCGGAAGTGGAGGTGGTGCAACTGCAACAAACGCGCCACGATCGCATTGAACAATATTTGCCAGTGTCGCGGGCCTCGTTGTTGCGGGCGACGGCGGATCGGATTATTCGAGCGGTGCAGGAGGACGGGGTGAGAGCGGCGGATATTGCGGTGATTGCGCCGGGGTTAGATGCGATCGCCCGCTACACCCTGATCGATATTCTCAGCAAAAATCAGATTGCCGTTGAACCCCTCAACGAGCAACGCCCCTTGATCACGTCGCCCCTGGTGCGGGCCTTGTTAACGCTGCTCACGTTGGTCTATCCCAATTTGGGGCATCTAACGGAGCGCGATCGCATCGCGGAAATGCTCGTCGTCCTCAGTCCACCGTTACCGAACCGCAGTCCTGCCGCCACGATCGATCCGGTGCGAGCGGGCCTTCTCTCGGATCACTGCTACCACTTCGCCCCTGACCATCCCCACCTCCTACCGATTATGGACTACGACCGCTGGGATCGGTTTGGGCATCAAGTCGTTGCCGCCTATGAACAGATCTACACCTGGATTGAACGGCAACGATCCCACCTTGCCCAGCACCCCCCTCACTATGCCGAAAAACCCGCCCAGGTTCTCAATCGTGCCATTCAGGATTTTTTCGGCGCAACACGGCCGCAACTCACCTATGGCGAGTTATCGGTGTTGCGGGAACTGATGGAAACGGCGCAACATTTTTGGGATGTGGAACGGCGACTGGAACAGAGCGGCTCCCCGAAGCGCACGGCTTCAGAGACCTTAGAACAATTTATTAAGCTGTTGCGGCGGGGCACGATTACCGCCAATGCTTACCCCAGTCGTCAGGGGAAGCCGGACAATGCGGTACTGCTGGCCACGATTTATCAATACCGGACGTTGCGACGATCGCACCCTTGGCAATTTTGGCTCGATGTGGGATCAGTGCTGTGGCAAGAGGGGGGCGCAACGGGATTGTTTGCCCATCATCTGTTTTGGCGTGATCGCCTTGGGCAACCCTGGACAGCCGAGGCACAAGAACAGGATAAACGCGATCGCCTCGATCGCGTCTTACGGGATCTGATTGCACGGGTGGATCAGCGGTTGATTCTGTGCCATAGCGAATTGGCGGTGAATGGTGCAGAACAACTGGGGCCCCTGTCGCCCTTGGTGCAATCCGCAAATTTTGCATGAATGGCCCTCACCCCAAACCCCTCTCCCACGGGGCGAGGGGCTTTTGATCTGTCCGTAGTGATCAAGCTGCAAAGTTAGGCCTGTGGGGCGGCCTGGCGTTGACTGTAGCCAATCAAACCCGCCACACAGAGCAGCGCGATCGCGCCCCCAGTTCCCTGCACCGTTGCCACCGGTTCCAGGGCCTTAAACACCAGATCAAAAAAGCTAAACCCACCCCCCAACGCGCCAAAATATAACCCCAGTCCAAAGCCTTTATCCGTTGCTGGCACAAGGTTGAGAACAAAGGGAATCGCGCCATTGAGTACGCCACTGAGGGGAATCGCCACGATCGCCACTCCCAGGATCACGATCAGGGGCTGCGGATTGCCCAGCATTATCACCAACCCCAGCGCCGCCACCCCCGCGCCGCCCACCATCGTTACCCCATTTCCCCAGCGTGTCGCCAGATATCCCACGGGCAAGGCAGCGATCGCCAAAGTGAGACTAAACGCCAAACTCCCCATGGCTTTTTGTTCCGGGCTGAACCCCAGCGCCACCACCATCGGAATTGTGGCAAAGATAAAGCGCAACCCCACCGAAAGCGTGAGACCCACCGCGACAATTAGGGCAATATTCAACGGAGTGAGAGCCGTGGGAGACGGTTCGACGGGTTGGGGTTGATCGGGTTGGGGGGGAATGGCCCAGCGGAGAAAGGCGATCGCTCCCAACAGCACCACTGACCCCACCCCAAAGGCAAACCCTGGCCCCCAACTCAAAATCACCCCGTACACTGTGAATCGCAGCGCCCCGATCAGTTGCTGCACCAGGGTTAAGGCACTGGCCGCAAGGGGCAATTGAGGCCGAGGGGCTGCCGTGGCCAGCAGACTCATCACCGGACTGCGAAACACCGCCATGGCCGATGCCCAAGCGATCGCCACCCCGATCAACAACATCGGCACAGCTTGCCCCCACACCACCACCGCCGGAAACCCCATCAACAGCGTCGCCGTTGCCAAACTTCCCACCACAATCCAGGGGTAGCGCGTCCCTAGCTTCCGTTGGCTGCGATCGGACAACCGCCCCACAAGCGGCTCAATCACCACCTCCAGTCCATGCTCAATCGTCAGCAACAGCCCCGCCCATTCCGGCGCTAATCCTAATTCTGTTAAAAGTTGCGGCAAGTACAGCGCGTACAACACCCATCCCAAGGTAATCGCCCCCTGAACCGCCGTCACCCCCAACACTCGCGCTTTGCTGATCATCCCTTCGCCTCGTGATTTTCTGCTTGGTCTATCCCGATGTTAACCGGAGAACTATCCCGCTTCAGGAGGTCATCGATTGTCGGGAGGATGGTTTTTCAAAGGGGATCAACTTTGGGCTAGCACCGTCCTTATATTGGGAGAAAATGCGGTAGTTCTCCATCAAGTCTTGATCTGCGGAGTCATAGTCTGCGGTGTTGCCGCTCCGAATCCGAATCAGGTTGTATTCCACATTGCGATCGCCGTGAATCGCAAAGGCAATATTAAACACCTCAAAAAAATGAACCACCCAATCACAATCATCCACTGGATATTGCATGTAATAGCGAATTAATTTCGCCACTTGATAATCTAAATGGGTTCTCGTATTGGGACAAACCAGAGCAATTTTCAGCAGTAAAACCACTAAGGTCAGCGCATGACCTTGGGTGAGAATAAACACGAAAAAATCCGAGGGTGTGTCATTGCGTTCAATGGTCAAAAAATCAATCACACGGTTACAGGTGCGCAACAGCAGAGCATCATCTAGCCCATCATCGCTGTAATTGGGGTAAAGGTTTTGAATCCGGCGCAGTAACTGTTTGCTGACAGAATTTTTCTGAACGGTAGAATCAGTGGAGTAGGATAAATACTTACACAACGCCCCTTTAAATTCGTCGTAGCTTAATCCTTGAATTTGCTTGAGAAAAATATTGGCAAAGTGGGAATAACTATAGCGACCTTGACGGGCCACGATGGTTTTAATGAGGCGAAGCACATCATCCCCTAAGCCGGTGGGATTTTGGAGATCGGTTTGACGGCCTTGCAGACCCGACTGCGATCGCGCTGTATACATTGCCAAATCAAACTTAAACTTATCTTTGAGTTCCTGCGATCGCTTCTGAGCCACTGCCCGCTGTTCTGGCGAATTTTCCGCATTCATAAATTGGGGAACCAACAGATAAGATGTGTAGCGCGTACTCCAGTGCGGTTCTGGTGCGTCTTTTTCTGTTTTCGTCTCTCCTTGCGGCCGTAAATGCTGCGCCGTAAATAACTTTAAATCGTCATAGTCCTGACTGGTCACAAACTCTTGTAACCAGGCTTGGAGGCGCTGGCGTGGTTTAGAGGCAATGGGTGCATTCCAGTTAACGTCGGTAAAACTGGACACCAACGCCGGAATACAGTGGGTTTTCCGTTGCGTTTCCCAGTTGTTCACTAAGATGTAACAACACCGCTTCAATGTTCCTAAAAATTCATCCTTTTCATTATGTTTAAGGAGGAGAATGAGATCAGAAAATGCTGATAAATTGCCTGGATGAGAACGATGCTCTAAAAAAAGAGCTTTAAACTCATCAAGGGTAATTTCTGGTGAACAGTTACGAACAACATCAAGGAGGAATTTATAGATCATCGTTCACCTAGCCTTAGGCATACAGCACCGAGCGAAAGTAGGATTGAGAATGAGTGAAGCAGAGACCCACGCCGCCGCAGCGCCCTCTCATCTTTTTCCCAGGATACATTGACTATTAAGGATATCAGTAATTTCCACGATGATCTTTATCGATCCTGCCGCTGATTCCCGTCTAAATACGGGTTGATCTCGATCACGTTCGGTATTACTGACGTTGCGATCGCCCCCGTACCCGGTCAATCTCCGCCTGGAGCCGTTCCAATTGACGCTGTAGCTCGTTCACTTCGCGATCGCTCTCCTGGGCAGATACGTTGACCGCGCCTTCCGAATTCGCCGTCCTGTATTGGCCATTGCGAATCCGTTGATACTGCTCAGAGGTTGACCATTGTTGGAGAAAATGCAGCCGCTCCACGGGAAACGGATGGGTGAGCAACGCGCCCCGACCGCCGTTATAGAGCAAAAATTTATAAATCTGGTTGAGTTCGTCTTGATCCTGGGCCTGATAGCGTTCCGCTTGATTCATGAATTCCGCCAGGCTGCATTCATGGGCGTATTTCTGACTGCCACCGGCCAGCTTCAGCATCGTTTGCGCCACCAGTTGCAAATCTTCGACCACCAAATGGGCAGCGCGATCGGCCGACAGTTCCGCCTTGCGACTCCATTCGTAGAACCCAAACACCAGGCCCGGCGTGAGCATTTTCCCAATCCCCAAGGTGAGATCGCCGATTAATTGGGTGGCTTCCATCGCCCAGATCGCCATCTGTTTGAGCACGGTATGGCCGCATTTAATATGGCCCAATTCATGGGCGATCACGGTGCGCAATTCCGCTTCATTGAGTAAGTCCAACGCCCCGGAATTAATCACCATGCTGGGATGATCGGAGCCGAGGGAATAGCTATTCACTTCGGGATTTTGACTGACGAAAAGATGGGGTTCCACAGGGAGGCTGAGATCCCGCACGCATTCGCGAAAAATGCCGTAGATGGTGGCATATTGACGGGGGCCCACTTCGACACAATTGCCCATTAAATAGACATGTTGGGGGCGTTCGTAGAGGTATTCCACAAAACCACGGGTGAATTGCTGAAAACCGGGAATGGAGCGCAGGGCTTGTTCCGCTTGGGCATCGAGGGGATGTCGGAAGGCTTCGCTAGAAAGGCCGGGATAGGTTGCCATAGCAGGTTTTTCTTACAACACGGTTTGTTCTTGATTGTAGTCTGACACTGTGGGGGGCTGGCTGACTGACAAAATTAGCCAGAATCTCGGAAAGCCCTCACCCTAGCCCTCTCCCTAGGGGAGAGGGAACTGGAAAAATGGATTGGCTCCCCTCGCCCTCTGGGAGAGGGGTTGGGGGTGAGGGCTATCAAGTCAGTCAACCAGGTGGGGGCTGGGCGATCGCGCTCATCTGTCCATAGTCGAGTTTGCCTTGGGCATTGCGGGGGAGTTGGGCGCAACCGTGCCATTGTTTGGGGATTTTGTGGGGGGCGAGGGTGCGGCGGAGGTGGGTTTGGATGCTGTGTAACTGGGCTTCGGAGAGCATCGGGGCATAGAGGGCGGCGATCGCTTCTCCCCAAACGGGATCGGGCAGGCCCACAACGCAGACATCCGCCACCTGTCCCGTCGCTAAAATCGCCGCTTCGATTTCCTCTGGGGCAACATTTTCGCCGCCCGTGATGATTTGCCGCTGTTGCCGACCGAGCAGGGTTAAGTGACCCTGGGGATCGAACTGGCCGAGATCATCGGCGGTGAAGGTGCGATCGCGCCACAGTTCCGGATAATACCCCCAACAAAGGGACGCGGCCCGAATCTGAAGCCGTTGATCCGGCAAACTCTCAATCTGGGCATGGGGCAGCACCGGCCCGCTCGTGCGTTTGCCGGCGAGAAAATCGGCGGGTTTGAGGGTGGCGATCTGGGCGGCGGTTTCGGTCATGCCGTAGGTGGGGGCGAGGGGTAGCCCTAGGTCAGCGGCACGATCCAACAGGGCCGGATTTGCGGGCGCACCGCCGATGAAAATTGCCCGAAATTGCCGCAACCATTGCGGCGCATCGTCCCAAGTCAAGATCTGCTGTAATTGGGTGGGCACGAGGGAGAGAAACACCTCTGAGCCTAAATCGGTTGGGAATTGCCCCTGTTTCAAGCGGTGATAGTCCCCGATCCAAACCTGTCCCCCGGTGAGAATCGCCCGTAATGCTTGCATCAACCCGCTGACATGGTAGAGCGGTAACACACAATAACTCTGCACCGGGCGGCGATCGAAATAGTCGTAAAACCCCGTCACCGCTGCCGTCAGGGTGTCCCAGATATGGATCGCAAATTTCACCCGCCCCGAAGATCCCCCGGTGGGAATGCAAATGATCCCTTGGCCGTTGATCTGTGCGATCGCAGCATCCAGATCGCCCTGCGGGGGACAGGCAAGGGGCTTCAGCCCCTTGTTCTCCTGTTGATCTTCAGGCAGTCCCCACATTAAATCCGGCTGCACTATCTCCCCAACCTGTTGCCATTCCTGGGCTTGCCAGCGGGGATTACAGAGAAAAACGGGGGTTTGGGTAACAACGGCGGCGCAAAATTGGGCGAGAAAGCGCACTGGGTCGGATGCGGCTAAACAAAGACGATGGGGACGGCGATCGCTCAATTGCTTACAGGCGATCGCATAGTCCGCTGTAAACCGCGCCCGATCCGCCCGTTCCTGAGCCGGATCATCCCGGCGCAACCACGGCGATCGCGCCTCTAACCTTGTCGCTAAATCCACCCCTACCCCTCGTCCTGTAACCATCCTGCCGTCCCAAACCCCAACGCCCGCGCCGGGTTATGAATCGTCATCGCCCATTGAAGCGCATTTTGGCGACCGATCGCCGTTTCAAACACTGATGATGCAATCACATCCAACTGATGCGCCTGACATAATGCCTGTAATTGCCACGGATCGCCCGCGATCGCCACCTTCACCACATAGACCCCCCGCCAACCCCACCGCACCCACTGCCCCAACTGCCCCACCGTCGCCACCGCCTCATCCAACGCCAAGGGCAACGGCGATCGCGCCTGCCATCGCAACAGGGCATCAATCTGATCCGGCGGTAACGGTTGCTCGATCAATTCCACCCGATCCGACGCACCCACCCCGTCCAGCCACGCCCCCAATTCCGCCTCGCTTAAACTTCCGTTGGCATCCAACCGGATCATAATCTCCGGCGGCAGGCGATCGCACAGTTCCCGCCACCAGCCCAACTCCTCCGCCACCGTTGCCACCCCGATTTTCCATTTCACCGTCCGCGTCCCCGCTGGCACTGCTGCGATCGCACCCATGGCCGCCTGTCCCGTCGGTAACAGGTGGGCAATCTGGGCGGGTTGGAGGGCGATCGCATCCGGTGAATCGTGGAGAGCGACGAGGGCTGAAGCGGTGGCGAATTGGCAGGCGGGCAGGTGGTCGGGAATCTGCGTCAGTTGTGCCAAGGTACAGGTGGGGCCAAGGTGGTTAAAAAAGGCGATCGCCTCTGCCAAGGTTTCCGACCCAAACCACGGAATCGGCGCGATTTCCCCCTGGCCGGTGCGATCGCCCGCCTGCACCGTTAAAATTGCCCCCTCTCGCTGTCGCCATATCCCGTGCGCCGTTTGCAGTGGTCGCCGAAATGCGATCGTATAGGGCTGTATCCTGCACCGTAACCCCTGATTCATTTTGACATTTTGAAATCAACTCGCTATCATGGGAGGGCTGCACATTCGCGGGTGTAGTTTAGTGGTAAAACCTTAGCCTTCCAAGCTAATGATAGGGGTTCGATTCCCCTCACCCGCTTTTTCCTAACATTTTTAAGCTCAAGCCAAAACAGGCGATCGGCTCAGAATCTCACTCCACTGAATCAGAATCGATTAATTTTTTACCCCCCTAAAGGCTACTGGCTACTGCTGACACATCAGCCACGTTGCGAGGCTGAATCTGGTATGCGTAAGCCAAGGCCCACAGTCCCCTTCCTGGAAGCACCTAGTGTCACGACACACCTTAATCGGTGGGTTACGGCGGATTGCTAGATTGCAGTAATGGCAGGAGGTTAAGCCGCCTAACCCACCCTACAATAAAGTATCATTTTGGCTGTGTCACGCCACTAGCGTCTGTAGTGCGAGCTTCTAGCTCGCTTGCAAACCTCTAACCCTGACGAAGAGGGGGGATCAAGCGCAGGCGAGGTCAACATTGGACGGTTGTGTAGAGGCAGTAGCATGATGAGTCAATTCAAATGCAGAAATAGGAGGCTGATCGATCAGCCTCCTATTCTACAAGACGCATTATTTTTATGGGGTTGGGTCAGACGCTAAGACTTTTCCACCACCCAGAACGGAATCGTTTGACTGGGGTTCATTTCAAGACGGCTCACCTCATTGCGGGCAAAAACATATTCCTTGGTTTGCCACAGAGGGATGTAGGGGAGATCTTCGGCCAGCTTGGTTTGAATTTGGCTGATGATTTCCTGCCGTTGCGTGGGGTCGCTTTCCTCCCGTTGGGCATTGATCAAGTCGTTCATTTCCTTGTTGTAATAGAACGAGCCTTGACTTTGTGCGCCCCCTTCTGAACAGCCGGCGGCCTCGCTGCCTTGGGAGCAACTGAGGAAGGGGTGGATGTAGTTGTCCGGGTCGAGAAAGTCCGGATACCAGTTGACGAGGGCGGCGGGGTAGATGCCTTCTTTGATGTTTTTGAAGAATGAGGCCCCATCGACGGTGTTGGGTTCAAACTGGAGGATGCCCTCTAGCTGCTGCTCCGCGAGAGCTTGGAGGGTTTGCGCCACGAGGGAGCGTGTGGTGGAAGCGGTGGGGAACCAGAGGGGGATCACCGCCGGGTTGGCTGCGGAAAACCCAGCTTCGGTGAGCAGTTCCATCGCGGCTTCGCTGTCGGCATCACCGTAGGCGGCTTGGAGGGTGGGTTCGTAATAGTTCTCAAACGCGGTGGGGATGAGGCTGTAGAGGGGTTCGGCTTGACCTTGGAAGACGCGCTCATTGATCAAAGCCCGATCAACCAGGGAAGCGATCGCTCGTCGCACTTCCACTTGATCGAGGGGTTCTTGATTCACATTCAGCACCATGAAATTCACCGCCGTACCAGGGGCTTCAATCACCTGCCATTCCTCCTGATCGCCGCCCTCTTGGAGCGTCGTAATTTGTTCCGGATCGAGGGATTGATAGGCCACATCCACCGCGCCCGTGGTGAAGGCATTAAAGAGGTTGGCGGAGTTGTCGCCATAGATTTGAATATCAACCCCTTCATTGGCGGGTGCATCACCCCAATAGTCCGGGTTAGCATCCATGCGAATCGTGTCGCTGGTGAATTCCGTCAGGGTGTAGGGGCCAGTGCCGACAAAGGTATCGGGGTTGAATTCCCCTTCGCCGATGGTGTAGGCATCGGGAGAAATGGCGCAAGTTCCGGCAAAACCGAGGAGGGCGGGGAATGCCGCAAAGGGTTGTTTGAGGGTGATGGTTAGTTCGTAGTCGCCGGATGCCTCCACGGTTTCCACCACGTCAGCCAGGAGAAACGCTGGTTTGCCGCCATTGCCGATGAAGCGATCGAGGGAAAATTTCATCGCTTCGGCATTAAAGGGTGTGCCGTCGTGGAAGGTAACCCCTTCCCGCAGGGGGATGGTGTAGGTGAGGCCATCGTCGCTAATCGTTGGCATGGCCGTGGCTAAACTGGGTTCGAGTTCGGTGGTTCCCGGTGTGTAGGTATAGAGGGTATCGCTAAGGTTATAAATAATTTCGATCCCGGCCATTTCATAGCTGTCGGCGGGGTCGATGGTGCGGGGTTTTAGGGTTGTGCCGTAGATGATGCGATCGCTCGGTGTGGTGCTCGCTGCTGTCTCACTCGGAGCATCACTGGCAGAATCCGAGGTCGGTGCAGGATTACAGCCCATGACCAAGAGAGCACAGATTAAAAATAAACCTACAAATTGTCCGCAAGCTCGCCAAAATCGGGATAGCGGGAAGGAGCGTTGTGTCATGTTTGAATGTGTTGAAAATTCAGTGTCTGGAGTCTTAATGATTCTACTCGCATTGGGTGAAAATCGTGGCTTTGCGACCTTGACATCTTCTCCCCATCGCCCTACTGGGGACGCTGGGAGAGGGGGCAACGCAAACATGGGATCACCGTGCAGCCCTGGCTTAACTGCCACAAGAAGACTTCCGTTCGAGTCGATCGGCTTGACGGTGAGATCAATTGGGACATTCTAAGATGGAACTATAGTCCTGATCTATTCCCAAGCATGCGTCTTTCCGATGACCCTGACACCCCGTTAAGCATCAATCTCATTGCCATGATTGATGTGATTTTTGTGATTTTGGCCTTTGTGATTCTCGCAGCGGTGCAGTTGGCTCGCTTGACGGGTATGCCCGTCAATCTTCCCCCTGCCGCCACCTCTCAAGCCCAGCCCGTGCCGCCGGTGACGGTGACGCTACGGGCCGATGGTCAGATTTTTTTCAACCAAACCCCCACCCCCCTGCCGCAGATCATCACCACCTTGGAGGGGATGAAAACCCCAGAGCAGCCTTTGGTCGTGCTCCTCAACGCGGATCAGGTGGTTCCCCATGGCCAAGTGGTGGCGGTGATGGATCAATTGCGGCAGTTGGGGGGGGTGCAGTTAGCGATCGCCACTCAACCCGCCCCAGTAGCTCCGGTCTCGCCCAATCCTGCGATCGCCCCCTAGCCCCGCCCTTCCCGATGCGGTCGGGTGTGGAAATCCGCCGTCAGATGCAAGAAAATGCCGTTCCCCGTTGCGATCGCCAATTTGTCACAATGGAACCAAACGATTAACGCCCTGAACCCGCTAAACCTATGAGCATGTCACCCCAAGCCCTCTACAACTGGTATCGCAACACCCTCCGCAATCCTAAATATCGGTGGTGGATTATCCTCGGCAGTTTGGCCTACCTCGTCAGCCCCTTAGACATCGCCCCCGACCTGATCCCGATTGTGGGGCAAATCGACGACATCGCAATTTTGACGCTGTTAATTAGTGAAGTTTCCCAAATGGTGCTCGACTTCGCTAAAGCGCGACAGAGTGAAGGTGTTACCCCCGATGATGGCATTGGCAGCACCGCCACCGTTGATGTGGATGCGGTCTCAGTGGAAGAGTAAGATCGTTCATACCCTTGACACCATCACCACCATGAAAATCCTCATTGTGGAAGACAACGCCGAAATCGCTCAACTGTTGAGCGATACCCTGGCGCGGGAGGGGTTTGGGTGCGATCGCGCCCCCGACGGCCCCCAAGCCCTCCACCTTGTGCAAAGCATTCAGCCCGACCTGATCATCCTTGACCTGATGCTCCCCGGCCTCGACGGCCTCGAAGTCTGCACCCGTATTCGTCAAATGGGCCTCCCCAAAGACCCCTACATCCTGATGCTCACCGCCCGCAGCGAAGAAATCGATCGCGTCATCGGCCTTTCCACCGGAGCCGATGACTATCTCGTCAAACCCTTCAGCCCCCGCGAACTCGTCGCCCGCGTCCGTGCCCTCCTGCGCCGTAGCCTGCGCGGCGAAAAAAGCCGCCTCCACCAAACCGCCCACTTCACCCTCGACCTCGATCAACACCTCGTCACCCGCCACAATCCCAACCACGGCGACGAAATTCTTGACCTCACCGCCCTAGAATTCAACCTCCTCAGCGTCTTCCTCAGCTACCCCGGCCGCGTCTGGACACGCCCCCAACTGATCGAAAAACTCTGGGGCGATGACTTTTTTGGCGATGAGCGCGTTGTGGATACCCATGTCGGTCGCCTGCGGAAAAAAGTCGAATTTGACCCCTCCCAGCCCCAATTCATTAAAACCGTGATCGGCCTCGGCTACAAATTTGAAGACGAGTCCTAGAACCTGCCCTGCAACTGTCCAGCTTAGAACAAGGGGCTGAAGCCCCTTGCCTGCCCTTTATGATGACTGGCCCCAAACCCGCCCCCACCCCCAAACCCGGTACAATAACCACGGAGTACAATCGGTCATTCCTCACGCCCCATGGATATTAAAAACGGTTTTGTCGGTACAGTCGGAAACACGCCCCTCATTCGCCTCAATAGTTTTAGTGATGAAACCGGGTGTGAAATTCTGGGTAAAGCTGAGTTTTTAAATCCCGGCGGGTCTGTTAAAGACCGCGCTGCCCTTTACATCATTGAAGCAGCTGAAAAAAGTGGACAACTCAAGCCGGGCGGCACAGTGGTAGAAGGCACAGCCGGGAATACGGGGATTGGCTTGGCCCATATCTGCAATGCCAAGGGGTATAAATGCCTGATCATCATCCCCGAAACCCAATCCCAAGAAAAAATGGATATGCTGCGTACCCTCGGCGCAGAAGTTCGCCCCGTGCCTGCTGTCCCCTATAAAGACCCTAACAACTACGTCAAACTGTCGGGTCGGGTGGCGGAGGAATTAGAAAACGGCATCTGGGCGAATCAATTTGAAAATCTCGCCAATCGTAACGCCCATTATGAAACCACGGGCCCCGAAATTTGGGCCCAAACCGATGGCGCGATCGATGGTTGGGTGGCGGCGACGGGGACGGGGGGAACCTATGCCGGGGTCACTCTATTTTTGAAGGAGAAAAATCCGGACATTCGCTGCATTGTGGCTGACCCGATGGGGAGCGGTCTGTATAGCTACGTGAAAACGGGGGAGATTAACCCCGAAGGCAGTTCAATCACGGAGGGCATCGGGAATAGTCGGATTACGGGCAATATGGAGGGTGTGCCCATTGATGACGCGATCCAAATTGATGACAAAGAATGTGTGCGGGTGCTGTACCAACTGCTCGAAAAGGAAGGGTTATTTATGGGCGGTTCCGTGGGGATCAATGTGGCGGCGGCCTATGCGTTGGCGAAGGAGATGGGGCCGGGTCACACGATCGCAACAGTCCTTTGTGATGGTGGTTCGCGCTATCAATCGAAGCTCTATAACCCGGATTGGTTGGTGAGTCGGGGGTTATATCCCTACGCTTAAACGCGATCGCAGTCTGAATGGTGGGTGGCCGCTGTGCTCCATGGTTTACCCTGAAAATGGCACATCATAACAGTCAGGAGTAGGGTTATGGCCTCTCAGTGGGAGAATTTGTTTGGGCTGGCTCCTCGATACCACAACCCGCCTGCGCTTGGTGCGCCAATACGATCGCACCGGGGCTTGGCTCAATCAAACCTGGATCAAAGAAGGTAAAGTCCCTGAGGGTGAAATTCCGATCTTGACATCCTCACCGGGCTAAAGCCACAGTGATTCCTAAGATTCACATCTTAGGTTTCTGCTTCATAGCAACAGCCTCCACCCGCAAGGAGTTTATGGTCTTACGTTCGCTCCACAGACTATCCCCGCTAGCCCAGC
>NZ_JAQMTY010000198.1 GCF_028330765.1 Spirulina subsalsa CS-330 | reverse complement strand
TTAGTTGGATAAAAAACGAATCGCTAGCGGTAAAATGCAGGATTCAACAGTTCTATGAAGCCTAAAGGAAGAAAACCAACTCTGGAGTCTGAATCATTCAGCTAGGCAGGGCATTGTCTAGTGCGAGAGTAGTCGTAAGACAAACGAAGGTTTGCTGGCTACGCCAGGATCGCAGAATCCTCGTCGCTTTAGCGCGAGGAGTATGTCAACAATCCTAAGCGTAAAGCCTTGACAATGGCTTGGGTACGACTCGACACCCCTAATTTTTCAAAAATCGAAGTTAAATGGGCTTTCACCGTCGCCACCGTCACAAACAGATGACGGGCGATCTGCGTATTCGGCTCCCCCTGCACCAACCAATACAGCACATCCTGCTCGCGCTCAGTTAAATGCAAGGACTTCACCAAGGGCAGGGATTGACTGGCGAGGTCTTGAAAACGGCGAAAAAAACAGGTGGCCACGTCAGGAGCCAAGTAGATTTTACCCGCTAACACCGTGGCGATCGCCGTCGGCAGTTGCTCCGTGACGGCCTCTTTAAACACATAGCCCTTCGCCCCACTTTGCATCGCCAGAAAAATCCATTGATCATCCTGATGCGCCGAGAGCACCAATACATCCCCCGCGTAGGCCTGTTCCTTCAGGTGTAACAGAGCATCCAAACCATTCAGGTGGGGTAACTCCATATCCAGCAGAATCATGTCGGGCTTTCGGGTTTGGATCAGATCTAACCCCTGTTCGACGGAATCCGCCTCGCCCACCACCTGCACCCTCACCGCTGTATCGGAGTGAGACAGACTGAAAAACCGGCGCAGGCCTTGCCGAAACAGCGGCTCATCGTCAATCAACACCACAGAAACCGATTCAGCAATTGTGCTCATAAACAAAACTCCCCTAACACGCCCAGCGTCCCCTGATTCGATGGATGGGGGAGGGTGATCTGGAATGCTGCGCCGCCGTGGGCACGATTCTCGACGCGAATCGTGCCGTGGTGTTCGTGGATGATATCGGCGGCGATCGCTAACCCTAACCCCGTTCCCCCTGACCGTTGGGAATAGAACGGCTCGAAAATATGGGGCAACACCGTCGGCGCAATGCCTGGCCCTTGATCGGCGATCGCAATCTGCACCCAATCCCCCGATACCGCCCCCCGACAGGACACCGTCCCCCCCACCGGGCTAAACTCCAGGGCATTGGTCACGACAATTTCCAACACCTGTTTTAATTTCCACGGATCAACCCAGATCCATAGGGGCTGAGTGGCGATCGCTAACTGCACCCGCCGCTCGGTTAACTGCGGCAATAACATCGTTTCTAAATCCGCGAACACCTGCTGTAGATTCGTCGCCATCAAGTGCAGCGATTGCGGCCCATGCAAATCCAGTAATTTCTTGAGATTATCACTCAATTCCGTCGCCGTTGTCCGAATCACATCGGCCTGGGCTTGGAGGGTTTCATCCGCTAACCCCAATTTGAGATTTTCCGCATAGAGGCGAATCAGGGCGAGGGGGCTGCGCAGTTGATGTTTGCCCCGTTGGAGGGTTTGCTGGAGAATGTCGAGGCGTTGTTGTTGGTGGGCGAGGGTCTGGGTGGCTTGGGCGTAGTGACAGAGGAGGCTAAGGAGTTGTTCAAGGTAGTGGGTTTGATTGCTCGAGAGCCGTTTTTCGCACCACAGGGCCGCATAGTGGGGCGTTGCACTCCCACTGGGCAAGGGGTAATGGTACAAGATGCCGAGGTCGGCGGGTTCGGTGAGGTGACGCACCGTGGGGGTGAGGTGGCGATGGCGGGAGGCCAATGGGCGAAGCATGGTGGTGAAGTGACTGGGTTCACCCCGGCTGACTTGGTGGCAATCCTGTTGGAGTTGGTGGAGGTGTTCGGGGCTGTAGTGGGGGTGCTGCTCGTTGCAATGGCAGAGGGGGATGGCGTTGGGGCATTCCCTCACCCACCAGATCGCGATCGCTCGCGTCGCCAGCAACATTGAATCTAGGGTTTGGTGTGCCACGGCCTCTAGGGCGGAGAGAGGCGGCGATGGCAGTGGCTCCGAAACAGAGGGTTGGGCTGAGAACATGACGAGGCGCAGGTGAGGGGCCTTGGACGCGGACTCTGCGTGCCTATCGATTCAGACTTCTATGATAACCGCCGATTTCTGAGATGCGAATGATTCTGGGGGTTTGAGGTTGTCCCGCTGACGCGATCGCTGCGACCAACCCCCAGAACCCCCAGAGAGCAGACTAGACCAAATTGGGGGTTTGGCGGTGGTGCGATCGCCACCAGCCCCATCCCACCGCCGCCCAATTGCTCACCACACAGGTCAGCCCCAACGCCGCCAAAACAAACGTCACCGGCGTGACCACCCCAATCATGAACCAAGTGGACACATGGAGAAAAAGAATCATCGCCAACCCCGTTCCCACCGTTGCCGTCGTGCAGAGGGTAGCGATCGGTTTTTGCCAATACAGCAAGACCAAGGTGTAGATGGCGACCAACAGCACGCAGGGAATCAAGACGGCACAGATCGCGCCGCAGTGCATCCGGGAAAACTCGCTTAATGCTGTGAATAGATTAATGGCTAACACGCGCTTATCTAGAAAATCGTGATTGAACTGCTCATATCCTATCGCTTGAGCCGAACACACGAGTGCAAACATTTCAAAGTATGAACAAATCTGACCTATTGGGGTCAAAACCTGGTTGACTGACAAAATTAGCCAGATCCCGGAAAGCCCTCACCCTAGCCCTCGCCCTCTGGGAGAGGGAACTGGGAAAATGAATCGGCTCCCCTCGCCCTCTGGGAGAGGGGTTGGGGGTGAGGGCTATCAAGTCAGTCAACCAGGGTCAAAACAGCCATTCTAGGGAAATGCCGACCCGACTATCTTTTTCGTAGCGAGAATTTTGTTTTTCGAGATCGGTGGCGAGTCTGAGGTGAGGCGCGATCGCATATCCCAAGGACAGGCTGGTAATCCCCACTTCCGCCGCCGTTCCCACCGAGACGAAACTCTGCTGTAGGGCAAGATCTGCCGCTCCCGTGCGGGACAGGGCAAACTGGACTTTAATTCCCAAATTGATCCCGTCGGTTTGTTGACCCTCGGTGGTGATGTGACGATAGCCCACCACGGGAGCGACATTGAAATAGTCCCCCAAGGGCCGGAGATAGTAGCGCAAATCGCCGCCCCAAGTGGCGCGATCGCCGCTCCAGGTGCCTTGATACCCCGCGCTCACCGTGGCGGCACTGTCCCCTAAAAACAGATCTTCAACGCCTACGTGCCAGCCCCCCTGCCCCGCCGTCGAGGGAAAATTTGAGTAGCCCAAACGCACCCGGGATCGAAAACTCGGATCATGGCGAATGTCATCCCCCACATCGGGAACAGCCTCTAGCCAACGCTGGAGGACGGGGCTTTCTTCCACCACGTCCGGATCGAGGTTCACCGCTTCTGGGGTCAGGGGTTGGGCCCAGAGGGCCGGGGTCAATCCCAGGGTAAATAGTGACGCAAAACCAAGGCAGAGATACCAGGACTGACGCATAAAACAGGATGAAAAAAGGATAGTAACGTTTTCAAGGAACGCCGCGACGGAACCGGATCGGCCCTTAGGGATCGTCGCCAAAACACCAAGCGATCGCCCCCAAACCCAGCAGCCCGATCACCCACCACCCCACTGTGCCTAACCCGCGCAAGAGCGCCAACGCTTGCACCGACACAACACCGGAAATCAGCCAATTCAAACCGATGATTAGGAACGTGGCGATCAGTACAGGCATGGGGGGCTTTCTCAACTCTAGACTTGAATGTACACCAGTTTTAGAGCCATTGAATTCGTTTTGTACTTCCCTACGAGCGAATGGAGAGCGAGGGTGTGGCAGCTTCAGGACTGGCTGATGGTCGGGTGACTCTGCCTCGATTCGCTTTTACACTAAGGGTATTCACCCAGCTACAGAATCAACACGTCACATTGCGATCGCAGCTAGAAGCCTAACTTGCATTGCTGGGATTGAGGAGGTTAACACCATGGTATCGATCCGACAGTACTATCCCCTATTCCTGTCTTTAGTCATCAGCTTAGGAGCTAGCCCCGGCTTGGCCCAAGAGGCTAACTTTGGTGAATTAGCGGTTGCCCGTGGTTTTGATCGTGCCAAGGCAACGGTCATGGGAACCACCGGCGGCGCGATCCAACTCGCTGATCTGGCCGCTCAACGGGGAGGTAATGCCGTGCCTCCCGCTTGCCAAGCCACCGACATTTACACCAGCGAAACCCCTGACCACATCCTAACCGTAGATCCCAGTATCGAAACTCTCCGCTTGGCGGTGAACAACGGTGGCAAGCCGACGATTGTGATGGTGCAAGACCCCAACGGGGCGATTTACTGTAGTGCGATCGGGCGCGGCTTTAATGAAGATGCGGTATTGCAAGGCTTAGACTGGACGGCTGGGGACTATCACGTCTGGGTGGGGTCTGATGTTCCGGGGCGACAATATCGCCTCTCGGCCCGGGAATAAGCCCCATTTCCTGAACTTCACCCTGAATCATCGCTGTGATTGCCGACCCACCGATCAAGATAGGGCAGACGATTTGTCAAGCCCTATCTTTGCCATAGCTGAACCGCTAAGATCAAGCCCATATCAGACCGAAATAGTTATTAAGGGGTGTTTCCGGTGTCATCCTCACCGTTACCATTGATCGGTTGGCGTGAATATTTGACGTTGCCCGCTTTGGGGATTGATCCGATTAAGGCCAAAATTGATACCGGCGCGAGATCATCGGCGCTCCATGCCTTTGATATTGAACAAATCGAGCGGGACGGGATTGTTTTGATGCAATTCAAAGTGCATCCTCAGCAGCGTTCGACGGCCCTAACCATCGAGGCGGAAGCACCTCTTCTCGACCAACGCACGGTTAAAAGTTCCGGTGGTCATGCCCAACTGCGCCCGGTGGTGAAAACTTGGGTAACGGTGGGTGAGCAAACGTGGCCCATTGAACTGACGTTAACGAGTCGGGATCAGATGGGGTTTCGGATGTTGTTGGGCCGAGAAGCGATTCGCCGGCGCTTTTGGGTTGATCCGGGGCGATCGTATTTGCAGCGATCGCATCCCTAACCCCGCGTTGTTGAATCCTGCGAACGTCCCGGCAATTCTATCGAGGACGTTCAAACCTACCCCGCAATGGGTAGATAATTAACCTAACCCTGTTCTGTCTCCACTGATCATGAAAATCGCGATCCTTTCTCAAGATTCTTCTCTGTATTCCACCCGTCGGCTCCGGGAAGCAGCGGAAGAACGGGGGCATGAGATCCGGGTGGTGAACTATCTTCGCTGTTACATGAACATTACCTCCCACAATCCCACCATTGTCTACAACGGTAAGATTCTGGAAAATTTTGACGCGATCATTCCGCGCATTGGGGCATCGCGGACATTTTATGGGACGGCGGTGGTGCGACAGTTTGAGGTGATGGGGGTGTTTAGTGCCAATGAATCCCAGGCAATTTCGCGATCGCGCGATAAGCTGCGCTGCCTTCAGATTCTCGCCCGTGAAGGCATCGGTCTGCCGGTGACCGGCTTCGCCCATGCCACGGAAGATATTGACGGGCTGATCGATACGGTGGGGGGCGCACCCTTGGTGATTAAACTCCTCGAAGGGACGCAGGGCCTAGGGGTGGTGTTGGCGGAAACAAAACCAGCGGCGCGATCGGTGATTGAAGCCTTTCGCGGCCTCGAAGCCAATATTTTAGTGCAGGAATATATCAAGGAAGCCAAGGGCGCGGATTTGCGCTGTTTTGTGGTGGGGGGTAAAGTGGTGGCCGCGATGAAACGCCAGGGGCCGCCGGGTGAGTTCCGCTCCAACCTCCATCGGGGTGGGTCGGCGGCGGGGGTGAAGCTCACGCCGGAGGAGCGGAGTACGGCGGTGCGGTCTGCGAAGGCGATGGGACTGCGGGTGGCGGGGGTGGATTTGTTGCGATCGCACCATGGCCCGGTGGTGATGGAAGTGAATTCATCCCCTGGGTTGGAGGGCATCGAGCGGGCGACGGGGGTTGATGTGGCCGGTAAGATTATTGAATTTATCGCCAAGAATGCTAAAAACACCGGAACCCGCGATCGTATTCAGTTTTAGATCGTTATTGGCATGATCTTCGTGATCAGAGCGTGAGTGCAAGGGGCTGAAGCCCCTTGTCTGGGTTGTGTCTTAGGGCTTGAGGATTGCGCCAAAGTCGGCGAGGACGCGGGCATGGTTGCGAATCAAGCCGAGGAGATTGAGGCGATTATTTTGCACATCGGGATCTTCGGCCATCACCAAAACGCTGTCGTCACCATCGAAAAAGCGGGTGACGTGGGGGGAAATGGCGGCGAGACCATCTACGAGGCGTTGATAGTCCCGTTCAGCGATCGCTTGTTGGGTTTGGGGGAGCAATTTACAGAGGGTTTGGAACAGTTCCCGTTCCGACTCTTGTTCAAAGAGGTGGGATTGAATGACCTCGTAGGGGTTGAGTTCGTCCGTGGGGAGTGACCCTTTGGCAGCGAGGCGGGTGGAACGGTTGACGGTTTCGTAAAGTAGCTCTAGGGTTCGATTTTTGCGCAGAGACTGGAGGAAGCAGGCGCGATCGCGTAGATCACGCAGATTTTGCAACGCCCGCACTTCATAGTCGGGGTCGTCTTCCCCTAACACCGCATTTACCAAGTCATACTCAATCCCTAACTCATCTTGGAGCAATGTCCGCGCCCGTTGGATAAAAAAGCTCTGGAGGGCGGGGAACGGCGATTCGTACTCGGCATGGGCACTGACAAAGGCAGCGGCAAACTGTTCGAGCAGATCGAGGAGATTAATCTCTAAATTCGCCACCCAAATCACGTTAATCACCGCATTGGCCGCCCGCCGCAGGGCAAAGGGATCAGAAGACCCCGTGGGAATCATCCCCAAGCCAAAAATACTCACCAAGGAATCGAGGCGATCGGCAATGCCCACCACTTGCCCCGCCAGGGTTTGGGGTAGATCATCATCGGCTCCCCGGGGCAGGTAATGTTCAAAAATAGCCTGGGCCACCTCGTCCGATTCCCCACTGATGCGGGCGTATTTTTCCCCCATAATGCCCTGAAGTTCCGGGAATTCGTAGACCATCTGGGAAACGAGGTCGGCTTTGCAGAGGAGGGCGGCGCGTTCGATGGTGGCGGCGAGGTCGGGCGGTAGATTGAGTTGCTGGCTGATTTCGGCGGTGAGGTCAAGGATGCGATCGACTTTCACCTGCATGGAGCCGAGATCCGCTTGGAAGGTGATGGTTTCCAGTTGGGGGAGGTTGGCTTCGAGGGGTTCATCACAGTCGGCATCGTAGAAGAATTTACCATCGGCAAGACGAGCGCGGATGACGCGGGCATTGCCAGCGGCGATGATGTCGGCTTTTTGGGGGTCACCGTTGGCGATGGTGATGAAGTGGGGCAAGAGTGCGCCGTTGTTGTCTTGGATCGGGAAATAGCGTTGATGGGTGACCATGACGGTGGTGATCACTTCCGAGGGGAGGGCGAGGTATTCGGCTTCAAAGGTTCCGACGACGGCATGGGGGGCTTCGACGAGGTTCACCACTTCGGCGAGGAGGTCGGGGGGAATTAGGGCGCGGCCATTGACGCTTTGGGCGGCGTGGTGAATTTGGTCGAGAATGTGCGATCGCCGTGCTTCGGGATCAACCATCACGGCTGCGGCGGCAAGGGTGTCGCGGTAGCTGGCCGGGTCGGCAATTTTAACGGGGTCGGGATGGAGGATGCGGTGACCGTGGGAGATGCGATCGCTGACGATCCGATCCGATCCACTGGTCAGGGTCACGGGCAACACGGCTTCATCCCAGAGGGTCACTAACCAGCGAATCGGCCGGGGAAACCGCAATTCACCATCGCCCCAGCGCATAAAACGCCGCCCTTCTAGTCCGGTAATCCACTGCTGCACTAAGTCCGGCAGGAGTTCGGCGGCGGGTTGCCCCAGATGGTGCTTGGTGACAAAGATAAATTCCCCTTTGGGCGTGTCGCGAATCACAAAATCATCAACACTGATCCCCTGCTTCTTGGCGAAGCCAGTGGCGGCGGAAGTCGGTTGACCGTCTTTAAAGGCGGCTTTGACGGGGGGGCCTTTAAGCTCTTCGCTGCGGTTGGGTTGTTGGGCGGGCACGTCGGTTAAGACCACGGCAAGGCGGCGCGGTGTGGCGTAGATCGCACAGTGCTGCGGGCTGAGGGTGGCGGCGCTGAGACTGGCAGGAATAAGGGTTTGCCATTGGGCGATCGCACTGGCAACAAAATCAGCCGGCAGTTCTTCTGTCCCAACTTCGAGTAAAAAATTCGGCATAACAATTCAAATTCAGTCACAGCGTTAATCAGGAGGCACAGGCCTCCCAACCCATTGTTGCATCTGTCGGGAACGTGCGATCGCTTTCCCCTAGGGACGGTTTAAACTCGGCCAATCTTGCCCCAGTTGGATCGTCAGATCCGAACTTAATTCGCCGGTACTTTCAACGCGCACTTCCCCAATGCCGAGGGCCAATTGCAATTGCATCGCCAGTTGTTCATCCCCTTGCTGGGCAATAATCCGGGTGGTGGCTAAGGGTTCATGCCAGCGATCGCCCATAAAAAAATTGCCATAGCCCTGCGATCGCAACTGCCCCTGCACCGCTGCGATCGCCGCATCACTGCCCGTACTGTCTTGGATTGCCACCCGCACCGCCCCCGGTCCTTGCAGCTCACCCAAGCTGTACCCTTGGCCAAAATGGGTCGCCACCATCTGCTGAATCCCCCGCTCGTTGGGAATCCAATAACTCACCCCCTGCTCTCCCGTCCCATTAAACGACCCCGGCAGCATCAACATCTGCACATCATCCCGCTTCGTATTGGCCGCAAACCCCGCCAGCGCCGCCAATTCTTCCACAGTCAAATTCGTATCAATACTTTCCTTGACCACATTGAACAGCTTCGGCAACTTCAGCAGCGTTTGGGGACGCAATGCCTGTTCAATCACCGCCCGGATTAACACCTGTTGCCGCTGCACCCGGCCAATATCGCCATATTTGTCGTAGCGAAACCGCAAAAACTGCATCGCCTTTTCGCCGTCGAGGTGCTGTTCACCTTCCTTGAGATCAATGTAGAGGTGTTGGCTGTGGTCGGTGTACTTCATATCCTTGGGGACGTACACCGTCACCCCTCCCAAGGCATCGATCAGTTTTTCCACCCCCTGCACATTAATCCGTAGATAGCGATCGATGGGTACGCCGTCGAGGGTGCGGCTGACGGTGCGGGCGGTTAAGGGTGCGCCGCCGTAATGGTTGGCGGCGTTGATTTTCATTTCGCCGTAGCCCTCGATATACACTTGGGTGTCGCGGGGAATGGAAAGGGCAGCAAGGCGAAACCGTTCCGGATCGAAGCGGATCAGCAGCATCGTGTCGGCTAATCCATCGAAGGAATCAACGAGGGCATGGTAGCCCAAATCATTGCGGGGGGAGCCTTCGAGGTCGGAGGTGAGGACTTTTGTGCCGAGAATGAGGAGATTGACGGGGCGGGTGAGTTTGGGAAAGCTGAGGCTGTCGTAGGTGATGGCCTGGTCGTCGGAGAAGATCGAGGCATCGTCTGAGGAGAGGAGCACGCGCCGCAGGGGAGTAGCAGAGAGGGAAATCGCTAACAGTGCGCCCGCGATCGCCGACACCATCCCGATCCCGGTCAATCCCAACCAAATCCACAGCCAACGCGGTTTTGGGGAAGCCTTGCCCCGGCTTTTCTTCCGATACTGGGCGGAAGCTGTGGGTTTACGAGTGGGTTGCGGTCGGAGGTTACTTTGTTTGGCCACAGATTTCTTCACGGCTGAGCGAGGAAGTTCCTCAGTAATCTAAACTGACAAGATGAGTCTTAGCAACGTTTTAATTCACACACCGATGCAGTCTTTCCGTGGAAAACGCTAAAAATGACCTCTTTAATTATCCGTTGAAAGGGGTCATTTTGAGGGGTTAACGGCTGTTGGTGGAATGATCCGAGGGAGACCTAAAGAGGCGCTGGGCAGCGGGACTCAACCCCGGAATGCGGAGCGATCGCCGTTGCCAGACACGCACCATTAACCCCACACAGGTTAAGACGTAAAGACTCGTTAGGGTTCCATCAAAAAACAAGAGGCGAAACCGAAACACCGTATCCGCCGCTTGGGCAATCCCCAACCCGGTCACCGCCGACGCACCAATCCACAGCCCCAAGAGGAGCAAGGCTAAACGACTGGTCGCTTTTTGCTGGGGGGAACTCTGGGGATGGATCAAAAACCACAGCGCCGGCATCGACCCGAACACCGGCACGAGGGTGAAAAACAGTTGAAGGCGTTGGAGGGGTTGCTCGTAGAATGGATCAGGCGTAGCCATGGTGCGATCGCCTCACAGAAAACGGCGGGCTTTGTTGTCCATCCTAATCCCATTTTGCTTGAGTTCCCATGCAATTGAATGCCGACCTGCGGCAAGGGGGGGATTAGCCGGGCGAGGCGGATGGGGGGGAGATTGTGCGATCGCATCTGACCGGGCTTGGTATAATGAAAGACCACAATCCCGACCGATTTACCGGACATAAAACTTAACACGGCCCGTAGATTTCGCAATTGTCGGTCACAATCCCTCAACGTTATAGATAGTTCTAATCGATTCGTCCTATGGTTCAGACCCCCATCAACCCCACGCCCAAAGCCCCCTCCAAGCTCGAAGGCATCAAAGAACGCAGCAACCAACTCCGGGAACCCCTCGCCACCGAACTTCTCGAAGACACCACCCACTTCACCGAAGCTGCGGTTCAACTCCTCAAATTTCACGGCTCCTACCAGCAGGACAACCGCGACAACCGCGTCAAGGGTCAAGAGAAGGACTATCAAATGATGCTCCGCACCCGCAGCCCCGGCGGTTTCATCCCCCCAGAACTGTACCTCACCCTCGATCGCCTCTGCGATCAATACGGTAACCACACCCTCCGCACCACCACCCGCCAAGGGTTTCAACTCCATGGCGTGCTCAAACGCAACCTCAAAACGGTGATCAGTGACATGGTGCGGAGTATGGGGTCTACCCTAGGGGCTTGTGGGGATTTAAACCGCAATGTGATGGCCCCACCTGCGCCCTATAAAAATCAGGCGGCCTATGGCTATGCCTGGGAATACGCCGATAAAATTGCCGATCTGCTCACCCCCCAAACGGGAGCCTATTACGAAATTTGGCTCGATGGGGAACGGGTGATCAGTGCCGAAGAAGCCCCCGAAGTGAAGGAAGCGCGGGCGAAAAATACCCATAACACCAACTTCACCCAGTCCGAAGAACCGATCTACGGCACGCACTACATGCCCCGCAAGTTTAAATGCGTGGTGACAGTGCCGGGGGATAACTCGATTGATCTCTATACCCATGATTTGGGCCTCGTGGTGATCACCGATGATCACGGGGCGTTACAGGGGTTTAATGTCTATGCGGGGGGCGGCATGGGGCGCACCCATAACAAGGAAGAGACCTTTGCCCGGATGGCGGATGAGATTGGCTATGTGGCGAAGGCGGATGTGTTTGATCTGGTGAAGGCGGTGGTGGCAACCCAGCGGGACTATGGCGATCGCCACAATCGCCGCCATGCCCGGATGAAATATCTCCTCCATGATTGGGGGGTGGCGAAGTTCAAAGCCCAAGTGGAGCAGTATTTTGGTCAAGCGATCGCCCCGGCTCAACCCCTCCCCGCTTGGCAGTATTTTGATTATCTCGGTTGGCATGAACAGGGTGATGGGAAGCTCTTTTTTGGCCTGTCGATTGAAAATGGTCGGGTCAAGGATGAGGGCGAGTTTCAACTCAAAGCCGCCCTGCGCACGGTGATCGAAGCGTTTCACCTGCCGATGCGCTTGACGGCGAACCATAACGTGATTCTGTACGAAATCGACCCGGCCCACCGCGATCGCATTACCGCCATTCTCCAGCAGCACGGCATTGTCACCGATCCCGATGCGATCGCGCCCCTGCACCGTACCGCCATGGCCTGCCCGGCCCTGCCCCTCTGTGGTCTGGCAATTACCGAATCCGAGCGCATCCTGCCCAGCATCATCGATCGCATCCAAGCCCTGCTCAAAACCCTGAAGCTCGGCGATGAAACCTTCGTGATTCGGATGACCGGCTGCCCCAACGGCTGCGCCCGTCCCTACATGGCGGAATTGGGGTTTGTGGGCAGTGGCCCCGAAGCCTATCAAATTTGGCTCGGCGGCAGCCCCAATCAAACCACCCTGGCGCGACCCTACGCCCAAAAAGTCCCCGATCGCGACCTGGAAACCTTCCTCGAACCGTTGTTCGTCTGTTTCCGGGAGCAGCGCCAAGGGACAGAAAGTTTTGGGGAATTTTGCGATCGCGTCGGGTTTGATACCCTGCGGGCTTTTGCCTCTACCTATGAACCCCGCAAAACGGGCCGCCGCATCCGCTACCGGGTCGGCATCCATGACGACATCTACGCCAAACTCAAAACCAAAGCCGCAACCACCAACATTTCCATGACCCAATTGGTGGCCGATGCCCTCAATGCCTATCTCGATGATTAATCGAGATTCTCCAGGGGATGCGATCGCATCCCCTGCCTCATATCAATTCTAAAAAACGTGAGTTCGACCCAATCCGGGTTTGGCAACCAAACCCCTACCCCATCGCTCCCGTAGGGGTTTGGTCACCAAACCCGTGCCATGGGAAATGCCTAACCGAAACTCAAGAATTGGGATTAATTCTGTTCGGGCAATTGTAAACGGCCATCGAGGGTAATCACCAAGGGAGAGCCGGGAAAATCCGTCGCCGTTAGCCGCCGGATCAGGGCGATACTTTCGCTGCGGGTGGAGCGTTGGGGGATGCCGCCGGGAGAGATCAGGACGGGGTAAATTTGGCCCCGTTGGAATACGCCGTTTTCATCCACTTCCACTTCCAAGACGAGGGAATAGGCGAGTTGGGCTCGGGTGGAGAGGGTGCGATAGCCGACGAAGTTGCCGAGGGAATAGGCGATCAGGCGACCGTTGTAGAGTTCCATGGCGCGGGGCACATGGGGGCCATGACCGAGGACGAGATCCGCCCCCGCATCCACCATCTGACGGGAGAACTCCACCACGTTGCCACGATTTTCGCCGTAGAAGTATTCCGTTTGGTTGCGGGTGGCCATGGCGCTTGTGCCTTCTGCGCCACCGTGGTAGGAGACGACGACAAAATCCGCGTTTGCCTGGGCGGTAAGGACGAGCGATCGCGCACTGCCCAGAGCCAAAATCGTATTGTGTTCCCGCCCATAACTAAAGCCAATCCAGCCGATCGTTACTCCGTTAATGTCGGTATAGACGATTTTGCCTTTGTCGCCCACCGCTGCCATGCCTGCCGCTTCAATGTGGGCGATCGTGTCTTGAAACCCTTGCGTCCCAAAATCCAGGGAGTGATTATTCGCCACACTGAGAACATCAAACCCCACATTCCGCAGCAGTTGGGCATACTCAGGGGGGTTCCGAAAGGCGAAGACGTTGGGGCGGCTCACATCTTTGCGGGAATGGGGCGATCGCGTCAAGGTACTCTCAAAATTCCCAAAGGTCACATCTGCCCCCTGCAAAATCGGGGCCATCTCTTCAAACAACACCTGGGGCTGAGGATGGAGGCGATTATTCGGAAAATTCGTGCCGGGCACAATGTCCCCCACGGCCCGAATCCGAATTCGGGTCGGCTCTACTTCGGTCACAGGACTCGGTTCCGGGGTGGGGCTGGGTTGTGGAGTTGGGGTCGGTTCCGGGCTGGGTTGTGGCGTGGGGTCTACCTCCGCCGGGGGGGTCGTGGAGGCGGCAGTGGGTTCGGCCACATCGGCGGGTACGCTGGGCGTATCTGTGAGGAGAAGATCCGGGTTCGGGATGTCTTGGCGATCGCCGTACCCCACACCCACCAAAAAACTCGCACTACAGAGCAACAGCCGCAGCATGATCTTATTGCCCACGGTCAACTCATCCGACCAAGTTTGGACAACCCGCCAATGGTTTTGGCTCCGTTGAGTCACCTCGGTCAGAATTGCAACTAACGCTGATCGATTAACAAACACAATATCCTCACACCAAATATACTGAGCCACGTTGAGGAGTAACGCAAATTACCCATCCAACCATCGGAAGCGATCGCCCCTATCTGTGATGTATAGCAATCAACAAGGGTATTCGGACAGGCAAGGGGCTTAAAACCCCTTGTTCCAGAGTCTCTGAATGTCCTAACCGCTCTGGCTAGTGCTATATCGATCCTCTGAGCCTGAAAAGTTGTTGAGGGTTTGGTCTCAATTCTTGACGGCCACAAAGACCCGACCCGCTTTCGGTTGGGGTCATCACTCGCCACTATACAGCAGTTTTTCCGTTAATTCCGACAGGATCGCACAATTCTAGCCGGGCTTGATCCTGTCCCCTGGATCATCGGGAAATGGGGTTGAGGAGTCGCGATCGCCTCCCCCCGGCTGAGCCGCTGCAATTCCTGGTATTCTTGCCCTCAAGTTCCCCTACTCGGCCGCTCTTCCATGTCTCGACCCACCCTCTACTGTGCGATCACCAATCACGGCTTTGGCCATGCCACCCGCCTCACCGCCGTCGCCGCCGAAGTTCAACGCCGCTGCCCCGATGTGCTGATTATTTTGACCACCACCGCCCCCCGTTGGCTCCTCGCAAGCTACCTACCGGGGGATTTTATTCTACGACCGCGAGCCTACGATGTGGGCGTGATTCAACCCGATAGTTTAACGATGGATCTCGCTGCCACCCTGACACAGTTGCAGCAATTGCGCGATCGCGCCCCCCAGATCATCGCCAGAGAAGTGGAATATCTCTGGACAAATGAAGTGGATTTAATCCTCGGCGACATTCCCCCCTTGGCGGCTTCGATCGGAGCAGCAGCGGGCATTCCGGTCTGGATGATGGGGAATTTTGGCTGGGATTTCATCTATCGCCATTGGGGGGGTGAGTTTATCCCCCTCGCGGATTGGATTGGGGACTGTTTTGGGCAGTGCGATCGCCTCTTTCGGTTGCCATTTCATGAACCCATGACCGCCTTTCCAAACATGACCGATGTGGGGTTAACCGGCGGCACACCCCGCTACAGCCGGGCCGAACTCGAAACCCGATTTAACCTCATCCCAAACCGAGAAAAGACCCTATTACTCACCTTTGGGGGTTTAGGAATTCAGCAGATTCCCTATAATAGAGTTAAGGACTACCCTAATTGGCAGTTCATTACCTTCGATCGTCACGCTCCAGATCTTCCCAACCTGCTTCCCATTCGTGATCGTCAGTATCGTCCAGTGGATCTAATGCCATTGTGCGATCGTGTGATCTCAAAACCGGGATTTAGCACCTTTTCCGAAGCCATTCGGTTAAAAATTCCAATTGTTTCACTCCAGCGGGATGGTTTTGCCGAAACCCCGCTCTTGATGCAGGGATTGCAGCAGTATAGCGACCACAAAATCCTTGATGCTGTCCGCTTTTTTCAAGGCGATTGGGATGCTTTGGAGCAGCCCCTCGACCCGCCCCAATCTTCACACCCAATCGCCTGCAATGGAACTGAGATCATCGCTACCGCTATCCTCGAACACCTCCTTCCCTAACACGGTTTTGCAACGGGCTGCCCGCCTGTGGCAGTCATCGGCCCAGACCGTGCCAGAGACAACCGTCCAGGACATTCATACCGTCCAGGACATTAATCCCAATGATGAGGCGACGATCTCAGACATTCCCCTAGAAGCTCCCCCCGCCACCGACCCCCCGCCGAAAAAACAACAACGGTTTTGGAGCACGATCGCCCTCGCGGCCCAAGATGTGCGATCGGTGTTAAATCAGCAACGTCAACAGGGGCAATTATTAACCACAAAATTGAATATTTTATTTGTGGTGAATGGGGCATTACTCACCAGTCTCACCCTGTCGCGGTTAATGTTTATTCCGAGTCCCTTTAGTATGGCGGAAATTGTCGGGTTTTTGGTGAATTTTACGCTGCTAATTAATGCCTTTTTGCCGCGTCAGATTGCCATTAGTCCGAACTTAGGCGACAACAAATTTTTGGAACGTTATCTGACGCTAACTCCCGAAGAATATCAACTCCGAATGATGGTGAATTTGGTGCATACTTATCAAGCCAATCAACAGCGGATTGATGATGTGTCTCAAACGTTAAACTATGCGGCCTATGTGACGTGGGCGATCGCCTTTGTGATTATGATGCATACCGTTGTGGCGTTCTTTTTTCCCGCATTGCAGTACAGTTATTCTCTATAACTTGGGTCTTACCGGAGAAGGAGTAAAATAATGATGTTGCCAAGATTATGCGGTTTTAACCCGATCGTTGAGGTGCGATCGCAGCCCAAGGATATCCAGTCCGTTCAACCGCTGTCGTCCTTGCAGGAGATCACTCCATGAACTCTGATCCTAGCCCTCGTCCCACCCAAGACCCATCTCCCCCCAAACCCAAGGGAGTTGACCCATCCCCCGATGTCCCAGCGGCGGATGCCTTGGACTTGCCCGAACCCGACCCGGATAATATTACCGTTCTGAGCAAAAAAGCGCCAAACCGGCCCATTTTGCCCTGGAACCACTATGATTCGCCCTGGGACGAGGCCGACGCTGAATCCTCAGATCATCCAGAACCTGACGCTGACGGACTCTCAACGGATGATCCCGATTCTGATGATCATGATCCTGATCTCGATGACCTTGATGAACCTGATGAAGTAGCCTAGGGCAGTCTAGTTCAGCGTGACGGTGCGTTACGCTTCGCTAACAGCACCCTACCGTTATGGCACAGCTAAAATAATGATTTATCGTAGGTGGGTTAGGCGGCTAAAATTTAGGTTATAACTGCAATCTGACAATCCGATGTAACCCACCTTTTAAAACGCGCCACGACACTAGGGCAGTCTAGTTCAACGTGACGGTGCGTTACGCTTCGCTAACAGCACCCTACTGTTATGGCACAGCTAAAATAATGATTTATCGTAGGTGGGTTAGGCGGCTTATACTCCCGCCATCACTATAGTTTAGAAATCCGCCGTAACCCACCGATTAACCCGTGTCATGCTACTAGGGGCGTTAGTGGGGAGGGTCGGCGAGGGTGAGAGCTTCGCGATGGGCGTGGGTGAGGGCGATCGCTTGACCGGAAATGTGAGCGAGAAGATGGGCCACATGGGCGGGCTGGAGTACCGTGCCGTCGTTGGTGCATTGGCCGGTGTAGCGGATTTGGGCGGTGGTGTCGTTGGCCTGGATGAGTTCGAGGCTGATCAGGCGATCGCGCAGATTAATTTCCTTCACCTTGCCGGATTTCGTGATTTTCTCAAAAGGAATCGACTCACTGGCGAGGGCGGCGGCGATCCAATCCGCCCAAGCCGGATTAGGTTGATCCGTGCTGAGATCGAGGGTGTAACGGGCTTCCCGCAGAAGTTTATTGGCGGAGGGGGCTTTCACGTCGATTTCTTCAACACGGTAAAGGGGCAGATCATCTGGGAAGGCTGCCTCTAAACGCTGGCGAAAGTCCTCTAGATCCATGGGTTCGGTGAGTTCAAAATCGACGATTTCGCCTTGGCTGGTCATGCCGAGGGAGAGGGCATTGGCGATCGCAATTTTCGGCCCCGGATGGAACCCATTAGTGAAGGAAATTGGCAGCGATGCCCGCCGGGTGATCCGGTCAAATAAACGCACTAGGTCAAGATGACTCAAGAGCCGGAACTCGCCCAACTTGCCGAACCAAACCCGGAGCCGTTGGGCGCGGGTGCTGTTGGGGCGAAACTGACCCTCAAAGGCTGGAATCGGCGGCACATCTTGAACAATATTGTCCCCAAAGGCCTCGCCACAGATCCCACATTGAGAGCACCCCTCAAAGGCACAGTCCGGCACAATTGTTTCTTCTAAGGCCCGTTGGAGATCCGCTTTGAGCCATTCTTTATCAATGCCGGTATTGATGTGATCCCAGGGTAGCGGCGCGTTGAGGCGTTCGTCCCAATCAAAGCGGCGTTTCCATTGGGGGGAGGCGGCGCGGAGGGTTGCGGTGCGGCCTGTGGCGGTGTTGTCCGCATCCATCACGTTCCATTCGCCGTTTTCGATTTTGCGATATTTCCAGGTCAGGCCGGAGGCGGCGATCGCGTCTTCCCAGGCTCCATAGGCGCGATCGATACTTTCCCACCAAGAATCCATCCCCGCCCCCAATTCCCAAGCGCGACGAATTACCCGGCCGAGGGTGCGATCGCCCCGCCCAACAAAATCCTCCATCGCCGAAATCCGCACATCGGTAAAATTCGCCTTCACCCCCCGCAGCCGTTTCAATTCCGCCCGCAGCAAGTCCTGTTTACGCAAAAATTCCGCCGTGGATACCGAATGCCACTGAAACGGCGTATGGGGTTTCGGCGTGAAATTGGAAATCGTTACCGTAAATTCCAACCGTTTCCGCCCTTGGATGGCGCATTCACTCCGCAACCAGCGCAGGGTTTCGGCGATCCCCAGCACATCCACATCGGTTTCCCCCGGCAAGCCAATCATGAAATAGAGTTTCACCTTATCCCACCCCTGCTCGACGGCGGTTTTAATCCCCCGCAGCAGTTCTTCATTGGTGAGACCTTTGTTAATCACGTCGCGCATCCGTTGGGTTCCGGCTTCGGGGGCGAAGGTGAGGCCCGCTTGGCGCGTGCCGCCGAGAATATTGGCGATATTTTCATCAAAACGATCGACCCGTTGACTGGGCAAATTGAGGGAAATATTTTCATCCTTGAGGCGGTTTTTAATTTCCATCCCCACGGCGGGCAGGGCGAGATAGTCCGAACAACTGAGGGACAGCAGCGAAAACTCGTTATACCCCGTAGCCCGCATCCCCTGTTCGATCGCATCCACCACCTTTTCCGGCTCCACATCCCGCGCCGGTCGTGTCAACATCCCCGGCTGACAGAATCGACAGCCCCGCGTACAGCCCCGCCGAATTTCCACCGTGAGGCGATCGTGAACGGTCTCCACGTAGGGCACAAGGCCGATGGAATAGGCCGGCATCGGGGCAGCGACGCGGCGCAGCACACGGGGCGGCACGTCGGGATGGTTGGGAACCACTGCGCCCGTTTCGGTTTGGTCGTAATACAGCGGCACATAGACCCCCGGCACTTGGGCCAGGTCGAGGAGGAGATCGCGCTTACTCAGGCCGGCGGCTTTCCCTTCGGCGATCACTAGGCCAATTTCCGGCAGTAATTCTTCCCCATCCCCCAGGGCGAAGAAGTCGAGGAAGTCAGAAAAGGGTTCAGGGTTTGATGTAGCGGTTTGTCCCCCGGCGAAGATCAGGGGAATGTCGGGGCGATCGCACCGTTCGGCGGCGGTGAGGGGAATTTGCGCCAGGGTGAGCATTTCCAGGATGTTCGTCGCCCCCAGTTCATAACTCAGACTGAAGCCGAGAATATCAAAATCCGTGAGAAAACGCCGCGATTCCAAGGCAAACAGGGGCGTATCCGTATCGCGCAATTTAGTCGCCAGATCGGGGGCGGGGAGGTAGGCGCGATCGCACAGTTGACGCGGCTGGGCATTGAGGATGTTGTAGAGAATAATATGCCCCAGGTTCGACGCGCCCACCTCGTAAATTTCCGGGTAGGTCAGCACCCAGCGCACCGTCGCTTTGTCCCAGGGTTTATGCACCGCGCCCAATTCATTACCCAAGTAACGAGCGGGTTTATTGATTTCGGGGGTGAGGAGTTGGTCTACGGTAACGGTCAAGGGGATGCTCTCCGAATCTTCAGTGCCCTATTTTAGCGTAGGAGACCCTGGAAGCGGGGCAGGGTGAGCATTCATCTTGAAGGCTGAGCAGTATCTCCCTAAACCCCTCACCCAACCCTCTCCCCCAGGAGAGGGCTTCTGGCTCCCTTCTCCTGGGGGAGAAGGGTCGGGGATGAGGGAAACCGATCGCACAACCCTCGGTACAATCTAAACCATTGATACAGACAAGCAAAAACGGGTCATGGTGGCGAAAAAACGGGTGATTGTGGTGGGGGCAGGCTGGGCCGGATTGGGGGCGACGGATCATCTGGTGCGGCAGGGCTATGATGTGACGCTGCTCGAAGCCAGTGCCCAGCCGGGGGGATTGGTGGCGGGGTGGCGGACGGCGGATGGGCGATCGCTTGAGGGGGGAATCCATGGGTTTTGGTATCCCTATCGCAATATTTTTAAACGGGTGAAAGACCTGGGATTGAAGCCCTTTACCCCCTTCACCCAGTCCCATCAATATTCACCCCAGGGATTAGAAGCGATCGCACCTCTGTTTCAGCAGGAATTCCGTCTCCCCTCCCCCCTCGGTACGTTTCTCTATACCCAATTCCCGCGTTTGCCCTTGAGCGATCGCCTCTCTGCCCTGCCGCTGCTCCGGGCGGTGATCGATTTCGATAATTCTGAGGAGGCGTGGCGACGCTACGACAAACGGACGGCGCGGGAACTATTCCAGGCCTACGGCGTATCGGAGCGGCTTTATACCGATGCCTTTAACCCGATGCTGTTGGTGGGGCTGTTTGCGCCGGGGGAACAGTGCAGCGCGGCGGCGGCCTTGGGGATGTTGTACTACTTTATTTTGGCCCATCAGCCGGATTTTGATGTGGTGTGGTGTCGGGGGACGGTGGGCGAGATGATTTTTCGGCCCTGGGTGCAGCAAATTGAAGCCCTAGGCGGCAAGGTCTTGACGAATCATCAAGTGACGGATGTGGTGCTCAATCATCAGGGGCAGGCGACCGGGGTGATCTGTGGCGATCGCCAACTGCCCGCCGATGCGGTGATCTTCGCCGTCAGCATTAGCGGGATGAAAAAACTCGTCCAAGCCAGTTCCACCCTGGCCCAATATCCAGAATTTCGGAATCTCTTGAATTTGGGCGGTATTGATGTGCTCGCCAGTCGGCTCTGGTTCGATCGCAAGGTGAAGATTCCCCAGCCCTCTAACGCCTGTTTTGGCTTTGACGACACCACCGGCTGGACATTTTTCGACCTCAACACCCTCCATGATGAATATCACAATGAGCGGGGCAGCGTGATTGAAGTGGATTTTTACCACGCTAATCAATTACTGGCGATGAATGATGCTGACCTCAGCCGCAAAATTCACCAGGATTTAATCACCTGCATTCCCGAATTCAGCGAGGCGACTATTGTCGATCAACGCTTCATCCGGGTCAGTCAAGGCGTGACCCATTTCGCACCGGGTAGCTATCAACACCTCCAGCGGGCCCAAAGTCCGATCCCTAACCTCTTGTTCAGTGGCGATTGGGTAATTACGGATCATGGGTCGTGGTCGCAGGAAAAAGCCTATGTGACGGGCTTAGAGGCGGCTAACCTGGTCTGTCAACAGTTGAAACGGGGCAAACCCGCCGAGATTATCTTAAATGTGCAAAGAAGACTCCCACTATAAAGCGAGTCCGAGTAGAGTTACCGAAGGTAACGGCGGACATGCCTTTTAGTGGCGAGATGAATTTGCACCAACAAACAAATCGAGCGACAGCGAGTCCTTTAATT
>NZ_JAQMTY010000197.1 GCF_028330765.1 Spirulina subsalsa CS-330 | reverse complement strand
GTTACGGCTAAATCTGAATTAACAGATTTGAGAAATCAGGATAAATCAATGGTGTTAGTCGTTGAGCCTAGCAACCCTCTGCAACTCTCGTTGTTTGAGTGGATAAATGGTCAGGTAACTGGCTGTTCAGAATCTCCCACTCTAGCCCGTAGGGTTTAGTGGGGGAGTATGTCAATTCATCATTCGCAAACCTGTGTGAACAGATTCCATGAGTGACCATTTCCCTCGACAGCGGGCCATCATTACCGGAGCCAGTAGTGGCATTGGCAAGGCAACCGCCCTCGCGTTTGCCCATGCCGATATTGATGTTGCCCTGGTCAGCCGTTCTGAATCGAAGTTAAACGCTGTGGTTGATGCGGTTCAAGACATTGGTGTACAAGCCAAAGCCTACTGCTTGGATCTCGCCAATGTGGATCGTGTGAAAGCAGAGTTTGAAGCGATCGTTGCTGATTTTCAACCCATCGATATTCTGGTGAACAATGCTGGCATGGGCTATACGGGCATTCTGGCCGAAACCCCCCTCCAGGATTGGCAACAGGTGATGGCGTTGAACCTCACCAGTGTGTTCCAATGCACCCTAGGGGTTTTAGCGCACATGCGCGATCGCCACAAAGGAACCATCGTTAACGTGGCCTCTGTGGCGGGGAAAACGCCCTTTCCAGGCTGGGGAGCCTATAGCGTCAGTAAGGCCGGACTGATCGCCCTGTCCAAAACGCTCGCCGCAGAAGAACGCGCCCATGGCATCCGTGTGGTGGCATTCTCGCCCGGTGCAGTCAATACTCCCATTTGGGACACCAATACCGTCCAGGCTGATTTCAATCGAGCGGCAATGCTTACGCCTGAAATCGTCGCCCAATCCATTCTTCACGCCGTACTTTTGCCAGAACAGGCAGTGGTGGAAGATATCACCCTCATGCCCAGTGCGGGTGCATTGTGATCCCTTAGTGGTCACGTTCTCGTTTCACGTTCACGCTCAAAGTCACACTTTTTGGATTTAGCTTTGTTATGACAATCGCGTCTTCCAACGGTTCTTCTCAATCTCTCACGCTGGACACAAATGGAAATCGGTTACGTGCCGAGACTGCCAGCCTCACCTCCCGCCCCGATCGCTCAACCACTGAGCATCCAGCCACAGCACCTCAGCCCACCACGGAGCAAGACACAGAAAACATGATGGATGCGGTGCGTATGATGCTAGAAGGGGTCGGGGAAGATCCAGAACGAGAAGGACTCCTCAAAACGCCGAAGCGAGTTGCTGAAGCGATGCAGTTTTTGACCCAAGGCTATCACCAGTCCTTAGAGCAATTGGTCAATGGGGCAATTTTTGATGAAGGCCATAATGAAATGGTCTTGGTGCGTGATATTGATGTGTTCAGCCTCTGTGAACACCATATGCTGCCGTTTATGGGTAAAATTCACGTCGCCTATATTCCCAATCAAAAGGTGGTGGGCTTGAGTAAGCTGGCCCGGATTGTGGAAATGTATGCCCGTCGCTTGCAGGTGCAAGAACGCTTAACCCGTCAAGTGGCCGAAGCGGTGCAAGAAATTCTTGACCCCCAAGGTGTGGCGGTGGTGATGGAAGCATCGCACATGTGTATGGTGATGCGGGGGGTGCAAAAACCGGGGTCTTGGACGGTGACGAGTGCCATGCTGGGTATTTTCCAAGATGACCAAAAAACCCGTGAAGAGTTCTTGAGTTTGATCCGCCATCAACCGAGTTTTCGCTAGCTAGGGACAGGGGGCGATCGCGCCCCCGTCCTTGCGCTCGAAACCCTAATCGCCCATCGGTTAGGGTTTCACTTTTTAATGTGATGATGTCAACATGGAAAATTGATCTGGATCTGACCCAACGATGACCCCCCCACCCAGCCAAGCGATCTACCGTATTCTCGATGCCAACCTAGACCGGGCCCGCGAAGGGCTGCGAATTGTTGAAGAATGGTGTCGATTCGGGCTTAATAATGCCCACCTCACCCAAGACTGTAAAGCGATGCGCCAAGAGCTAGCCCAATGGCATAGTCTTGAACTCCGCGCCGCCCGCAATACCCCCGACGACCCCGGCACATCCTTCACCCATCCCCACGAAGAAACCCGCACCGATATCCAAGACCTCCTCCATGCCAACCTCAGCCGCGTTCAAGAGGCGCTGCGTGTGCTCGAAGAATATGCCAAGCTCTATCAGGGGGAGATGTCGGCGGCCTGTAAGCAAATTCGCTATCGGGTCTATACCTTAGAAAGTCAATTGGCCGGCGATAATGGTCTGACGCAACGGCTGAAGGCGGCGAGTTTGTACTTGGTGACGGCTCCATCGCAGCACCTTTTTGCTACCGTGGAAGCGGCGTTACAAGGGGGCTTAAAACTGGTGCAGTATCGGGAAAAAACCGCCGATGATCAGGTACGCCTAGCCCAAGCCCAGAAGCTCCGGGATCTCTGCCATCAATACGGGGCGTTGTTTTTAATCAACGATCGCATCGATCTCGCCCTCGCCGTCGGGGCCGATGGCGTTCACCTCGGTCAACAGGATGCCCCGATCGCTGTCGCCCGTACCCTCCTCGGTTCCGATCGCATCATTGGCCGCTCCACCCATGATCCGGGGGAAATGGAGCAAGCGATCGCCGAAGGAGCCGACTATATCGGCGTGGGCCCGGTGTATGAAACGCCCACCAAACCCGGCCGCACCGCCGTCGGCCTCGACTACGTGCGCCATGCTGCCCAACATTGCCCAATTCCCTGGTACGCGATCGGTTCCATTGATTTAGAAACCCTAGGGGATGTGATCCAGGCCGGGGGCCGCCGGGTGGCAGTGGTGCGAGCCTTGATGCAAGCCGAAGACCCCACCCTGACAACGCAACAGTTTTTGACCTATTTGCACCGGATGGTCTAGGGGGTGACGCATGACTGACATTCTCTTACAAGTCAATGGCAACCCTGTCACCTGTGCCCCCCACACGCCCCTGTTGCAACTCCTTGAACAATTGAGCCTCAACCCACGCCTGATCGCCATTGAATACAACGGCGAAATTCTCCATCGGCAATTTTGGCCGGAGACCTGCATGGGAGAGGGCGATCGCCTCGAAATTGTTACCATCGTCGGCGGAGGTTAAGCCATGTTCAACGCCCTCAAAACCCACTTTGCCACCGCCACCAACCGCCGCCGCTTTAACCTTGCGGTGTTGGCGGTTCCGGCCACGGTTTGGCTCCTGTTCTTCTTCGTCTTGCCGTTGGTGATTGTGCTGCTCTATTCCGTCCTCGAACGGGGCATCTATGGCGGCGTGGAATGGCAATTCACCCTCGAAAATTATCAACGCCTCTTGAATCCGATCTATTGGGGGATTTTTGGGCGATCGCTTTGGCTGGCCTTCATGACCACCCTCGCCTGTCTCCTCCTCGGCTATCCCCTCGCCTTCTTCATCGCCAGCCGTCCCCCCCAGTGGCGCAACACCCTGCTGCTGCTGGTGATTATTCCCTTTTGGACGAACTTTCTCGTGCGCATCTATGCCTGGATTGTGATCCTGCGTCAAGAAGGGGTGATCAATGTATTGCTCCAAAGTTTCAACCTGATCGATCAGCCGTTGGATTTATTGTTTAATTCCTTTGCCGTCACCGTGGGCCTGATTTACGGCTATCTCCCGTTTATGATCTTGCCCCTCTACGCCACCCTCGAACGCTTCGATTTTTCCCTCTTGGATGCCGCCCAAGATTTAGGAGCCAATGACCTCAAAACCTTGATTCGCGTCGTGATTCCCCTCACCCTGCGCGGTGTGGTGGCGGGTTCGCTGTTGGTCTTCATTCCGGCGGTGGGGGAGTTCATCACCCCAGATATTTTGGGGGGCGCGAAAACGGTGATGATGGGCAATTTGGTGCAAAGTCAGTTTCTCAGTGCGCGGAATTGGCCCTTTGGGTCGGTGCTGTCGATTGTGATGATTGTCATTGTCTTAATCCCGATCGTGATCTATTTTCGAGTGGCAGAGGAAAAACTCAATGCCTAAGCTAGATCAAGCCTCGTTACTCCTCTCGTTTTACGGCGGAGCCGTCCATGGCCATGACCGGGCAGAGCCAGGTCACGAGGAATTAGGTTCGAGCCAATCTCCCCAAGCAACTTATGAATTCTGCTGCTTCTCCTGACTTCAAACACACCGTTGATCTGGCGATTCGTCATGTTGGCCGGTTTGGCCTTTGGGCGATCACCCTCGGCGGTTTGGCGTTCCTGTATCTGCCGATCGCAATCTTGGTGGTCTATTCCTTCAACGCCTCACGGATGAATGCCGTGTGGCGCGGCTTTACCCTGGACTGGTATCGCAGCCTCTTTGCGGGGGTGACGGAAAGCGGTGTGGATGTGACCAATGCGCAGATTTGGGATGCCCTCTGGAATAGCCTGTGGGTGGGGGGCATTTCGACGGTGGTGGCGACGATCTTAGGGACATTGGTGGCTTTAGCCCTGGAACGGTTTCGGTTTAAGGGACGGAATGCCCTCGAAGCCCTGCTGTTTTTGCCGATTATCATCCCGGATATCACCATGGGGATTTCGCTGCTGGTGTTGTTTAGCCTCCTGTTTCAACTGCTGCAAACGGTGCTGGGGGTGCGGTTGGTGCTGGACTTAAACACGGTGATGATTGGTCATATTACGTTCAATATTTCCTATGTGGCGGTGACGGTGCGATCGCGCATTGCCGAACTTGACCCCGCCCTCGAAGAAGCCGCCATGGATCTCGGTGCTGACGAACTGCGCACCTTCTGGCGTGTGACCTTACCGCTGATCTTCCCCGGCATCCTCAGCGGGGCGCTCCTTGCCTTCACCCTCTCCCTCGATGATTTTGTGATTACCTTCTTCACCGCTGGCGTGGGATCAACCACGTTGCCCGTGTTTGTCTACGGCATGATTAAGCTGGCCGTCACCCCTGCGATTAACGCCATTTCCACCTTGATGTTGCTCGCTTCGTTGCTCATTGTGCTGCTATCCCTCGCGCTCCAACGTCGCTCCACCTAACGTCAAACCAAAATCAAGGCCAGAATCTCTTGACCAACCTGATGGGGTTCGCTGGAGATTGTGTCAAAATGAATTAGCCAAATTGAATACGGTTAATTCACTTGGCGATCGCCTTAGTTGAATCATCCATGAGGGGTTACGGGTTATGAAACGATTGCTTGTCTTTGTGCTCCTATTTTTGTTTGGAGTCACAATGCCCATCGGCTGTGCTGCCAACAGTCCAGATGCTGCTGACAGTGGTAGTGCCGGCAATGGAGCAAGCGAAAATGTTCTCAGCATCTACAACTGGTCTACCTACATTGATCCCGACGTGATCACCCAGTTTGAAAAAGACTTTGATGCCACGGTTCAGTACGACACCTACGAAAGTAATGATGCTCTCTTCGCCAAAATCCAACCCGGTAATCCCGGTTATGACATCATTGTGCCCACCGGAGATTTTGTCGAAAGTATGGCAGCCGAAGGGCTACTCGAAGAACTCAATCACGACAACATCCCCAATTTAAAGAACGTTGATCCCCTGTTTCTCGATCAGGATTTTGATCCGGGCAATCAATACAGCGTTCCCTACCAATGGGGAACGATTGGGATCGGCTATGACATTGAAGCGACAGGCGAAGAAATTACCCGCTGGCAGCAGATTTTTGACCCGAAATATGCGGGCAAAGTGTCGCTGATGGAAGATTCCCGCGCCACATTGGGAGCCGTCTTAATGGCCCTGGGCAAAGACCCCAACACCACCGATCCCGCTGAATTGCAACGGGCGGTAGACTACATTGTTGAACATAAAGAGGTAATCGCAACCTTCGCACCGGATACGGGTCAAGATTTGCTCAACCAGGGCGAAGTTGCGATCGCAGTGGAATGGAGTGGCGACATCTTCCAAGTCATGGAAGAAAATGAAAATATCCGCTACGTGATCCCGGAAGAAGGCACGATCGTCTGGGTGGACAATATGGCCATCCCCAAAGATGCCCCCAACAAAGCACTGGCTGAACAGTTCATTAACTTTGTTCTAGAACCGGAAATCGGCGCGAAAATCTCCGCCTATGTCCAGTTCGGCAGCCCCAACAAAGCCGCCGTTGATCAGGGTCTGATCCCGGCCGAAGATCTCGAAAATTCGGGGATCTATCCTGCGGCGGCAACCTTCGCTCGCTTGCAATATGCCGAGGATTTAGAGGCCGATACCCAACTCTATGATGATGCGTGGACTGAGTTAAAAGTGGCCGTCGGCGAGTAATCTCCGCCATCGGATCAGGGGGGTTTAGATCACAAACCTCTGTGTCAAAACCCCCTACCATAGAATTGAGTCGAGGCGACACAAGCGATCGCGCTAACGATGCCGATTGTGATGCCGATTGTGCCGCCTAGGGGCGATCGCCCCTCCCCATCGCAGGCAACCCTTCGGTCTCTGTTTCTCACCCCATTGCTAACGGTCATCTTCACAATAGCGAGGCAAAAATTGATGAATCACGCAATTGAACTGGTCAACGTGTCGAAAACCTTCCGGGGTCAAAACAACCGAGAATTTCGAGCCATTGAACAGTTGAATTTGCAGATTCACGACGGAGAGTTTTTCTCGCTCCTCGGGCCGTCCGGCTGTGGCAAAACTACCTTGCTCCGGATGATCGCAGGGTTTGAAACCCCCACCGCTGGTGAGGTGGTCATCCATGGCGAGGCGATGCGCGATCGCCCCGCCTTCCACCGCCCCGTCAACACCGTCTTCCAAAACTACGCCCTTTTCCCCCACCTTACCGTCGCCGAAAACGTCGCCTTCGGCCTCGAAATGGACAACCTCCCCAAAGCCCAAATCCGTTCTCGCGTTGGGGATGTCCTCGCCCTCGTCAAACTCAACGGCCTCGAAAACCGCCGCCCCCGCCAACTCTCCGGCGGCCAACAGCAGCGCGTCGCCCTCGCCCGCGCCCTCGTCAAAAAACCCCAAGTCCTCCTCTTTGACGAACCCCTCGGCGCACTTGACCTCAAGCTCCGCAAAGCGATGCAGCTTGAACTCAAACACATGCAGCAACAGATAGGCATCACCTTCGTCTACGTCACCCACGACCAAGAAGAAGCCCTCACCATGTCCAACCGCATCGCCGTCATGTCCGACGGTCACATCCTCCAAGTGGGAACCCCCACCGACATCTACGAAGAACCCAACTGCCGATTTGTCGCCGACTTCATCGGTGAAAGTAATTTCCTCATCGGCCAAGTGATCGAACAATCCATGGGCGGCATTGTCGCCCTCATTGACGGCGAACTCACCCTCTCCGTCCCCTACGAACCGGAAATCCCCGTCGGCAAAATCATCACCCTCGTCATCCGCCCCGAAAAAGTCACCATCCACCCCGACACCAGCGGCGAAAACCACGGCCTACGCGGCACGGTTAAAGATGTGGTCTACATCGGCACCGATACCCGCTTTGTGATTCAACTCACCTCCCGCAGTGAATTAATCGTGCGCCGCCAAAACATCCACCACGGCAACCTCGACACCTTCACCCTCGGCGAACAAGTGCAAATCCGGGTTGCCCCGAACAGCATTCGCGTCCTCGAAGAAGGCTCCCTCAGCCCCGACATTGTCCAGGATACGATCAATACCCCCCCCAAATCGGTGTGATCCTGTTGAATGCGATCGCACCCTTCCTTTAGATCAGTCCTCACACCCAAAAATTGGCGCCTGAAGCTAAGTTGTTTGCGCCTGAGGCCAAAGTAATTAAAAAACTAATGGGGATAATGGGCATTAGACCGCAAGCTTGAGTTTTGACCAATTGTTACGGTTATTCTCGCCTGAGGATCACAGCACAAAACAGTTGTGTTCAGGCTGGATCACTGCGGTTCTAACCTAAAGACAAAACGTTTAACTCAGCTGAAATCGTACCCCGCTCAAGGCACAGTAACAGGAGGCTTGTTCCCTGACTGTTCTAAAGTATTGCTGAAATCGGGTCACGAATCACACGTTTCTAAACATCCTCATCAGGCAATCTACCGTCAAATGCTACCCACTTTTACGCTTTTTAACGACCTATGAAACGCTCATTTTTTGCTTGCTTGACAACAGCAGTGCTGTTGACGGCCGTGCTTCCTCCCTTTATGGCGCAGGCTTTGCCGCCGTTGCCTGCACCTCCGTCTGGGGAAAATGTACCCTCCGGAGTCTTTTCCCTTGACAACATCACAACCCTGATGACCGAGGTGGAAGAACGGTTGGATTTGACAGACAACCAAAAAAGTCAGTTTCAGGCGCTGGGCTTGGAGGTGTTGACGGAGAGTGATTTATTCTCGCCCGCACAATTGCAGAGTATGGTGGCAGCGGTGCAAGCGGGTGGGTCACCGTTTGAGGCTCTGGGGGGCATGGATTTATCCCCCGGTACGATTCGCCAAGTGGGCGAACAAGTGATTCCCTATCTGGGGCGGGCTCAAGCGATTCTCACCGATGAGCAAAAATCTGAACTGCGCGCCATGGTGAGCGATCGCCTCGGTGATCCGCCGTTCCCGCCGCGTTAGACTCACGGGGTAATCGTGGTAAATCCTAGTCAGGATGCGCTAGGTGGGACGACCCCAGCGCATCCTGATGTCGAGCCAGGGCGATCGCGTAATCGTCGCACTACTGGAAATAAAATCAACGCCGGTTTCTGCCACAGCGCGGATCGTGTCGAGGGTGATATTCCCGGAAGCTTCGATTTGGATGCGGGGGTTGGCAGCGCGAATCAGGGCTACCGCGTCGCACATTTGGGCGGGGGTCATGTTGTCGAGCATGATGATGTCGGCCTGGTGGGCGATCGCTGCCTCAATTTCCGCCGGGTTTGTCGTTTCCACTTCAATTTTTAACGGGTAGGGCATCGCGGCGCGGACTTGGGCGATTGCTCGCTTGGGGGGATGGTCAGGCTATGAGAGTCAACATCCCCCTGGCATTGCTCTTTTAGTCCGAGGCTTAAGGCGATTTGATGCCTTTTTTCAGGGCTGGGAGATGGCTCGTGACTCAACTTATGTATAAGCAGTAGCCCCTAGGGTGAGGGCTTTGCGGGATCTGGCTAATTTTATCAGTCAAGCAGGGTGATGACTGCGGCGACTCAATACAAAATAGTAATGTGTGTTACAGTTAATTGGCAGAAATTAAGCTTCAGGCAAGACTCAATTAGGACTTGAGACCGCTTGCCACAGACTCTACATTACTTGGGCTTTTCAGACAATTTGCTCCATTATTACGCAGCTTTAGCGGCGCAATTTGACTCGCAAAATCCCATTAATCACCATCTTCAACTAAAACAACGTTGAAACCCCCTGCTTGCCCATCAATGTAGTATCACGGCACAGCTTGATTGGTGGGTTACGGCGGATTGTCAAATTGCAGTGATAGCGGAATTTTAACCCGCCTAACCCACCCTACGATAAGGCATCATTTTAGCTATGCCATGGCAGTATAGCAATCCTATTTGATTCATGCACAGGCAAAGGACTTAAGCCCCTTGTTGATGAGGAGATAAGATCTCCGCTTGATTTAGGATCGCTATAGTTTGGATTTCAAACCAAAAAATGTCTTTTCAAGACCGTTCTTGAAAAGAATATTTTTCTATTTTTTAAAATCTTCAGATATAACATGAAGGAATTGATCGAATGAAATGTGTTAAAAAAACAGCCTTGGTTTATTGTGAGCAAGAGTTTGGATTGATCGATGGTAAGACAGCCGCAGGGTTAGTGAGGCATTCTGAACTTTATACCATTGTTGGTGTGATTGATAGTGCATTAGCGGGTCAAGATGCCGGGGAAGTCCTAGGGGATCAAAAGAGTAATATTCCCATTTTTGCGACGCTAGATGAATCCTTGCATCACTTGTTACAGGTTCCGGACTGTTACATCTACGGCAAAGCACCCTTAGATACTTGTATATCCCCAGCAGAACGATATCTGATCCTAGAAGCAATGGCAAAAGGTATGGATATCATTAACGGTCTGCATCAATTCTTTTCTGAGGATCAAGAATTTGCGCAGATGGCGGTTAAGCATAATGTCCAAATCAAAGATATTAGAAAGCCGCCCACCTTACAAGAGTCTCACGTTTTCACGGGTCAAATCTCTAAGGTTGATATTCCGGTCATTGCCATATTAGGCACTGATTGCGCCTGTGGCAAACGGACGACCGCCGTCAAACTCAATGAAGCCCTCAATACTTTGGGGATAAAATCGGTCATGATCGGAACCGGTCAAACGAGCTTAATGCAGGGGGCCAAGTATGGTGCATCGATGGATGCGCTGGTTTCCCAGTTTGTGATCGGTGAATTAGAAAATGCGGTGATTCGGGCTTTTGAGCAGGAGAATCCCGACATTATTTTAGTCGAGGGGCAAAGTGCTGTGAGTCATCCGGCCTTTATGAGTTCCATTGGTATTTTGAAGGGAAGTATGCCCGATGGGGTGATTTTACAACACCCGCCGGCTCGAAAATTTCGCTGTGATTTTCCTCATTTAGTGATGCCTACGATTGAACGGGAAATTCAGTTAATTGAGGCTATTTCTCCATCTCAGGTAATTGCGATCGCTCTCAATCACGAAAACCTCACCCCTGACGAAATTCTGACCATTATCGAAAATTATGAAGATCAGTTTCGCTTACCCACCACTGATGTTTTGAACTACGGGTGTCAAAAGCTGATTCAAGCCTTAAGCGATCGCTTCCCTCATTTAAGTCATAAAATCAAGCCCAAAACCCTCCCCAAAATACCCCTTTCAGCGGTGAAATAGAGATCCAATGTCTAGGCAAATATAGATGCCGGTAATACTGCCAAGGATAGAAATCACCCTATCTCAAATTCAGCATAATGCTCGGATACTCTCCGAACGTTATGGGAAACAGGGAATTTCCTTGATGGGTGTTTCTAAAGCAACATTAGGAGACCCTGAAATCGCCAAAGCGATGATTCAAGGCGGGGTAAAATTCATTGCTGATTCTCGCATTGAAAATATCAAACGGATGAAAAATGCGGGGATTTCAACTCGGTTTGTTCTGCTACGAACGGCATTAAGTCAGGCCGAAAGTGTGATTAAACATGTAGATATCAGCCTCAATACAGAGCTTGCCACGGTGAGAGAGCTTTCCTATTATGCAAGGATGTATAATACCGTTCACCAGATCATCATTATGATCGAGTTGGGTGATCTCCGCGAAGGCGTATTACCGGGCGATCTTTTCCCGTTCATTCAAGAAGTTCTGACGCTACCCAAAATTAAAATCATCGGCATAGGCTGTAATTTAGCCTGTTTTGGGGGGATTAAACCAGACAACTATAACATGGGCAAGCTATCGCATTTAGCGGATGCGATCGAACAACGATTTCAGATTACGCTGGAAATAGTGTCGGGTGGAAATTCCGCTAACTACGAATGGGCCGAGTCCACCCAAGCACTGGGTAGAATCAACAATCTTCGCCTCGGAGAATCAATTCTTTTAGGCTGCGAAACGATTCAGCGCAAAGCCATCCCAGGGTTACATACCAGTGCTTTTACATTAATTACTGAAGTGATTGAATCAAAAATAAAACCTTCTGTACCCTTTGGAGAAATGGGACAAGATGCGTTTGGAACGATTCCCACATTTCAAGATCGTGGTCTTCATCACCGGGTCATTATTGCCTTGGGCAGGCAGGATATTCTCGTCTCTGGATTAATCTCTCAGAACAATCTGGAAATTCTTGGATCTAGTAGTGATCATATTATTCTGGATAGTCATAACCATGATTGTAAGATTGGGAGTGAAGTGAAGTTTGACCTCGATTATGGGGGGTTACTTTCCGCGATGACTTCGCCATTTATTGCTAAGCAGGTGATTGGCGATCGCGCTGCAATGCGGCGCGATCGCCACCGGGTTTTCTAGCATGATTTTTGGGGAGTTTGTCCTAGAAAACCTGGTGATGTGAGCTTATGCGCCGCCGCGTAATTTATCGAGGACACTGCGATCTTCGAGGGTGGAGGTATCGCCGGCGATTTCTTGGCCAGAGGCTAAATTCCGGAGCAAGCGCCGCATGATTTTGCCCGATCGCGTCTTCGGCAGCACATCGGTAAAGCGAATATCTCCCGGACGTGCGATCGCGCCGATTTCCTTCGCCACATGCTGCTTCAGTTCATTGATCAACGCATCGCTGCCGGTGTAGTCCCCTTCGAGGGTGACAAAGGCAAACACATCTTCACCCTTGAGATCATCGGTGCGACCCACCACTGCGGCTTCGGCGACGGCGGGATGGGACACGAGGGCCGATTCGATTTCCATCGTCCCGAGGCGATGCCCCGACACATTGATCACATCATCGACGCGACCCATGACCCAAAAATAACCATCCGCATCGCGCCGCGCTCCATCACCAGCGAAGTAGAAATGCTGGCCCTCTTTGGGTTGGATATGCTCCCAATAGGTGCGACGGAAGCGATCGTCATCGCCGTAGACCGTGCGCAGCATACTTGGCCAAGGATGGGTAATCACCAGATAACCCCCTTCGCCATCCTTGACCGGATTGCCTTCGAGATCCACCACATCCGCCAAGATACCGGGGAAGGGCAGCGTGGCCGAGCCGGGTTTAGTCGGCGTTGCACCGGGTAAAGGCGTGAGCATAAAGCCGCCGGTTTCCGTTTGCCACCAAGTATCAATAATCGGGCAGCGTTCGCCGCCGATCACCTTGTGATACCACATCCAGGCTTCAGGGTTGATCGGTTCGCCCACGGTTCCCAAGAGGCGCAGGGAGGAGAGGTCGCGGGCGTTGGGGAGGTGTTCGCCCAGTTTGATGAAGGCGCGGATCGCGGTGGGGGCAGTGTAGAAAATGGTGACCCCGTATTTTTCGATCACATCCCAAAAACAGCCGGGATTGGAGGGACGGGGCACGCCTTCATACATCAAACTGGTGGCTCCGTTGGAAAGGGGGCCGTAGACAATGTAGCTGTGGCCCGTGATCCAACCCACATCGGCGGTACACCAATAGACATCGGTATCTTTGAGATCCAATGTCCATTTACAGGTCATGTGGGTGTAGAGGTTATAACCGGCGGTGGTGTGAACGACTCCTTTGGGGTTGCCGGTGGTGCCGCTGGTGTAGAGGATGAAGAGGAGGTCTTCGCTGTCCATGGGTTCGGCGGGACAGACGGCGCTGGCTCCGGCTTTGAGGTCGTGCCACCAGTGATCGCGCCCTGGTTCCATGGTGATTTTTTCATGGGTGCGTTGAACGACGAGGACGTTTTCAACGCTGGGTACGCCGTCATGGGCGAGGGCTGCATCGACGGCGGGCTTGAGGGGGATGGTTTTATCTTTGCGATAGCCGCCATCTGCCGTTACCACGAGTTTGGCCTCGGCATCGATGAGGCGGGTTTTGAGAGCTTCGGCACTGAACCCGCCGAAAACGACGCTATGGGGCGCACCGATGCGGGCACAGGCGAGCATGGCGATCGCAGCTTCGGGAATCATGGGCATATAGATGCCGACGCGATCGCCCTTTTTCACCCCTAAGGATTTAAACACGTTGGCCATTTTGCACACTTCGCGATGCAATTGGGCATAGGTGAGGGTGACGCTTTCGCCGGGTTCCCCTTCCCAGATCAACGCTGCTTTATTTTTGCGCCAGGTGGTGAGGTGGCGATCGAGGCAATTGTAGGAAATATTCAGTTTGCCGCCAACGAACCATTGCCCATGGGGCGGTTGCCAATCCAGCACCTGATCCCATTTTTGAAACCAATCGAGTTCGGTTGCCGCGAGTTCTGCCCAGAATGCGGCGGGATCAGCCTTGGCTTTGTCGTAGAGTTCGCGGTACTGCTCCATGCTGCCGATGGTGGCCGCTTGGGAAAATTCCGCAGGCGGGGCAAAGGTGCGATTTTCCTGCAAAATGGACTCAATAGTGGGTTGGGTCATGGCTGCTGTTTGTTTCAAAAGTCTGCTGTCATCTACGATACGGCCTGCCCTGCGGTGGCATCCCATTTGTTTCGTTTCTTTAAACAGCAGCGGCCAGGGGGCGATCGCTGCCACCATCCCCCGCCAATTCCGCCTCGCTTCAAGGATCGCCCCCCTGATGATTTGGCTTACTCTGGGCCGTGATAGGTACGTGTCGGAGCCTCGAAGCCGTATAACGTGCCGTCGATGTGGATCACCTCATCCTCCCAGGGGAGGCGATAGTTGCCCTGTACCATGTCCTGCATATAGGTGTAGGGGCAATCCTGCGCCCCGCCCTTGACGGCCACATAACCGCGATGGCCGAACTGATAAATATTGTTTTCCACGCCCCAATAGCGCCGCGCCTCCCGCACTAAATCCGGCCGGACTTCTGCGGTGATGATTTCATCGGGGCGATCGCTCCCCATCACCAAAGGCACACCGTCAAAATTAACGATCATCCCCTCACCCATGGAATCAAAAGAGCCATCACTCCCACACATGCAAACCGAAGCCGTGTAGATCAGATTACAAAAGGCGTTGGCTTGGTTGGTGATCCGCCAAGAGTGGCGAATCGGGGCGGTATAGCCAGCGGTGCGAATCATGATCTCCGCACCTTTGTAGGCACATTCGCGGGCCATTTCCGGGAACATCCCGTCATGGCAGATGATCAGGGCGAGGGTGCTGCCGTTGGGGCCCTCACAGACGGGAATGCCGAGGTTGCCAGGTTCCCAAGGTTCGACGGGAACCCAGGGGTGCAGTTTGCGGTAGTAGAGTTTGATCTCGCCCTGGTCGTCGATGATGATGCCGCTGTTGTAGGGGTTGCCCTGGGGGTTGTATTCCATGATCGAGAAGCAGCCCCAGATTTGGTGATCAATGCAGGCTTGTTTGAAGGCGGCGACTTCGGGGCCGTCGAGGCGGCACATGATATCGGGGTTGGTGTCCATGGAAAGGCCGTGGAGGGCATATTCAGGGAAGACGACCAAGTCCATGCCGGGGAGGTTGCGCCGCGCTTTGCCGACGATGTCACAGATGCGTTGGGTTTGGTGGGCGAGGTCGTCGGGGGTGACGACGGCGGGAAGTTGAAGTTGTACCATACCCAAGACGACACCGTTGGGGGTTTTGTTGAGGCCGCAAAGTCCGCTCATGTGGTTTTGAGAATCAAGGTTTGCAGATTCAGCCTAGGGGAGGGCGATCGCGCCAAACTGTATCAAGCACCACGAAAAAGCGACCCAAGATGGTAATCATCTTGGGTCGTCTGTTCGCCATGAATGGTGGGGGTTTAGCTCTGGCATGGGGGAGCTTTAGAACGGAGAGGGAGGGATTCGAACCCTCGGTACGGTCTTGCGATTCGTACAACGGATTAGCAATCCGCCGCTTTCGACCACTCAGCCACCTCTCCAGAGGTTGACGTATCGAACTAACAGTATAGGGGGAATGGTTGAGACTGTGCAAGGGTCACGAGCAATTATTTTTGACATCAGGCATGGGGAGTGCGAGCATCCTGCTCGCTACGACTCTGGGTGCATCCCACTTTTGCCGATTCATCCTGCTCGCCAGGTAGCCCCCTCATCCCCAGCCCTTCTCCCGCAGGAGAAGGGAGCCAAAAGCCCTCTCCTACGGGAGAGGGTTGGGTGAGGGGTGGAGTCGCGCTTGCATCACCGCGATACGCTACGATCCACGGGGCAAATCCTTACTCCCTCTGACGTTATGACGCTTTGGCTCTATCACTATCCGCCGCTCTTGGCGGGACGATTAATTAAACGCTACAAACGCTTTTTTGCTGAGATTGAACTGGATACGGGGGACGTGATCACGGCCCATTGTCCGAATACGGGGCCGATGACGGGGGTGTATCAACCGGGGCAGCCGGTGCAGGTGTCGCGCAGTGATAACCCGAAACGGAAGCTGGCCTATACCTGGGAGTTGATTCAACTCGACGACCCGGAGCCGGTTTGGGTGGGGGTAAATACGAATTTGCCGAATCGGATTATTAAGGCGGCGTTGTTGAATCAGCAATTGCCGGAGTTGGCGGGGCGATATTGTCAGGTGCGGCCGGAGGTGGCCTATGGGCGCGATCGCAAGAGTCGGATTGATTTTCTCCTCACTGATGACCAGGGGGAGCATCCGATTTATGTGGAGGTGAAAAATACCACCTGGACAACGGGACGCACGGCGGTGTTTCCCGATACGGTGACGACGCGGGGCCAGAAACATCTGCGGGAGTTGATCGCGATCCGGTCGGAGGCGGCGGCGGTGATGCTCTATTTCATTAATCGGGGGGATTGTGTGGAGTTTGCACCGGGCGATCGCGCTGATCCCACCTATGGCGAACTATTTCGGGAGGCGATCGCGGCGGGGGTGGAGATTTTGCCCTATCGGATGCAGGTGAGTCCGGCGGGGGTGGCGTTGGATGCGATCGCACCGATTCAACCCCATCAACCGCCTGAAATTGTGAAACCAGGCTAAGATATGCGGGGGGATCATGAAAAACCCGTTGGGGATCATCCCATTTGACAGTGCCAGACCTGACATTCTTACCGTCGCTCAACCCAATCATGGCTCAATCTCTGCACCCTTTGCTCCTTAGTGTTGGCTTGGCCAGTACGTTGATGGGCTGCCAAACGGCTGACCCCTTAGCCACCACTGTGTCCACCCATGCAACCGGAGCGGAAGCCCTCCCCGCCCCGACGGACGCGGAATCCCTCGCCGCTGGGTTTCAAACCGTGGTTGGGGACGGGGTTTCTCTGGCGCTCCCGGTGGGCTATGAGGGCGGCAACCCAGAGCAGGATCTTGAAGCTGTGGCGCAGCAGCTTGATCAAGCCGGCGAAGAGCACCATTCCCTCAGTGAAGCGTTACGGGAACGCAAGCAAGCGATCGCCCTGATTGCCTTTGATGAAGCCAAAGACACATCCGGCTTTGTCACCAATGTCAATGTGACGCGCCAACGCCTCGATCACGATACCTCCATGGCGGTTTTCTTAGCCGCCGTCGTCACCCAGGTTGAAACCTTGGGCTATCGTGTGGCAGCGTCGGGGATGACGGATCTTCAGGGTGAAACAGCGGGCCGGCTCGTTGTGGAAATGACCGCCGGGAAGCAAGACATTACCCAATTGGTCTATGCGATCCCCGCTCCGGAAGCCGTGTGGCTGATCACCTATTCCACCCCCCAAGCGGAATTTGAGCAACGCCTCGCTCAGTTTCAAACCAGCGCCCAAACCTTTACCGTACTTCCCTCCGATGCCATGGGTGGAGTCCGCTAGGCAGAAGGTCAGCCGGGCTTAAGCTTCGGCTATCCTGGGGTTAGTGCCTGTTGCGTTGACATCCTCACCGGGCTAAAGCCACAGTGATTCCTAAGATTCACATCTTAGGTTTCTGCTTCATAGCAACAGCCTCCACCCGCAAGGAGTTTATGGTCTTACGTTCGCTCCACAGACTATCCCCGCTAGCCCAGCGG
>NZ_JAQMTY010000196.1 GCF_028330765.1 Spirulina subsalsa CS-330 | reverse complement strand
TTTTGCTGCGCCGCCAGTACAACTGGACTTCGCTCGTGTAGGCTGTCTGATCCATCGTCTCGGGTGGGTCGTTGACCAAGGATTATACTAACATCAAGCCGTCCTAGAAGGACGGGGTTTCTACCCAAATTTTCGATGAACGATCGCTTCATCTTGGAGGCTTTTGAAGCCGTGGGTTTTACCATACCATCGGAGCAGGACGCGGGCGAGGCGTTGGTGATCGTGGCGGACGTAGCCGTGCTCGTCTTCGGCCATGATATTGGCGGCGATGATCCGGCGACCGAGGCGGCCAATGTCTTCACGATCGCAAAACACCGGATGTGCTTTTTCCTGGGCGTAGCGGATCAGGGTATGGGCCGAGGGCGATCGCCGATTCACCACCACCGCATCAAAAAGCCGTTGACCACAGGCGCGATCGATGGCGCGGATATGGTCGGCCACGGTGTAGCCATCGGTTTCCCCCGGTTGGGTCATGATGTTGCAGGCATAGATGCGGGGGACTTTGGATTTCGCGATCGCCTCGCGAATTTCCGGCACGAGGAGATTCGGAATCACGCTGGTGTAGAGACTACCGGGGCCCAAAATAATAAAGTCCGCTTCGTTGATGGCCTTAATCGCAGAAGGGAGGGCGGGGGGATTGTCGGGGGTACAGCCAATGGTGGCGATCCGGCCCTGGGCGTGGGGAATTTGGGATTCCCCTTCGATGCGGCGGCCGTCTTCCATTTCGGCCCAGAGGCGCACATCGCTAAGGGTGGCGGGGAGGACGCGACCGCGCACGGCTAAGACTTTGGAACTGGCCGCGATCGCCCGTTCTGGATCACCCGTAATCTCCGTCATCGCCGTCAGGAACAAATTCCCAAAACTATGGCCCGATAAGCCATCCCCCGAATTAAACCGATATTGAAACAACTCCGTCAGCAACTGTTCTTCCGCTGCCAATGCCGCCACACAGTTACGAATATCCCCAGGGGGCAAAATCCCCATTTCGCGCCGCAGCCGTCCGGAGGAACCGCCATCATCGGCCACGGTGACGATCGCGGTAATGTTGGCACTGTATTCTTTTAAGCCCCGCAAGATCGTTGATAAGCCCGTACCGCCGCCGATCGCGACAATTTTCGGCCCCCGGTTGAGGCGACGATGGGCCAAGAGGCGATCGATCAGTTCTTCCCCTTCGCCCACTTGCAACACTTCGGTAATTGAACCCAAGCTGCGGGTTTGTCCCCAAACGAGGAAAATCAACCCCAGCGCCAAGGCTAACGGGCCGGAAATTGAGTTGGGCATGACACGGGCGATCGCTTCTAAGAGATCCGAAATAAACCCAATCAAGCGATACACTGGCGTGAGTCCCACCCAAATCGCCGTGCCCAACACGGCCAGTAATGTCCCGGTGATACTCAATAACAACCACCGCTTAATGAACAAGCCCGGCGCGAGCCATTTCATCCACAGGTTGACCTGCTTCGGTGTCCGCTGGCTCACAGTTGCCCAGTGCTGCTTATCCACCTTGATATTGCGCAAGGCTTGCTCAATCAACCCAATAGACATAACGATCACAAAAAAGAACAGTGCTCAATCAATGATTTCGCTTGAATAATAACCTAAATGCACCAAACCCCCCGGTTTCGTCTGGGCATCGTGCCCGTTGGTTCCTCTGATCAGGCGTGGGAACCGGGCCAAACACGCCAGAGTTCCGGCATCGAAGCCATTTTTTAATACAGCATGATTTGCGATCGCACCCCTACACCCCGCCGCATTTTAGGCATTGATCCGGGTCTAGCGCGGGTCGGGTTTGGCATTATTGACATCGATGGAGATGGGGCAACGCTGCCCCGCTTGGTGGACTGTGGCATTATTCAAACTGCGGCGAAAACGCCATTGGGCGATCGCCTGATCACCCTGTATGACGATCTCCATACGCTGATCCAACAGAGCCAACCGGATCTTGTGGCGATTGAAAAACTCTTTTTCTACCGGATGGGCAATACAATCACCGTCGCCCAAGCGCGGGGGGTGATTTTACTCGCGATCGCCCAAAGCAACTGTCCGATGGTGGAATTCACCCCCGCCCAAGTCAAGCAAGCCCTCACCGGCTACGGCAACGCCAAAAAGCCCGACGTACAAGCCGCCGTCACCCGTGAACTAAACCTCGACACCATCCCCCAACCCGACGATGCCGCCGATGCGATCGCGATCGCCCTCACCGCCCATTACCAAAACCTTTAACAAAAAATGCCGTTCTGCTTCTTCCCGTCGATTAAGCGCACTAAATAGCGATCGCCCTCGTCAAGCAACCCAATCCATTCCCGCATTCTGATGTCGCGACTGACTAGAATACGGTGTGATTAAACCTCAAGAATTACTCATAACGTGCCTTTTTAGACTTAATTACATCCAGAACATCATCATGTTTTTGCCCCTCAATAATATCCTTGAGATGAATTTGCCCCTTAACGTATTGAACATGAATACGCCATCCTGAGACTTTATTGATATCAGCACGGTAGATGGCTTGCTTTACGCCCTTTACTTTGTGCAGTCTCGTTTTCGGAAAATTTCGTGTCCTATGACATTCGCTATCTTCAAGCTCTGCCAAAGCTTCAAGGAAAGCAATTTTTAATGGCTCATCGGGCAGGATTTTCAGCGCTTGGTGGATGATTCCGTATTCATCACAAAGTGTAAGAGTTTGTGCCATAAAGAAACTACGAGATTCGAGCTATTTCGCGATCCTGATGAGAGAAGATTTCTTGATATAAAGATGCTGCAATCCCTTGATACGCTTGATTAATCTCATCGCAATTAACAACTCGAAAAAGAGTAAAAATAGCTTGTCCAAAAATAGGATCTTCATCAACTGCCAAGATCACTCTTAGATCTTTTGAAATCCTTAAGGTATATAGAGAGGATTCATATTCATTCAATCCTGAGATCAGAAGAGGGCGACGCAGCTTTTGATAAACGGAACCTTTTTGAGTTGGGAATAGAGTTGCACAGTCATTGATCTTTTGGACTGCGATCGCTTTTTTATCGGTGCTCAACTGGTCAAGATCCTGCTCAAAACTCCTGGTTGACTCAATGACAACATCCATAATACAAACCATCCATTTGCGATCGCTACTGGCTACATCTCTTTCAGCATAGCAATAAAATCTTCTCCTCTAGAGAATCTCTGAAAAACTTGATTTATCACTGGGGTGTGGGGATTGACGGAACGACTTCTACTGCAATCTGAGCCGTCCAACTCTGTTTCAACTAGCCCAAGCGCGGGAGGGGGTCATTCTACTCGCGATCGCCCAAAGCAACTGCCCGATGGTGGAATTCACCCCCGCCCAAGTCAAGCAAGCCCTCACCGCCCATTACCAGAACGTCTGAGCGCGTTGTCATCCCGCGTATCCGCAATTAACGGTGTATGGCACAATGAACGGGTGAATCTCCCGATATATTTAAAGGTCTTATGTCTAAATTCGTCTTCGTCACGGGTGGCGTTGTGTCCAGCATTGGCAAAGGCATCGTAGCCGCCAGCTTGGGGCGGTTGCTCAAGTCCCGTGACTACTCGGTTTCCATCCTGAAACTCGATCCCTACATTAACGTTGACCCCGGAACCATGAGTCCGTTTCAGCACGGGGAAGTCTTTGTCACCGAAGACGGAGCCGAAACCGATTTAGACCTCGGCCATTACGAACGCTTTACCGACACCTCCATGTCTCGGTTTAACAGCGTCACCCAAGGCTCGGTCTTTCAATCGGTCTTGAATAAAGAACGGCGCGGCGACTATCAAGGCGGCACGGTGCAGGTGATTCCCCACATCACCAATGAAATTAAAGAACGGATTCGGCGCGTTGCCAAAAATACCCATTCTGATGTGGTGATTACGGAAATCGGCGGCACGGTGGGGGATATCGAATCACAGCCGTTTCTGGAAGCGATTCGCCAATTTCGTAAGGATGTGGGGCGCAACAATGTGATCTATATGCACGTCACCCTCGTGCCTTGGATTAATGCAGCGGGGGAAATGAAGACGAAACCGACGCAGCATTCTGTCAAAGAGTTGCGATCGATCGGGATTCAGCCGGATATTCTCGTCTGTCGGTGCGAGAAACCGATTGAGGCTGGGATTAAGGAAAAACTATCGGAATTTTGTGATGTGCCGGTGGAATCGGTGATCACCTCCCCGGATGCGAGCAGCATTTACGAAGTGCCGCTGATTCTTGAAGCCGAGGGCCTCGCCCGTCAAAGTCTGGATCTGTTGCGCATGGAACAACGGGAGCCGAATCTTCAGAACTGGCGCACGTTGGTGGAGCGAATGAAGGCCCCGCGCCATCACCTCGAAATCGCTTTGGTGGGGAAATATGTCAAACTCAGCGATGCGTATCTTTCGGTGGTGGAGGCGTTGGGTCATGCAGCGATCGCCGCCGAAAGCGAAATCAAACTGCGCTGGATTAGTGCCGAAGATATCGAAACCAAGGGCGCGGCCCACTATCTCCAGGATGTTCATGCCCTGATTGTCCCCGGTGGCTTTGGGATTCGGGGGGTGGATGGCAAGGTGATGGCGATTCAATACGCCCGTGAACATCAATTGCCGTTCCTTGGTCTTTGTCTGGGGATGCAATGCGCGATCATCGATTGGGGTCGCAACTTGGCCCACCTGGATGCGGCCAACAGTGCCGAGTTTGATGAAAAAACCCCCAACCCGGTGATCAACCTCCTGCCGGAGCAGCAAGATGTGGTCGATCTGGGTGGCACGATGCGTTTAGGGCTGTATCCCTGTCGGATTGCGCCCGATACCCTTGCCGCTCACCTCTATGGTCAAGAGGTGATCTACGAGCGCCATCGCCATCGCTACGAGTTCAACAATGCCTATCGCAATCTATTCTTAGAGACGGGCTATCGGATTAGTGGCACGTCTCCGGATAGTCGGTTGGTGGAGATGATTGAATATACCCATCATCCGTTTTTCGTGGCAACTCAGTTTCACCCCGAATTTAGCTCGCGTCCGAGCCGTCCTCATCCTCTGTTCCAAGGGGTGATCCAGGCTGCGTTAGAGCGGGCGGGTCAGGGAACGGAGCCAGCGAGTTATGGGTCTTTGAATCCGACGGAACCCCATCCCGTCGAACTTTCTAATTAAATTGTCTCACTCAGGGGGAGTGCGATCGCCGTGACGCATTGGGTCAACATTCCGGAAGCTCGGCAACGGTATCTGATCGATTTGGAGCAAGTAACAGCGTTTGTTTGCTCCAAAAATGGGCGGCTAACCCTGTGGTTGCCAGAGAGTCGGATGCCGATGGTCTTGACCCGTGGGGGCAACTTAGGCACCTACGATCGCATTCTTACCTATGCCACCGCTTTACCGACACGAAACAGTATGACCCCCTGGTTTAAGCTCGATTACGAGCGCAGTGTTTACATCATCAACCTGGCGAAAATTAGCAGTTTTTGCTACGGCCCCGGCCAAAAAATTACCTTTTGGCTCCCCGATGCGGGGTTGCCGATCGTCCTCACCCAACAGAGCAACCCCGACAGCTATACCACCCTCTGCCAATTCATCGAGCAGCAGACCGGGGAACGGTTAGAGGGTGGGGGCGAGGCTTAACGCTTGGCATCTGCTGGGCGGGGTCGGAAGAGGTGGCTATGGTCGGGGTGATAGAGTTGCGATCGCGCCACTCCCGCCCCTAAGGCCGGACTGATTAAATACATCGTCGTGCGGATCAGGTTTTGTTCGTGAGATGTTGCAGCCATCTCGCTCAGGGGCACAACAACAATTTTTTCATCGGGCCAGCCGACGCGATAACAGATGGCGACGGGGGTATCGGCGGGGTAATGTTCGAGGAGTTCGGCTTGGGCATTGTCGATGTGGCGGGCGGCGAGGTAGAGGCAGAGGCTGGCCCGATGGGCGGCGAGCGATCGCAGTTCCTCCGCTGCGGGCACGGGGGAGGCTTGACCACTGACCCGCGTCAAAATAATCGTCTGCACCAATTCCGGCACGGTCAATTCTGCGCTTAATTTGGCCGCTGCGGCTTGAAATGCACTAATCCCCGGCACGAGTTCAAAGGGAATCCCCTCCTCTGCCAGGCGGTGCATCTGTTCATGGATCGCACTGTAGAGGGTGAGATCCCCAGAATGGAGCCGCACCACCGATTGACCCGCCCGGACGCGATCGCACATTAACGGCACAACTTCTTCTAAGGTCGTATGGCCCGTGGCGATTAACTCTGCATCGGGGCGCGTCCCCTCTAAAATCTGCATCGGCACGAGGGAATTGGCATAAAGAATCACATCCGCCTGAGCGAGAATCCGCTGGGCTTTGACGGTTAACAGTTCTGGATCACCGGGCCCGGCTCCCACGATATAAACAGCAGCCTGGAGAGAATCAGAGGACATGGGCACAAGATGAAAATTACCCTGTTGAGTATATCGAAGTGGGGAGTGGGAAGGGTTTAGTTAAGATTTGTTAAGGTGAGGGGGTGACTATCAGAAATAGTCAAGCCTCGCAGTCTTTATTCAGAGTTTTGCAAACATACCATGGTGTCAGACGCATTATCCCCGGCTTCTTCTCCTGAATCGATAACTCCTGATCGCTTTGACTGGGCTGAGGCCTGGTATCCGGTACAGTTCGTCGGGGATTTAGACCGATCGCAGCCGACGCGGTTTGTGCTCTTGGAGCAGCCTTTGGTGATTTGGTGGCAGGAAAAAACGGGGCAGTGGGTGGTGTTGAGCGATCGCTGTTCCCATCGCCTCGCGGCCTTGTCAGAAGGTCGGATCACCGAAGATGGCTGTTTGGAATGTCCCTATCACGGTTGGGCGTTTACCGAGACGGGAGCGTGCGATCGCATCCCCTTCCAACCCGAAACCGGAACCGCCCACCAAAACCCCCGCGCTGCCGTGCGCCACTACCCCAGCGAAGTCGTCCAAGGAATGCTCTTCGTCTACGCCGGTCAACCGGAAAACGCCCCGACTCAGCCCATCCCCCGCGTTCCCCCCCTCGACCACAATGAATCAGAATGGGTGATGGTGGACATTGCCCGCGACCTCCCCTACGACGCGACAACGCTGTTAGAAAACGTCCTCGACACCAGCCATGTGTCCTTTACCCATCACCCCCGCGTCGGCAATCGCGCCAACGCCAAAGAGTTTGACCTTGAAGTCAGCGCCGTAGAAAAATCCGGGTTTACGGGAGCGTGGCCCGAAGGCCCGCGCCGAGGTCAATTAGGCTCCCAAAAAACCACCTTCATCGCGCCGGGTTTGATGTGGCATGACATTGAAGACAGCCCCTTTGGTCAGGTGATGACGGTGGTGTACGCCACGCCGATCGCGAAGGGACAATGCCGGACGTTGGTGCGGTTGCCGTTTCGGTTTAAGTCCGCCGTGCCGCGTTTTGTGTTTAAATTTACGCCCCGCTGGTTTTCCCATTTGAATCAGATGGGCATTCTCGAAGATGACCAAATTTTCCTCCATCTTCAAGAACGCGAACTGGAAAAGTCCCAAACCAACTACGCCCAAACCTGTTATCTCCCAACGGGATCAGACCGCTTTGTTTCGGCCTATCGTCGCTGGGTGGAAAACCACGGCGAACCCTTCCCGGATACAACGTTTTCGCCGCCGGAGTTGCGCCATGAAATCCTGTTAGAGCGCTACCATTCCCACACGGAACAGTGCAACAGTTGCCGGACGGCGTTGCAGCGGTTCAAACGTATTCGCCAAGCCTGCGCGATCGCCCTCCTCCTCCTTTGGATCGCGCTCCCCCTGGCCGCGATCGCTGCTCTTCCCCTCTGGATCATGGGTGCGATCGCGGGGTTAACCCTCCTGACGGCGGCGGCCTGGTGGAAATTGGGTCAACTGTGCGATCGCTTCACCCAAGGCGAATATCCCCCCAGCCGCAACACTCGTTAACCCTCATCCCCAGCCCTTCTCCCCCAGGAGCAGGGAGCCGGAAGCCCTCGCCCGGCGGGAGAGGGTTGGGTGAGGCTTTTTCCGGTACGGTCGTTTTTAAATACCCGCTGTTCTTCCCGTGCCGGTCTCCCGCTGGGTCAATCCCCTCCGTTAAAATCGATGCAGGATATCTAAGCCAACCATGTTCGCCCGCCAAACCCAACTCTCAACCATCCCGACCGAACCCATTTGGCGATTAAGCGTCGGGCAGTACCACCAAATGATCGCGTCTGGGATTCTCACGGCTGATGATCGCGTGGAATTGCTTGATGGCCTGCTCACTCTAAAAATGCCCAAAAAACCACCGCATCGGCTCGTGACGAAACTCCTCCGCACTTGCCTTGAAGCCCTCACAACCGAGGGTTGGTACACCGATAGCCAAGAACCGATCACTCTCGCGACTAGTGAACCGGAACCGGATCTGATGATTGTTCAGGGCAACCCTCGCGACTATAGCGATCGCCATCCGAGCGGAACCGATTTGGGTTTAGTCGTTGAGATTGCAGATACAACATTAGAGCGCGTTGGCGACAGCCGAGCAGTGCTCCCTCGTACCCTCAAAAAACAACTCTATGCCGAGGCTCAAATCCCCTGTTATTGGCTGATCAATTTACCGGAGCGGAGCTTAACGATTTACACCAACCCCATCACGCAAGAGGGGCGATCGGACTATCAACAGTCTGCAACGATAGACGAAACCGGTGTAGTTCCTGTGGTGATTGCGGGGCAAAAATGGGGTGCGATCGCTTTGAGTGACGTTTTACCCGAACACAAAAATTAGATACAGAGCGGGTTAAATCAAGATTCTGTCAACAGGTATCAAGAAATTCTCGATTTTCTCATTAATCAACCAACCTCAGAGCAAATTCTCAGTTTTAAAGTTTCTGCAACGGCTCAAGGTCATCTCCAAAACTTACTCCAAAAAAATCGCCAAACGGCCCTGACTCCCGCTGAAACCGCAGAGCTAGATCTCTACGAACAACTGGATACCCTGATAGGCTTTCTGAAAATCCGTGCCTACACAACAGGACAAACCAGCCTTATTTTTGCTACAAATAAACAAGGCTAGATAGCTTCAGTTGTGTCAAGCTCTAGCCAGTCAAGGGCTTTACCCAAATTCACCGGATAATCTGGGGTAGCGTGGTGATGTACATTGAACAATGAAAGTCGGAGCATTGCTGAAATTCTAATGTTGCGGGCAATGCTTGCCTTACAATGGTGGCAAACATCAATATAAATCATTTAGTCTACTTGTATGTAAAATGGTAACAATAGTAACAGTTGATGACTTTTTAAGAAAAGGCTATTTTCTAAAAGAGCTTCCACCACTTTTTTCGACTTCAAATTTTGCTAACATCGCTGCTACATGGGAGCTATCGAGTTTCAACACTAATGATCATGCTTCATTAGTTCGCTATTCACACTCAAAATTTGCCTCAACACGAAGACAGTTAAGTATTCCTAATCCATATCAATTTCATCAGCTATCTACGGTTTTGAGTCAGCATTGGAATGAGATGCATACTCAAATATGGTCAGCATCACCATACAGTTTATCGGTTCCAATTCCTAGTTCTTCGAGAGCAGTGCAAGGAACTTTAAACCTCCGCGATCTACCTCTGGAGAGAGCTAGAGTTCGAGCCGCAGGGCGTTATATTTTTCGGACTGATATAGCCTCTTTCTATCCTTCAATTTATACACATAGTATTCCATGGGCAATTCATGGAAAAGCGGTGGCCAAGGCAAATTATGGCAATACTTTATGGGGAAATATTGCAGATACATGGTCACGAAATATGCAAGATCGCCAAACAATTGGATTACCGATTGGCCCAGATACTTCCTTTGTATTAGCAGAGACTATATTATGTGCAGTAGATAAATTACTCAATGAAAAACTAGAGCCGCTTGCGGCTGATATCCTCGGATTTCGCTTTATTGATGATTTTGAGTTTGTTTGTGCATCACAACCTCAAGCGGAAGAAGTACTTGCTCATCTTCAGGAAGTACTCTCTCAGTTTGAGCTAAATCTTAATGCACAAAAAACATCTATTTATGAGTTACCACAAGCACTTGATACGCCATGGATAGATGAGCTAGAAAATTTTTCGCTAGACACTAACTCTCGATTAACACGTTATTTCACTAGAGCTTTTGAATTGGCCCGTATCCATCCAGGAGAGCCAGTTTTAAAATATGCAGTAAGTAGGCTTGATGGGCTTGAAGTTCATCAGTACTCAGATCAACTATTTCAACATCTTTTATTACAAGTATCTGTTGCAGATCCAGGAACCTTGCAATTCACTTTGCGTCAACTATATTTACTTCATAATGAAAATGCAAATAATACAGATACAATATCTTTGTCCAGAGCTTTAAACTTACTTATACAAAGGCATTCTCCCCTAGGTCATGGTAGTGAAGTTGCATGGTGTATATGGGCTACAGTAGTATTTGGAGTCACTCTTTCATCTGCATCATCTCAAGCTATAGCAAAAATGGAAGACAATATTGTTGCTCTCACAGCTATGTTTTGTGAACAACATAATGTGTTTTCTGAATCTCTTGATAAGACTGTATGGCAAAGTATTGTTCATAATAACTCATCTACGAAAGAACATTGGTTGCTTATTTATGAAGCAGTAGCTAAGGGATGGCTCAATGCTCCCCATAGTGGAGATTTGAATGATGCACCTCAATATATCAAAAATTTAAGAGACGCAAATGTTGAATTCATTGATTTAAACACCACTCAAGATATACCAAACCATCAATCTTCTGTTAACTATTGATATCTGTGATTTGTACGCATAATAACCCAGCCAATTGTCGATGACACGATCGCACACTCTCACAAAAAATCTCCTTGAACAAACCACCCAGCGAATCGTGCTGCCTAATGTGAGTTGGTCAACCTATCAAGCATTATTAGCCGACTTAGGGAGTGGGCGATCCACTCGTCTTGCCTACGATCGCGGCAGCTTAGAAATCATTATGCCCTCCGATATTCACGAAATTCTCAAACATCTACTTGAGCGGATTGTTGCCGCCCTTACTGAAGAATTTGAACTCCCTATTCGAGGTGTGGGGTCAGTCACGCTTGATCGAGAAGATCTACAAAAAGGCGCAGAGCCTGATGCTGGGTTTTATATCCAAAATGCTGCCAAAGTTAGAGGCAAGACAATCGATTTAGCGATCGCTCCACCGCCTGACCTAATTATTGAAGTTGATATTCACAGTTCTTCGAGTCGTCGATTGCAAATCTATCAAGATCTGGGCGTTGGGGAAGTGTGGCGAGCGACCGAAAAGACGATGCAGTTTTATCAGCTTGTTACGGTCGATGGACGATCTGAATATCAAAACTGCGATCGCTCACCGACATTCCCCCTCGTGACAACGGAAATTATTCAACAATGGCTTGAGCTTGCCGAGCGAGCACAGGATGACAATGCTATGGTGCGGGCCTTACGGCAGTGGGTGAGAACACAACCAACAGACAACGCGCCCGAATCATCATCCTGAATGCGATCGCGCTCATCCTGGCAAAACACTAGCGGCGAAAAACCGAACCAAAACAGGACTGCACTGAGACCCGTCCCTGATCGGGAAAGGCCAAAACCTCAACGGTTTCTTGGCCTTTGAGAATTAATTGCTGTTGATAACCATCGGCTTGGGGGTTGCGGAAAATGTGTAATTGTTGGACAGATACATTCAGTACCCAATAGTCGGTAATTCCTGCCGCTGCGTAGAGATTTGCCTTGACCGTCAAGTCCCGGTCTAAGGTTGAATCTGCTACTTCAACGATCAAGTAAACATCCTCTGGTTGGGGGTGTTGCTGAGCATAGAAATCAGGGCGGGGTTTGACCACTGCAAGATCCGGTTCTGGTTCCGAATAACGATCTAGGGTGAGGGGATCTTGGACGCGCACGAGTCCTTGTTCGCCCAAGTGCTGCTCTAGTAATTTTTCCAGAATTTTGCACAATGCACTGTGGGCGGGGCCTTTGGGCATTTTTTGAATGATTTGTCCCGTGATTAGCTCAACCTGTTCATCCTCGGCTAAAATTCCCACCGCTGCCATCTGATGATAGTCCGCAGTGCTGATCAATCGTAGATCCGTGGGCGCAAGAGGCGCTGCTGTCATAGGAATGTGGGGTTCAGAAAGCCTAAATTTATTATAGGGTTTGTGTTTGTTGGCGATCTGAATAGCAGCGCGGCACGCGCATGGGGCGGCGAGTTTTTGTCTCCCACGGTGACGATTCTGGCTAAGCTAGAGGGGTTGCAATCCAAGACTATGTAGCCCATGGCTGAATCGTTTCACTTCATTGTGCCGGCCCCGCCGCCTGCTGAGTTTTTTGCGCCCCATCAATTGGCGCAGGAATTTCGCCATGAGGTGGCCTATCGTGATGATTTTCAGGACTATTGCCGTTGGTATCGGGCGGCGGCGGCGCAACATCGGCAGGAGTTGGAGCGGATGCGGGGGGATTGGAATCTGTTTGGTTGGTTTGTGCGGGGGCGACGGTGAGGCGATCGCGCCCCTCTCAATCAGTGCGCATCCATCACCAGGGGGCAGCCGTTAGGATTGAGAGTGTGCCAGCGTTAAACGGAGCCACCGCCGAGACAAAACGGTGAATCATGACTTAGAGGGCTTCCACTTCATCTTCGCGGAGATGGGCGCGAAATTTCTTTTCAAATTTGACGAGGATGGGAAAGTTGGCGCTGACGGGTCTCCCTTGCCATTCGGTAATGATGGCGATGATTTCGCCTTCTAGGCCTTTAATATCAAAGGCTTCTTTTTTATGTTCAGGGTGATGATAGACCACCACTGATTCTTTAACACGGATGCGATCGCCAACGTTCATAGACAGTGTTTTCCTCCTTGGGTTGAGCAAATGCCAGCAGGATGAGCGTCTGACCCATCATGGGGCAAAAAATGTTCCAGTCTGAGCATGAAGTCTGTTCCCCATTTTTGCACAGGAGCGGCCACAGACAGAATCCCAACGACAGGATGTCAGAATTCAGCGGATCACCCCGCAAGAGGGCCACGGCTTGATTTAATGGGAAAGGTTGATCACTCCATCGCCCGTTTGGGGGGTGAGGCTGGCCCGGCGTTGAGGGTCGGGACGGTGATGGGCCTCGGTTTGGCTGCTCTTTTTAATCATTTCCACTGGTTCCTATGGTGCAATTGCCTCAAAAGCTAACCGTCTTGGTGCAATCTTTTAGTCGAGGCAGTGCGATCGCAGCGGGTCTCTTTTTTGGCATCATGGCGTTCTTGGTGCTCCATCGTCACCATAGCTATCTGCCCTCCTACACCTCCTTTGACCAAGGCATTTTTAACCAAGTGTTTTGGAATAGTAGTTATGGGCGCTGGTTTCAAAGTTCGCTGTCGGCGACGGAGTCGATCTCGTTGCCCGTGGCGGAGGTGGGCTACCATCGCTTGGGGCAACATTTCACCCCGGCATTGTTACTCTGGGTTCCGATCTATGCGATCGCCCGCAACTCCACCGCCCTGCTGCTGATCGCCGTCGGCATCGTCACCGCCGCCGGTCTCGTCCTCTATCAACTGGCGCGGCAACGCCTCTCCCCCCGCCTCGCCACCCTGATCATGGTCAGTTTCTACGCCAGCCGCGCCGTCGCTAGCCCCACCCTCGGAAACTTTCAAGACCTCTGCCAATTGCCCCTGTTCCTGTTTGGGTTATTTTTAGCCCTGGAAAAGCGGGCTTGGCTCTGGTTTGGGATCTGTGGGGTGTTGGTGTTGGCGGTGCGCGAAGATGCGGGGATTTTGCTGTTTAGTGTGGGGTTGTATCTGATCGCGAGTCGGCGGCAGGTGGGGGTAGGATTAATCACCTGTGGGGCGAGTTTTGCCTATGCGATCGCCGTCACCACCTACATCATGCCCCTCTTTTCCGCCGATGTGGGCGAGCGGTTTCTCGTTGATCAATTCGCCCCCTACATCGACGGCGACAGCACCTCTAGCCTCGCCGTCCTCTGGGGCATGATCAGCAACCCGTGGATCGTCCTCCAGCAGATGTTTACCCCCCTCGGTGGCACGCTCAACTACCTGATTGACCAAGCCCTCCCCCTCGCCCTCATTCCCCTGATTTCCCCGTCGGCCTGGCTGCTGATCGGTTGCCCCCTGTTGATCTTGTTCTTGCGCGATGATCCCTGGGCCTTGTCCTTAAGTATGCGGTTTGCCCTCAATGTCGTGCCGGGGTTATTTTACGGCGCGATCCTCTGGTGGTCAGCCCATCCCCACGCTGCGAAAAAACAATGGTTTCGCCAAGCCTGGATCGCCTGTATTGGGCTGTCGATCCTGTTCACGATCACCGCGAACCCCCACCGCGCCCTGTCCTGGCTGATTCCGGATTCCGTCCAGCCTTGGGTTTCCGTCCAGCCCTGGACGCAATGGCCCCATGCTGCCCAGATCAACGCCGTCTTAGGCGACATTCCCCCCACCGCGAGTGTCTCGGCAACGAATCCGATTGTGCCCCATCTATCGAGTCGGCGGGAAATGTTGGGTTTACCGGCGTGGCAACTGCACGATGATCGGGGGGACGTGGTGGATGTGGATTATATTGTGGCGGACTTGCACCAGTTGGCACAGTATGAGGTGGCGTTTGTGGACGATCGCGATCGCCTCCGTCAGTTTGCCCCCTGGCTCGAAGCCCGGATGCAGGCCAATTATGGCATTACCCGTTATCAAGACGGGGTGATCTTGCTGCAACGGGATCAAACCTCTGATCCCCAACTCCGTCAACGTTGGCTGGAGGATTTGCAGACCCGTTGGCAAGTGGAATAGGGCGCGAATCTGTCCTCCTCTGTCGTGCGAGCTTCTCGCTCGCTGCCCTGATCCGAGGGAGCCAATGCAGGCTAGTGCAGCGTCAATGCCAAGAATTAGGCTGTTTATGGGGTGCTGTTAGCGCAGCGTAACGCACCGTCACGTTGAGCGTTGGACTCTGTACTAGTGGATTGACATGACTAAAGTAAGGTATTAAGTAGGGTGCTGTTAGCGCAGCGTAACGCACCAAGCACGGATATTTCAGCGATCGCAGTCATTGCATAACTTAAGACGTGCCACGACACTAGGTCAACATTGGCACGTTATGGATCAGCATTATCCGTAAACTGCAATTATTTTTGCGGATCGTTCCATTCTTCACGTTAGGTTGATTCTGTTCACCCCGAACATACCGCACAATAGTCCTAAAATCACTACAATATAATCCTAAAATAGCCCCAACAGCAGACGTTTTCAGTGCAACTGAATTGAATCATTCAGGATGAGGGATAGATTGATGCCTAAATTGCGGATATTTAACGATTAAAACCATGCCCCAGCTACTACCCTCACGAGGATTATCTCTCCGATTTTCATTGATTGTTCCATTTTTAATCGAGATTTTGGTCGCTGTTGGTTTAACGGGATGGTTTTCCTTAAGAAATGGTGAAAAAGCAGTCAATGAGCTAGCGGAACAACTTCAGGGTGAAGTGAGCGATCGCATCCAACAACACCTTGAAAACTATTTAGAAAAGCCCGTTGAAATTAATGCCTTTAATGCCGAATCGTTTCGATTAGATGTCTTAACAGCCGATAATCCTCAAGCACTCGCCCGCCGTTTTTGGCAACAAATCAGGGTTTATGAATCGGTGCAATATATCTATTTCGGCAGTGAGCAAGGGGGATATGTGGGGGCAGGGCGAGAACAAGACGGCTTGACCTTAGAAATGACCGCAAATTTTCAACCGGGAAGTTTTCAAATTTGGAAAACGAATAGTCAAGGGCAACGGACAGAATTTCTCAAGAGTGAGCCGAATTATGATCCCCGGCAGCGGGATTGGTATCGAGATGCGATCGCCCGTCGTCAACCGGATTGGCAGGAGGTTTATCTCTTCGTTGATGGCAAGCTCGGACTCTCAGCCACCTATCCCATTTTTGATGATGCGGGTCGCCCCTTAGGGGTGCTAGGAGTGGACTATATGCTCAAGGGCATTAGTGATTTTCTGCGCTCTGTGCCCGGTTCATCCCATGGCACTACCTTCATCCTGGAGCAATCGTCTGGATTCTTGATCGGCTCATCAACGGAGGAAAAACCGTTAATTGAGGCCCCAACGCCAGAGGATGAAGCGCAACGACTGGTAGCGCGTCACAGCAGCCAGGCCAGTATTCAAAAGACCACCAATGAATTAATCAGCCAGGTGGGTGGTTCCTTGACCCTCAACGTGCCGCGGCGCTTTACCTATGACTTGGCGGGCGAGCGGCAGTTTGTCCAGGTTGTGCCGATTGCCGTGGGGGATAGTCTTGATTGGCTGATTGTGGTGGTGATGCCGGAAGCGGATTTTATGGCTCAAATCAATGCCAATACCCGTAATACTATTGTGCTTTGTGGGATCGCATTAGCGATCGCTGCCCTCCTCGGCATTCTCACCGCTCGCACCATTGCCGCCCCCATCGCCCACCTCAACCTCGCCGCCCAACGCCTCGCCAGCGGCGACTTCACCCCCACCGTTTCATCCCACTACCCCACCCGCGAAGTCCGCACCCTCGCCGCCAGCTTTAACCAAATGGCGAAACAATTGCGCATTTCGTTCCTCAACTTAGAAAAACGGGTGGCGGAGCGCACCGCCGAACTCGCCGCCGCCAAAGAAATCGCCGAACAGGCCAGCCAGGCCAAAAGCGAATTTTTCGCCAGCATGACCCATGACTTTTGCACCCCCCTCAACGCTATCCTCGGCCATACCCAAACCTTGCAACAGGATGCCACCCTCTCGCCCCAACAGCAACACACCCTCCAAACCATTCACAACTGTGGCATTAACCTCCTGGGCTTAATTAATAACACCCTGGATCTCGCTCAGATTACCGCCCATCAACTCGACTTAGAACCCCGCGCCACCAACCTAGCCTCTTTTTTAAGCGAACTATCCGCCCTCTTGCAGATACACACGGCTCAAAAGGGGTTAGAGTTTGTGTCCTATTGGCCCACCACCTTGCCCATGGCCATTTCTGTGGATGAGCGGCGACTCCAGCAAGTATTGGTTAATGTGGTGAGCAGTGCGGTGAAGGTGATTACCCGTGGCACTGTCTATTTTGCGGTGACGGAGGTGCTGGGGTTGGATGGCCGAGACTGGCAACACCGAGGAGAACAGTCCCAAGATTCCACCCCTCAGATTACCCTCCGGTTTCACCTGGATGATCGGGGGATTGAACTGGAACCGCAGCCCAGCCAAACCCTGGCTTTCCCGGCGGAGCCGATCAGCGATCGCCTCCCTGACCCCCTCGCCAATGATCTCGGTCTCATCATCAGCCGTCAACTGCTGATCTTGATGGACAGCCAACTCCAGATCACCCATACCGCCGGCCAGAGCCACCAATTTCACTTTGAACTTACCGTCCCGGTGGTGATCCATGGGGATGATACCGATCGCGCTGCTGCCCCTGGATTGACCACGGGGTACGATGACAGAGACGACATGAGACGAGACGAACCCAGTGAAACAAGAATCCCCCGTTATAATCTTTGATTTATAGCAGTGGTCGAGATCGTTAGGACAGGCAAGGGGCTTAAGCCCCTTGTTCCGAGACATACCCTTGTCCTAATCTCTTCAACTTAGTGCTATGGCGGTTGACCTGAGGATGTGCCCATGCTGGATCTCACGAAGTTGGCGGGAAAAATGCCCGCGATTAGTCAACACCTCAATCAAGAAGCTAAGGCGAGTCAACTGCGACTGACGCGGGCCCTAGAACTGTTTCAACGGGTGGATGGGGCGCAGGCGGATTGGCTGCACCGTCAGGAGCAATGGCGCGATCGCCTGCTGTTCGCCACCGCCACCCCCCTCGAATCCCTCAGCACCGCGCAACTCATCCCCACGCCGCCGCCCCGCCACACCGTTTTCGCCACCGACGGCTCCCAAATCGCCCCGTCTCACCACGAGATCGCCTATTGTTACTTGGTCAATATTGGCCGCGTCATGCTCCACTACGGCCAAAGTCTTCACCCCCTCCTCGACAACAGCCCCGAAGTCTATTACAAGGCCGAAGATCTCTATGTGTCGCGGCAATGGGGGATTCGCACCGAAGAATGGATGGGCCATCGCCGCACCGTGGCCGAAGCGGAACGCTTGGCGGAAATGGCCTGCCGCTGGGTGCAGCCGCCGGGGGCGCACCATGACCCCAATTTGGCGATGGTGGATGGGTCGTTGATCTATTGGTTTTTGGAGGCGATGCCCAGTGAAGCGCGGGAGCAACTGTTACCGCCGCTGCTGGCGGCGTGGGAGACCCTTTATCAGGCGCGGATTCCGTTGATGGGGTATCTCAGTTCGTCCCGGAGCGGGGAGGCGACGAATCTGCTGCGGTTGGCGGCTTGTCCTTTTGATACTCAGGACTGTGTGACGCAGTGCAGCCAGGAGAGCGATCGCCTCCCCTGCCAAGTGATCGACCCGATCCGCGATACCACCCTCTGGACGACGCTCCTCGAACCGGGACAGCGTAGCACCCTTTGGCGCAGTTCGGCGAAAATCCTCGACCAATACCCGGAACATCTCCAGATTTATTTTTGCTATGTCCATGTGGGGGCGGAGGTGGCGCGGGTGGAAGTGCCGCGCTGGGTGGCGGACGATCGCGCCCTCTTTGACCAGGCTTTGGGGATTATGTTGGCCCAGGTGCATAAGGGGTACGGCTACCCGGTGGCCTTGGCGGAGTCCCATAATATGGCGGTGGTGCGGGGGGGCGATCGCGCTCGCTTTTTTGCCCTCCTAGAACAGCAAATGCTCCGGGCGGGTTTAAAAAACGTCGGCACGTCCTACAAAGAAGCCCGCAAACGCGGCAGCATCGCCTGACCGCTGGAGAAGGTGAAAAAAGTCTATGGTGATCGGCTGGAATTTGGTGGGATGGGGGATAATCATACTTTCCTTTGTCTGACAGGTACATTTATGACTCAACTGACCCCCAACCCCAGTTTTAGTCTGACGATTCAGGTGGAACTCTTCAATCAACCCGGCCAACTTGCGGCCGTGACCAATGCGATCGCCACCAATGGGGGCAATATTGGCCATATTCGCCTCATCACCCAAAGCCGTACCCAATCCGTGCGGGAGTTTATTGTTGATGCGTCAAGTACGGATCATGCGGATTGTTTAGTGGCAGCGATTAAAGCTCTGCCCGATGTGACCGTGCTCAAGGTGTCCGATCGCACCTTTGAACTTCACCAAGGGGGCAAAATTCGCGTCGAAGGCCGGATCGGGCTGAAAGAACAAGCGACCCTGGCCATGGCTTATACCCCCGGTGTGGGGCGTGTGTCGAAAGCGATCGCCGATGATCCGTCCCAAGTATTTAACCTGACGGTGAAAAGTAATATGGTGGCGATCGTCAGTGATGGCAGTGCCGTGTTGGGCTTGGGGAATCTGGGCCCGGAAGGGGCGTTACCCGTCATGGAAGGGAAAGCCTTACTCTTTAAAGAATTTGGCGGTGTGGATGCGTTCCCGATCTGTTTGGCGACCCAAGACACGGAAGAAATTATCGCCACGGTGAAACATATTTCCCCGGTCTTTGGTGGGATCAATTTAGAAGATATTAGCTCGCCGCGCTGTTTTGAAATTGAACGACGGTTGCGGGCGGAATTGGATATTCCGGTGTTTCACGATGACCAGCATGGTACAGCGATCGTCACCCTCGCCGCCCTCTACAATGCCCTCAAGGTGGTGAATAAATCCATTGATCAGGTGAAAATTATTTTCAATGGGGCGGGCGCGGCCGGGGTTGCGGTGGCGCGTCTCATCCGCCAAGCGGGGGCGAAAACCCTCTGGATGTGCGATTCACAGGGCATTCTGTCGCGCGATCGCGACCTCACCCCAGAAAAACAAGAATTCGCCGTCGATGCCCAAGGCACATTAGCCGATGCGATGCAGGGGGCGGATGTGTTTATCGGCTTGAGTGTGCCGGGTGTGCTCACGCCGGCCATGGTGCAGACGATGAATCCTGACCCGATTGTGTTTGCGATGGCGAACCCGATTCCGGAGATTCAGCCGGAGTTGGTGCGGGATACGGTGGCGGTGATGGCGACAGGGCGCAGCGACTACGCGAACCAAATTAATAATGTCTTGGCGTTTCCGGGGATTTTTCGCGGGGCGTTGGATTGTCGGGCGCGGGAAATTACGAGCCGGATGTGTCTAGAGGCGGCGGCGGCGATCGCATCCCTCGTTTCCCCCCAAGACCTCAACCCTGAACAGATTATCCCCTCTGTCTTTGATGACCGGGTTGCCCCCGCCGTCGCCGCCTCGGTCAAACAAGCCGCCCGCGAAGACGGAGTCAGCCGCGAATAGGCCCGCCCTCTGAAACTGGCTAGCCTGGAACTGGCAGCAGTGAGCCAGAGGCTCACACTACCCGACCTGGAATCCTCGGTAGTGCGAGCTTCTAGCTCGCTGTTCTGGATTTGGCAGCAGTGAGCCAGAGGCTCACACTACTCAAGACTGGATTGAATATTTAACCGTCATCCGCTCCTTGCCCCCTCGATCAGAGCCGCCAACGTGTGCGTAAAGGCTGTAAAGCCGTAGGTTTTGATCACGGCTTGGCGGAGGGCGGCGGGATTGTAGAGCAGGGGATGGGGTTCGGTGTGGGTGAGGATGCGGATCATGGCTTGGGCGATCGCATCCACATCATCAGGATTCACCAAAACCCCCAACTCCCCCCCGTTGAGCGCATCGATCGCCCCGTCCTGATTGCCCCCTAGGGTGGGTTTTCCGCAGGCGATCGCCTCCAGATAGACAATGCCAAACCCCTCCCCCCGGCTGGGCATCGCAAACAGATCGCACAGGTGATAATGGGCCACCAAGGCCGGATCTGGCACAAACCCCGCCAAGATCACCACCTCCTCCAGCCCCAACTGTGCGATCAACGCTTCCACACGGGCGCGATCGCTCCCCTTCCCCACCAACACATAGCGCACCGCCGGAACCACTGAGCGCACCTGGGGCAATGCCCGCAAAATCTGGTCATAGCCTTTATAGGCCTGGGTTGCATCCAACCGCGCCACCGTTAGGATCACGGGCTGCTCTGGCTTCAGGCGGTATTGTTGCAGCAACGCGGGCGGTTTGGGGGCGGGATAAAAGCGATCGCTGTCGAAGGTGTTCGGCAGCACCGTGATCCGCGTCGGGTCGAGGTGGGGTTGTTCGGCGAGGAAGCGATCGCGGGTATAGTGACTCACCGCCAAAATCCGCTCCGTTTGGGCCAAACTCCGCAATAGCACCCCCTCCCCCAAGCCCCACACCTCAATCCCATGGGCCACCGCCCAAAACCGCACCCCCAACCACCGCTGAACCATCACCCCCAGCGGCGCAAAATTCGTATGGGTGGCAATAATCAGATCCGGACGATGCCGCACACAACCCCACAGCAATTGCAGCCCATAGACCCAGGTACGCATCCAAAGAGGCCACCATCCTGCACCTTGAAAATGGGTCTTGGAGGCCGCAGCGGGAGGAGTGCGATCGTGCTTCAAAAACACCCGGATCGTGAGGGTGGGGTATTGCGTTTGGAGACCCTGGAGCAAAAACCCAGAATAGGCCTGAATCCCACCCCGAAACTCAAAAATATTCGGAACCCAGAGGTGAATCTGACGCATGGGCAGAACAAGCGGCCAAGGTTGAGGGAGAACAGGGCGCGGCTATTGCGGCGGGTTAGGGGCGGGCGATTCGATGGCTAAATTTCGCCGCCCTAGGGTGCTGACGGTGAGCACTTGGGGGGGCGTAGCATCGGGAGGATAGAGGAAATCCACTTGGACATCGCGGCGATCGCCCGGTCGTAAACGCACCTCAATCAACGGTTCCGCCCGTTGTCCCTGCCTCTGCACCAAATGAAAATAGCGTTCTTGATCCCGACCGAAATCATCCCGATACCGGAGACGAACCGAACCCCGGAAAAAGATCCGATCTTCCGGGGGATTGAGAAACACGAGGCGATCGTCGAGATGACTTTTCTTTAACGGGGTTTGGACGGTCACAAAGACCGTTTGCGTCCGGTTTGTATCGTTATGAAGGGGCAATTTGAGGTTGTAATGCACCGCATAATTGCCATGGGCCCGCAGGGCCGTATCGGAGTAGCGCACGAGCATCGGCGCACTTTGAATTTGCTCCGTGCCGTGGGTTCCGGTGTCGGTGGTACTGAGGGGGTAGGAAAAGGATTCGCCCGGTTGGGGGATGGTTAAGGTGTTGCCATTGGGTTGATCGGTCAGGGTGGCGTTCCATTCTGATCCCACAGAAATCCCGGCAACACGGCCATAGATATAGCGTTCCGTTGAATTGGACGGGGCGCGATCGCGCGGTGTGGCCAATCGTCCCTGGGTTAAGAGATTTTGCCAATCCCGCATGGTGGGCGGGTTATAGGTGACTTTCGTGACAGGTTCTTCATTGGTGGGATCGTTGAGATCGAGCACGGACGTATATTCGGGCATTTCGTAGAGTGCCAAATTTGCCATATACACCGGCCCGCTACTTTCAAGCCGCATCAAGGTCGATCGCGCACTACTCACCGGAATCGGCATCACCACTAACATCCGCAGTTCCCGCGGCCGGAGCACCAGTTGATTGGGAAAATAGGGTTGATTAACACCACGAATCACATCCCCCGCGAGGCGAGATCCGGGCCCAGAATAAATCGAGCCATAGGGGTCTTCGAGTTGGGCGGGCAAGTCAATGAACGGGGCATCGTGGGAGTTAAGATAACTCACCGCTTGATGCACCTGGAGCGTGACCGGACGGGACGAAGCATTGTAAACCAGCACCCCTTGGTAAAGGGTGAGCCGTTCCCCTGCGGGCCGAGAAATGTGGTGGGAGAAAAAGTCGAAACGACCCTCTAAGGGTTGATTGAGGTGGGCTTGGGGATGGGTTGTGCCGCTGCGGGGAAAGGTGGAGAGTAGGATACCCGCACTTTCGATGACTTCTGGACTGTTGCTATTGAAGACCGGAACATTATCGAGTTGTCCCGGCAGGGGCCGAACATCCTGCTGTTCAACTATATAGCGTTGTGCGGGCGGTGCAGGGGATACGAAGGCAGCGGGCGCTTGAGCGAGCAAAACAGGATACATCAATGGCAGCATTTAAGGATCGCTTCTCCTCGCGTTCAATGTCAGTGGGTAATTTGCTTAAATTAATCTAACACCAACTGTTTGCACCCGGTTGGTCGGCGTTTCAGGGCGGTTTTGGAGAGTAGGGTGATGACGATCGTAACCTGATGTAGCCTGTGCTGAAGATACCACAAGACTCGCGTTGTCTTTCAGCCTGGGTGATTTTTTTTCGTTGGGTGTTTGATCAGGACTTCAAATCTCGATGGGATGGGGAGAGGGCGCGATCGCCCTGGCATCGTTTCCCATCTTTCTCAGAACCAATTTTAAAAACGCCACATTTGTTACAACGAATGAGACAGTTCAGGCTACAATTCCATGATGGTGTGAGTAAGTATATATAACTAACTTTAAAACATGATGCAACCTGCCTCTTTACCCCAGCTTGATAGTGATGCCGTGAAGGCTAATGTCCGAGCCTACAATCCTGATCAACAGTTAAAGTATCTCCATCTCGAAGCCGAAGTGGAAATGCTCATCCAGCAGTTGCAAACCCTGAAATCTCGTCAGGCCGTCGGTGCGGGTTGCGATCGCTAAGGCGATATCCCCCCCCGTTTAAGATTCATCCTTTGCTTTTTTTGACTCCGGCGATCGCTCTTTAGGGCGGTCGCCGTTGTTTGGGGCGATCGCACCATCTCAGGGACGCGGGGATCATCGCAAGATCAGGCGGTGAGCCAGGAGCGGAGGAGAGCGGCGACGAGGCTGGGCTGTTCGAGGTGGGGCAGCACGCCGGTCTTGGGGATGGTGTGCAGGGCGGCGATCGCCCCCGGATTCAAGGCGGCCAAACGACGACCGATCGCGACGGGGCTGAAGCGCGATCGCGCCCCCCAGACAAAGGTAGTAGGGACGGTGAGGGCGGGGATATCGGCGGCTAAATCGAAGTAAAGATCGCCGCGTAAAAAGGCGAGGGCGGCCACATCGGCGCGGGGTTGAGTCGCAGCGGTGAGGTAGGCGGCCACCATTTCCGGGGTGATGCGATCGCGATCGGCAAAGAGAAAATTTTCCAAGGCATTGCGCACCGCCCATTCCGTCGTTGCGCCGAGGGTGTAAAGCAATTGGTCAAGACCGGGGAGGTTGATCACCTCGACGGGCAGGCGGCGCGGGCTGGCCTCGGCAAAATCCCGAAACCCCGACGGACAGACAAGGAACAGCGATCGCACCTGTGCCGGGGCTTGATTTGCCACCCGCACCGCCAAAGCGCCTGTGATTGAAGAGGCGGCGATCGCGATCGGTTCGGTCGTTACCGCCGCGATCAATGCGAGGATCATCCCCTCGTAATCTGCCGGACTGTAGCGCCGTTCCGGGCGACTCGATGCCCCCCACCCCACAAGATCCGGCGCGATGATTTCATAGTCCATCGCCAGGGCGCTATATACCTGCGACCATTCATAGGCCGACGCACCCCCGCCGAAACTATGGAGAAACAGGAGGGGCGATCGCTGGCCGTCGCGTGGCCAGGGGGCCCCGGTTTGGGTGTAGTAGGTCATCGCACCGAGGGAGGTGGCGATCGTGCGGGGGCCAAAGCCCGGCGGTTGAAATTGTAAGAGAGAATTCATTCGTGATGTAAAGATTGGGGCGGAGCAATTTGGGGAGCGGCAGCGGGGGGCAACTCATGGCGGCGCGATCGTAAAAAATACGTCATCATCTCGCCTTTCCCTTTAATCGCGATCATCCCCCGTGCTTCAAGATCGTAACGCGCCGCCAACTGACGATACACCACCTCCGAAACTTGAATTTTTCCCGGCACACCATGGGATTCCATCCGACTTGCCGTGTTCACCGTATCCCCCCAAATATCATAGGCAAACTTCGTCAAGCCAATCACCCCCGCCACCACCGTCCCGGCATGAATCCCAATCCGCAAACTTAAATCCCGTCCCGTTTCCCCATTCAACTCCACTAAAACCCGCTGCATATCTAGGGCCATTTCTGCCATCACGTCACTATGATCCTCGCGGGGATTGGGTAAACCGGCCACGACTAAATAGGCATCCCCAATGGTTTTAATTTTCTCTAGATTATGGTGGGCCGCAAGCTGATCAAATCGCGAAAAAATACTGTTCAACAGTTCAACGAGATCATGGGCGGAAATCTGACTCGATAGCTCCGTAAACCCCACAATATCCGCAAATAGAACCGTCGTATCGGCAAAGGTATCGGCGATCGTTTGGTGGTCATTTTTGAGGCGGCAAGCGATGCGATCGGGCAAAATATTGCGCAACAACCCTTCCGATCGCTCCTGTTCAATGGTGAGTTTTTGATAAGCGCGGCGAATTTCCGTTTGGGCTGCAAATTCTGCTTTGGCCGTGCGTTCAAATAAATACACCGACAGCGTCGCCACAAAGGACACCATACTCAGCGTAAAAATCCAACTCGGCGGCGAAGTCCATTCTTCCGGATACCACATCACCATCCGTCCGGTGACGATCGCAAACGCACATTTAATCGCAAAATATAGGCCATAGGTGAGGATATGACATAAACAATGCAACTGCCACCGCACCGGAATCAAGGTGGATTGCAAAAAGAAGACCAGCACCCAGTTAAAAAAGTCATCTAAAATATCAAATTGCCGCCCCCCCATGGCCGCTTCGGCCAGTTGTTCCACCAGGTTAATCGAGCCAGAATAGCCGAGAAAAATGAGATTAATCTGCCAATTTTGGTGGCTCAACCGCAGCAAAATGAGGTTCGTAATTAAGCTAACTTCAACCCAAAGATCCGTAAACCACCAGCCGGGGAGGGGCTGACCGGTGATCATGTTCTGCACAAATCGGGGCGTGGTCATGCAAAACAGAATGGTCAGGGAAATGGCGAACACCAGAAACAGCCGCCGCCGAAAAAAGCTGTATTGCCATTGCTCATAGGTGTGATCGGGGGCGAGCGATCGCTGTTCTAGGGCACTCAAAATCCGGCGCAGGGTGCGGGATAGGAAGGTGAGCAATGCGGGGTAAGCCATGGAAGTGCAGCAAAACAGAGGGGTTATTGTCTTCTTCCACCTATTGTCGGCTAGAATCCGTGCGACCTGTCCCTCTGGGTGAATCTGTTATGGTATCTAGCAAGATTATGGAAATCATCACAATTCAGGGAGATTAAGCGAGGGGTTGAGGATGAACGATCGCACACACACTAAATTGACCATTGATCAGGTGATGACGGCGGGAGAGCGGGCCTTTGAGCGGGGTCGGTATGCTGAGAGTATTGAATGGTTTGAGCAGGCTTTGGCGCGGAGTTATCCCACGGCGCGGAAGGGGGGCGAGATTCAACTCTGGCTGGTGAATGCGTACCAATTGATGGGGGAAAACCGAGAAGCGATCGTGCGGTGTGAAAAGCTCCTGCTCCATCCTTCCCCCTTGATTAAACAGCAGGCGAAAAACTTGCTCTATATTTTGCGTGCTCCGGTGTTGCAACGTCCGAAGGAATGGATGACGGAGATCCCGGATTTGGCGAATTTATCCGATAGTGAGCGGCGCGATCGCTACGTCCCCCCCAAAACGGAGAATGACCGGAAACGGGCCCAAAAACCCGTCATTGAAGAGATCGACCTCAGCCAAGTCAATACCCAAGATAATCAATTTGTGGGGGTGGCATTGGTGCTGATTCTGGTGATTCTCGGTAGTTTATGGTGGTTGAGTTAAGCCACGCGGGTTGATCGAATGTTGCAACCCAGGGGATCAATGCCAGTGCCCGATCCCCGTAGATGCCAGATTCACGCCGCTATACCTCTAAATATTTTGCTTGTCGCTAGTGAAACTTCTCCACTACCATGAACGTAGCTTAATGATGTTGAGCCTTTGGCGATATCACGACGCTATTGTTTTTGCCAAACACTATGGTGGGTATGAGTTCTGAACAATATTCCAACTCGGATCACTCCCCTCACGAGTTTGCTCCAATTCCTGATCCGTGGGAAGACTCCACTGAGACAGAGCAGCCATTGTCCGTGCCGCCATCGTCCCCTGAGGCTGCTCGCCCCCCGGTGGAGCCGGTGAGCCAGCCGATCCCAGATTCCCAAGACCCGCCATCGGATGATTTGGAGATCACAGAGGATCTCTTTAAAGGGTTGCTGATCGATTTGGATGAACTGTTGACCCACCATGATTCGCGATCGCTGGGTCGTGACCCTGATGATGTGGAAACCATTGACGACGATGCCGCCGCGACGTTAACCCAACGGATTAGCAAGTTTCAGCCGATTGATTCCTCTGCTCAGTCTCCCTCAGCAGCGGCGGCAACGGAGGATGATGCCACTCCCCACACCGCAGCATCACCGCCACCGCCCACCGTGGTAACGCCTACACCGGAATCTGCCCCGGCTGATGATCTGTCTCCTGTGGAGGCGGATATCTCGGATCGGGAGATTAATGATGTGATGGATTTGTTGGTGGATACCTTCAATATTGGGCGATCGCCTCAGGAGGAGGGTCATGATGATGCCACGGAGTTGGATCTGTTGGCGGCGGACTACGATACATTGATCCCACCAGCGGCGATGGAGTCATCGGAACCAGCGATCGCATCCTTGGATGCGGATGATTTCACAGGGATTCCGACGGTGTCGGCGGCTGAGATTAATGCCATGTTGGGGATCGATGGCCTAGTGTTCGAGCAAACCCAGGGGAACGGTGATGAGAATGGCCATGCTGGGGAACCGTCGGATGTTGCCCAGGAAAGGACAGAGCCGGACCCCCCGCCGGAACCCACGGCAGTTGAGGAGCGCGATCACACGACCTCAACCCCTCCCCCGGAACCGGAACCGGAAGCCACCCCAGAACCGGAAACCCTCGCACCCATCGAATTAGAGGACAGCACAGCGGCCGAGGAGCGCGATCGCCCGGTATCGGACGCACCGCCCGCACCAGTTGCCCACCTTGACAATCCCACCCCAGAGGCGATCGCACCGGAGGCTCCTGACCCCACCCCAGAGGCGATCGCGTCCGAGGCTTCTGAGGAATTGGACGGATTTGAGGCCAACGAGATCCCCCCCGCCACGCCCAAAAGCTTTGAGGAGGAAATTGAGTATGCCCTCCAAGATTTTGCGGCGATGATTTTGCCCAATGAAGTCGATACGCCGTCCCTGCAAAATGGCCAGTCTCAGCCGCGCGATCGCGCTTCAGCCTCCCGTGTGCAATCCCTCGAAGCCGAACTAGAGCAGCAATTACGCGAGTTAATGAACCCCTCGCCCCCCACCACGCCCCCAGCCGCTGCCCCCACCCCCCCCGTCCGCAAGCGCGTCTTGCGCAAACCGCCACCGCCGCCGCCCCGTCGCCCCCAATCCTCCCCCAAAGCCTCCCCAACCCCATCCCAACCATCCGCAGAAGCCTCCCTCGCGGAACTCTTTCGCGCCCCATCGGATACCATTCAAGACCCCCTCAAAGACATTCGGCAGTTTCTCCTCGACAATAACCCTCCTCCCACCCCCAAAACCGCCAAGCCGGAACCCGAAAGCCACGAGGCTGATGCTGACCCCATCGTCTGGCCCGATCCGGATGAACTGCTGGCCTCGTTAGGGTTAGCGAGTTCCGAATCCCCGCCGCCTCGCGAGTCAGAGGCAACCCCCGACCCCCAACCCCCCGAAATCGCCCCCCCGCCAGAAGTTTCCCCGGCGGCGGCATCGAACCCACCCCTGGACGAACCTGCACCCCTGGCCGCCTCAAACCCACCCCTGGATGAAGCGATCGCCATTGAAGAAGGCGCTCTCGCCCGGCTTGAAGATAAAGTGGCGGCCCTCGAAAAACAGGTCTACGAGCCGACGGACATGATTAATCCCCTCGTGCCGTTGATGGTGCAGTTGCTCAAGATGAAGGTGGGCACGTCTCAGGACATGGTACGAGCTATGGCCACGCCGATTTTGGATGAGATGATCACTGAGCGTGCCCATGAGAATCGTGATGCGATGGCGAAGGCGTTGGGGGATCTTGTGCCCTTGGCCATTGAGCAGCAAATCCAGCACAATCCTAAACGGATTGCGAAAGCGATCGGCCCGGAGGTGGCCTCAGCGATTCAGGAACAGGTGCGCCTTGAACGGGATGCGATCGCGACATCCCTGGGCCCGACGATTGGTCGTGCGATTAAAAATCAAATTGAATTGGAACGCGATTCGATGGTTGATGCGCTCTATCCCGTGATTGGGAGTACGGTGTCGCGTTATATGGGCGAGGCGATTCATGCGATTAATGCCAAGGTGGAAACGGCGTTTAGTGTGGATGGGTTGACCCGGAAAGTCCGGGCCCGGATGCAGGGGGTGAGTGAAGCGGAGTTGATTTTGCAAGAATCCATCCCGGTGACGGTGCAGGCGATCTTTTTGATTCATAAAGCGTCGGGGCTGGTGATTGCGGAATTACAACCGGAGCATGAGCATCATTTGGAATCGAATATGGTGGCGGGGATGCTGACGGCGATTCGGAGTTTTGTGAATGATTGCATTGCGCAAACCGGGACGATTTCCGAACTCAGTGAAATTGAGTATGGCGATTCGCGGATTATTTTGGAGGTGGCGGGGTATTGCTACTTAGCGGTGGTGGTGAAGGGCAGTCCGACGGCGGCGTTTGTGAAGAAGATTCGGAAGACGTTGGCGGGATTGTTGCAGCAGTATGGCACGTTGATTGAGGAGTTTGATGGTGATCCGGATACGGTGCCGGAGGAGTTGTCGGCGAATCTGGCGAAGCTGGGCCAATCGACGGTGCAGAAGCAGAAGAGAGGATCGCCTAAAACGCTGTTGGTGTTGGTGGGGGCGATCGCAGCGTTGATTGTGATGCCATGGCTTTATTTCCAAGTGCGGGGCTTTTTTAATCATCGCTTATCTAGTCAAATTACGGCGGCGATGACGGCGGAGTTGGATGGGGTGGCCTATACGCCTCTGGTGTCGGAGGTGGAGGGGAAAGCGGTGAGCCTGAGCGGGCGTGTGCCGTCGGAGCAGTTTAAGGAGCGGGCGGGGGCGATCGCTCAAGACCTCGCGCCGCATCGTACCGTTGAGAATAATATTCAGATCGTGGCTGCACCGCCCGATCCGGTCAATGTGGCGACGATGATCCAAACGGTGACGGCCTTGCTCAATCGCTATCCGGGTGTTGATATTCGAGCGTCCTATCATCCGGATGGGGTGGTGCTGACGGGGAGTTACCGCGATCGCGGCGATCGCCAAGACATTCTCGAAGCCTTCAAGGCCCTGCCGGGTATTCCCCAAGTGGATGCCGATGATCTGCTACCCCAAGCCCTGGCGGGTCGGATTTATTTTGATCGGGATTCCGCCGAGATCAATGCCACAGAAATTGCTGATAAAATTGTCCCGATCAGCGAATTTTTGCGCAATAATCCAGACCTCCGGGTGCGGATTACGGGGCATGTGGATGAAAGTGGCGAACGCAATCAAAACCGGGAGTTATCGTTTCAGCGGGCAGCGGTGGTCAAAGATGCGATCGCAGCCCAGGGGATTGATCCGGATCGACTCGAAGAAGCCACAACCCTCGAAGCTCCCCCCGGAGTCACCAAAACCGAAGCCGCCTGGTTAAGTCGTTGCGCCCGCTTTGAACTGATCACCCCTGAAGCAGAATCGTGATCAATCGCTCGGATTTTCCATTAACATCAGTCTCATACCCCTGGTTGACTGACTTGATCGCCCTCACCCCCAACCCCTCTCCCAGAGGGCGAGGGGAGCCAATCCATTTTTCCAGTTCCCTCTCCCCTAGGGGAGAGGGCTAGGGTGAGGGCTTTCCGGGATCTGGCTAATTTTGTCAGTCAACCCGCTCATACCCAATCATAAAACCCATAAAATATCAGAAAACTTGATGGCGATTTCAAAAAAAATTTGTTTGGTCGGAGATTTTAGTGTCGGAAAAACGAGCTTAATTCGACGGTTTGTCGATGATCAATTTAGTGATGAATATCTGTCCACTGTGGGGGTGAAGCTCTCGCGGAAGCTAGTAGACGTAGATGCCACTGCCGACAATGCTGCCCGTCAAGTGGAACTGTTGATTTGGGACATTGAAGGGCAAACCCAATTTAAAGCGATCGCCCCGAGCTATCTCCAAGGGGCCAAAGGCGCGATTATCGTTGCCGATGTCAAACGCGATGACACCCTCGTTCATCTCCAAAACCATGTCGATCTTTTCTTCAAAATCAACCCAAAAGGAACCATCATCATTGCCCTCAACAAAGCCGATTTGGTGACTCCCACTCTCCTGGCAACTCTTCTGGATAAGTATGCACTGCAACGGCATAATCCGCGTGTGATTGACACCTACGCCACCTCTGCAAAAACCGGTCAAGCTGTGAATGTGATTTTTAAACAATTAGCCACTGCAATCTTAACTGATCCATGAGGCTCTTTCTCTAGCCAATCCCATCTCCATTTATGGACTACTTGATTTGTGATTCTGACTGGAAAATTCAAGAGCTTTCTCTCGATCTACAGGATCTACTCAGGGAAGAGATTCAACCCCGCCTCAATGGTGATATTCGGAACGTTTTACCCGAATTAATTGGATTAGAAGAATTGATGATCACAATTATTCAGGGAGAATGCCCCCGTTTTGAGATCGAAGGTATCCAGCGAACCTCTCGATATTTTGACCTGTCCCTGATGCCATATCCCCAGGCCACAACTCCTCAGTTACTGGTGACGGTGTGTGATACCACCGAAAAAATGATCCTGAAGCAGGAACTCGGTCAAGTGGCGAAAGAGGCCGAGCTTGCTCTTTATACCTTGTCGAGGGCCAAAAGCTACATTGATCAAGTGATGCAGGTGATCAGTGATGTGCTGATTGTGACGAATACGGCCGGACGGATGAAGTATGTGAACAAGGCCACCGAAGAATTGTTTGGCTGGACGGCGGCTGAGTTACTTCATCAACCGTTGACCATCCTGTTTGCGGATTTTCCGAGGGTGATTACAGGTCAGGAGGCCCGCAGTGAATTTCCGGTGTGGCTGTTGGGGCGGGATGTGGAGGTGATCTGTGTGACGCGGCGGGGGGAGCGTTTAATGGTGGCGTTTTCCTGTACGCAGTTAAGGGTGGGTCATTCGGTGGCACCGGAATATGTCTGCGTTGGGCGGGATGTGACATTGCGGAAACGAACGGAGGCGCGGATGTTGCGCCAGAGCCAGCACGATCGCCTCTTGGGGGAAATCACGCGCAATATTCGCCAATCGCTGGAGTTGGATCAGGTGTTGCAGACGACGGTGCAGTTGGTGCAGCAGTTGCTCCATTGCGATCGCGTCTTTATCCTCAAAGCGGAGAATCATATTCAGGGCAAAGTGTTGCACATGGCCTGCCCCGATTGCCAGGATGATTACATCGGCCATCGCTATCGTCTCCATTGGCACAACTCCCATCTCACCCTGCAAGCCCTGCATTGTGATGACTGCGCGCCTCCGATTCCCTGGGAGGAGCAAGATCTCATTTTTACCCTCTTTAACCAATCTCAATTTTGGGGCAGTTTGGTGATCCAGCGATCGCACAGTCCTTGGACTTCGGAGGAACTGTATCTGTTGCGGCAATTGGCGGATCAGGTGTCGATTGCCATTGATCAAGCGGAACTGTATCGACAGTTGCAGCAGGCCAATGAGGCGCTGCAAGCTCAGGCGGATTCGGATGCGTTGACGCAGTTGGCGAATCGGCGGGCATTTGAGGCACATTTACGCCGAGAATGGCAATTGGCGATCCGGGAATCTACGTCGCTCTCGATTATTTTTGCCGATGTGGACTATTTCAAGGCGTATAACGATTATTACGGTCATCCAGAGGGCGATCGCTGTCTGGTCAAAATTGCCCACATGCTCCGCAAGTCCGTGCAACGACCGGCGGATGTGGTGGCGCGTTACGGCGGCGAAGAATTTATTGTGTTGTTGCCGAATACCCAGAAAGAAGGATTAATGCATCTGATGGAAAATATTCGACAGGCCATTGCTAATCTTCAAATTCCCCATGTGCGTTCTCCCATTACAGACCATGTTACCCTCAGTTTGGGGGGGGCAACGGAGCAGCCTCAACCCTACAGCGACTCCCAAGCGTTAATTTTGCACGCTGACCAAGCCCTCTATGCTGCCAAGTCTCATGGTCGAAACTGTGCAGTGCTTTGGTCATCCATCTGCTAACCCATCTATGAATGTTTTTGATCAGACATTGATTGTGCCGCCCCATATTTGCTATGTCGTGTTTGATGGTGCTGGGCAGATTGTGAATCATTCCCCGACGGCGAGTTTAGATCATTGGTGGGATACCTCTGTGCCGCTGTTGCACACGGATATTCGGGATCATTTTCCGGAACTGTATGGGTGCGAAGATGTGTTTATGGCGATCGCTGCCAACGAGATGCCCCATTTCGCCCTCAACGGGATCACGCGCACCACTGCCGACGGTCAAAATCTCTATTTAGATCTTCATGTTCAGGCGACCCCCAGCACCGCCGCCGCTGACCCCTATTTGATTCTTTTTATTGAGAATGTCTCGGCAAAAATGCACCTTGAACAGGTGTTAGTGCAGAGTACGAATGAGTCGAACTTGCTACTCAATGCGTTAACGGCTTCCAAAAACTACATTGATCGGATCGTGACGGCGATCGCGGATGCTCTGATTGTCACCACACCCGATCAGACGATTAAAACCATTAACCACGCCACCGAAATTCTCTTTGGCTACACCCAAGCCGAACTGATTGATCAACCCCTGTCACGATTGATTTTGAATGCCGATCCTCTCTTTGCCGAACTCACCGCCACCATTCAAACCGAGGGAGTCCTGTCGCGCAATATCGAAGTGGAATGCCAAACCAAACAGGGCGCTAAACTCAACGTCGCGTTTTCCTGTTCCTTAATCCAAACCGAAGCCCAAGGGGAATCGGATCACCGCCTCACCCAAGATATTGTCTACATTGGCCGCGACATTACCGAACGCCATCGCACTCAGCAGCGGTTAGCGGCTCAATATGCGATCGCCCGCATCCTCTCCGAATCCATCTCCCTCGAAGTCGCCACCCACCGCATTCTCCAAGCGATCGGCGAAAACCTCAACTGGGATGTCGGGGAATTTTGGATTCCCTACACCACAGACGAGCGCAAACCCATCGCCCAAGACCTCGAACACACCACCTGGGATCAAGATGGCAACCCCTGCCCTGCCCCCGTCCCCCGGCTCCAGCGGGTTGATTTTTGGGTAGAGTCCAGCCCTAATGCCTCGTTTCAATCCTTTTTACAGGGCATGGTGCTCGTGGAAAATGCCGAAGGCGTTGGGTTTGTCGGGCGCGTCTGGTCAGCCGGTCGCCCTCAATGGATCACAACCCTGCAAACCGATCCAGACTTTGGGGCGCAATCCCTCATCGTGCAGTCCGGCTTGAATACCGCCTTAGCCTTTCCGTTACAGAGTGGCAGTGAAATGTTGGGGGTGATGACCTTTTTTCGGGAGGAACATCTCCCCCCGGATCACAACTTACTGCAAATGATGGGAGCCACGGGTAACCAACTCGGACAATTCATTAAACGCAAGGAAGCCGAAATGGCCCTGCGCCAACAGCAGGAAAAAACGGAACATTTACTCTTGAGTATTTTGCCTCAAGCGATCGCCGAACGCCTCAAAGCCCAGATCACCACCATCGCCGACAGCTTTGAAGAAGTCACCGTCCTCTTTGCCGATCTCGTCGGCTTTACCCAACTCGCCGCCAACCTCCCCCCCATTGAACTCGTTGAACAACTCAACGTCATTTTTTCAGAATTTGATGCCTTGAGTGCCAAATACGGTGTCGAAAAAATCAAAACCATTGGCGATGCCTACATGATGGTGGCCGGACTCCCCACCCCCCGCGCCGATCATGTCGAAGTGATCGCCACCGTCGCCCTCGAAATGCAAACAATTATTAAACGTATTAACCAGACCACCCCGAAACATTTTGACCTCCGGATTGGCATGAATACCGGGTCTGTAGTGGCGGGAGTGATCGGGACAACAAAATTTAGTTATGATCTGTGGGGCGATACCGTCAATATCGCCAGCCGCATGGAATCCCAAGGCCTACCGGGTCACATTCAAGTCACCGAAACCATCTATCATCGGCTCAAAAATCAATATATTCTCAGCCCACGGGGTGTGATTCCGATCAAAGGAAAAGGCCAAATGAATACCTATTTACTCCATGATCACCGCCCCCCGGCAAACCCTGAACCCGCCCAAAATCCCCCTTAACTATTATTGACATTTAAGACCCCTAAAATTAGCTAGGCTGAACCTATATGCATTCAAGGTCTTAATCATGCGCTCAGGTCTTATTCCCTCTCTTTCTCGCCTGAATTGGCCCGCCCTCATTCTATTTACCCTCGGCTTTTGGTTGAGCGGGAGCTTACTCCTTGATGGTGTTATCATTCCTAGCCTTTATGTCTCTGGCATGATGATGCAAAGTGATTTCGCTAGTGCGGGATATGTTCTCTTTGAAGCCTTCAATCATCTTGAACTGATTTGCGCGGCCTGTGTCCTCACCGCTTGCCTGGCTCTATGGTCAAGCCATAGCCTCACCCAGCATCAAGAGCGGTTATTTGTGGTGGCGGCAGGGGTGTTGTTTGCGATCGCCCTCCTCTACACCTACGGCCTCACCCCCCTCCTCAGCAGCGTCGGCATCCACCTCGATTGGCTTGCCCCCACCGCTAACCCCTTCTCCGGCTCGATGCTCACCATGCAACTCAGCTACTGGGGTTTAGAAGTGATCAAATTCATCGCCGGGTTCAGCCTCGTCCGCTGGTGCTACCGCGAAATGATGCACCACACCTAACCCGCAATCCCCTTTCAAGCATCAAGGCGGCCGAGTTCACCCCCGGCCGCCTTGAGCATTGAAAACAATCAGGACAAGGATTCAGCCTTGCCCAACTGCCCTCAAGTTCAAGACCCACGCGATCCGATTTGGTCAGAAATACCGCGCTACGATAGAACCACGCAATCCAGGTTAGATCATGGTTTTTAGCGAATCCTTTACCCCTTTGCCCGATCACACGCAACTGCCCTGTGAGGACGGTACATTTGTGAAGAATTTTCAGGAACATCCCCAAAGTATCTTGTTAACGGAATCGATTCGTCCTGTCCTCGATCGCGTCCATCCCGATGGTCACTATTGCATCGGTCAAGACAGCGGCATTTATTGGCGGATCACAGACCCACCCCAACGGGGAGCCGAAGCCCCCGACTGGTTTTATGTGGCGAATGTCCCGCCCACCTTAGACGGCCAAGCCCGTCGTTCCTATGTGCTGTGGCAAGAGATTATGCCGCCGGTGATTGTGATTGAGTTTGTGTCCGGGACGGGAGCAGAAGAGCGGGACAAGACCCCTTGGACGGGGAAATTTTGGGTCTATGAAACCGCAATTCGCCCGGCCTATTACGCGATCTATGAAGTCAAAAAGGCTCAGGTCGAGGTGTATCAATTGGTATCTAATCGCTACCGCCTGATGCCAGCCAATCCAAGCGGACGTTTCCCCATTGAGGAATTGGAGGTGGAATTGGGCATTTGGCCGGGCATTTACCAAAATATGGATTTGCCCTGGTTGCGCTGGTGGGATGCCACGGGTAGCCTGCTGCTCCATGGCGAGGAACAGGCGAAACAAGCGGAGGCTAAGGCTGAACAGGCGGAGGCTAAGGCTGAACAGGCAGAGGCTAAGGCTGAACAGGCGGAGGCTAAGGCTGAACAAGAGCGCCAAAAGAATGAGCAACTGATGGCGAAGTTACGCGAATTGGGGGTTGATCCGGAAAGTTTGGCGTAACGTTGGCCGGTGGGTGCGATCGCCCCCATCAGCATCCCCATGCACTACACCGGGTAGCGTCTCACTCAGCATCACCGAACTGTCCATGCTAAACCTTGCATGTGAGTCGATTCAACGACCTTTGGATGTGGATCAATCGGCTTGATTATCCCTCTTAATTTAAGCTGCACATTTGAAGGGTTGATAGCACGGGGAAATAACTTTGACGATTTTTTGGGTTGCTCAAGATGTAAAACGAGGTGTAACCGTTGACCCCTTGCCACAGCTTCAGCAAACTGTTGTTCAGACAAGTCTGATGCATTGACTTTGGCAGGCAAGATCGCTGCAAGTGTACAGAAAACTTTCTTGGCTACTTCTTCAGCTAAATCTATCGTTTTTGTCCGCTGCTGCCGCCTGTAGTCTTTGACTTCAATCAACCATACAACCTGACCTTCAATCGCAATCAAATCAACCGCCTTAATCCCAGACCACATCTTAGC
>NZ_JAQMTY010000195.1 GCF_028330765.1 Spirulina subsalsa CS-330 | reverse complement strand
GGAGAGGGCTAATTTCTCCCCTCTCCTGCGGGAGAGGGGCCGGGGGAGAGGGACTGTGAGTATCTGCCCTCACCCAACCCTCTCCCTGCGGGCGAGGGCTAATTTCTCCCCTCTCCTGTGGGAGAGGGGCCGGGGGAAAGGGACTGTGAGTATCTGCCCTCACCCAACCCTCTCCCTGTGGGCGAGGGCTAATTTCTCCCCTCTCCTGCGGGAGAGGGGCCGGGGGAGAGGGACTGTGAGTATCTGCCCTCACCCAACCCTCTCCCGCAGGGAGAGGGCTAATTTCTCCCCTCTCCTGCGGGAGAGGGGCCGGGGGAGAGGGTTCCAATGCCCATGCAATCCGTTCTAATGCCTCACCTAACCCTTCGATCACCTCTTCATTCTTCAATCGCAACACTTTCAAACCATGCGCTTGCAGCCAATCATCCCGATCGCGATCGCGGTCTTTTTGCTGCTCATGAATTCCACCATCTAACTCAATAATCAGCTTGGCATCATGACAATAAAAATCAACAATGTATTGACCAATATTGTGCTGTCTCCGAAATTTAAAATTATTAAGTTGTCGATTTCTTAAGCATTGCCAGAGTAATTTTTCAGCTTGGGTCTCAGTTTTTCGTAATTCTCTAGCCTTCTCCAACAGCACATCAGGAATTGAACGTCTTGCCCCGACAATATAGCTGAGTTCGCTGATCTCCGAATCGACCCTCTCCCTAAATCCCTCTCCCGCAGGAGAGGGACTTTGAACATTTGCCCTCACCCAACCCTCTCCCACAGGGCGAGGGCTAATTTCTCCCCTCTCCTGCGGGAGAGGGGCCGGGGGAGAGGGCTGATAATGTTCGCGGAACCGAGTTAACGCCCAATCGGTAATATTATCGTGACGGTTCCCGTTTTTGTCGTAGCGATAGAGCGGGAGACATTGAGTTTTCTCTAAACAATCTAGACCGATAATTTGATCAGAGGCCAAGGTTTGAAATGGTTTAGAGCTACCAGTACCAGATAAGGCTAAACAAAGATTTTGAAACGCCCTACCATAAATAATTGGCCATTGATAAGTCATTCCGTTAAAATGCTTATCATAATAAAGGTTTTCTTTTGTAAAAGGTCGATAAAGACTAATCACTATAGATTCCTTATCAAACTCTTTAGGGATTTTCCGATCCAGATATTTTGTTAGCTCACGATCCCATTTGATTTTTTCACGATCTGTATAATCCGGATCTTTCAATGTCGCTTGATAGGTCTTAACGAAAAACTTCATTTTTGCCGTTAACGACTCTTCAGAAAAATCATAAACCCACTCATCGCGCTGAGTTGCAACACCCCGCGAAAATAACTGAAAAATTGCCTTTTCAGATCGCCCCGCTTTCACTTCTTTATCAATCAACGGCAACAACTCATCAAAATCATTATCGGTTAAATTAATCCAATTGTGCTTTTTATCCGGTCGCACATGGTCAAACGGTAAATTTTGTATTTTTTGTGAAGATAAATAGCTTAACTTTTCCTCTGCCGTTTCATCATCTGGACGGCGCACATAATGGATGCGACAATCTGAAATCGTGCCCCCTTCTTTCTTGACAAAAAAGCTAATCGCTACACCCGCTTGAATTCCAAAAACATTATGCGTTGTTCCTGAAAGTTTTGGATTTTTGCGAATATCTGCCCCCAAATCAACCAAATAAATATCGCTAAACTCTTCACTCACCACCTTCCGAAATCCATCAAATGTTAAGCCATCAATAAAAGATGAATTCGTCACAAAACTAATGATGCCATTTTTGCCGATACGACTCGAAGCCCAACGCATAAACCGCACATACATATCATAAACCGCGATTTGGTTTTGAGCTTTTCCCTGTTTTATGTAGGTTTCTTTGATTCGTTGATCAATCGATTTGTAGAGACGATTCGCGTTATTGTCATTAAAATTATCCTGCCACGCATTGTAAGGCGGATTACCAATAATCACCGAAATATCACGATCATTTTGACGATTGATCCGTTTCGTGTTCTCCATCGTCATTGCAAACAGATCCATCTGTTTCCCGTGGTACGCCGTATGATCCAACGTATCCACCAGACAAATATTATTAAACTCATGATAATCCCCCATCTTCTGCTGATAGGTGAACTCAATATTCAGATTCGCAATGTAATAGGGCAAGATCGACACCTCATTACAATGAATTTCATGGCAATACTTTTCGCGCAAACGATGGGGATTTAAATATTCGATCAACTCCGTGATAAACGTCCCCGTCCCCGTCGCCGGATCGAGAATATCCACCCCTGGATCTTCTAACAACTTGCCGAAATGCCGATGTAGTAAAAAATCCGTACTCTCGATCATGAAACGGACAATTTCATTCGGCGTGTAGACAATTCCCAACCGATCCGCCGCCTTTGGATTGTACGCCTTGTAGAAATTTTCATAGATCACCTTGAGAAACTTTTGCTTCTCGTGGTGATTCGCAATATTCACCGATTCCCGCTTAATCACCGCGTAATAATGCTCGATACTCTTCAGCGTATCCCGCCGCACCGAGCGCGTAAAAAACGTTTCAATCACCCCAGAGAGCGATCGCGCAATATTATTATCACGGTGAAACTGCGCCTCATTGAACACATTGGTAAAAATATCCTCAGATAGAATGTGCTGAATGATCATCTCCGTCACATCATCCAGCGACACATTGGGGTTAATCGACTGCTGACAGAGGGTTAAAAACGTATCCCGTTGGGTCTGAAACTGGGGGTTATTGTCGGAAGCCTGGGCAATGCGCGATCGCAACTCAGACGCGATCGCCGGGACATCCTCCTTAAACCGCTCCAACGCCTCCCGAAACCCCTTAACCTCCGGTCGCACATAATTAATAAACTCTTGCAGCAGCCCATCCAACGCCGCCGCATCCGCCATCGCAATGCGTCGCTGCTCCCGCCCCGCCTGAAACAACACCGCCGTTTGGGAATCCTCAAAAATAATATTGTCCTGGGGATAGCCCTTCGCAAACTTCTTCTCAATTTCTAAATCCAGATCATCATACTGATCCTTACTTTCCCAATAGCCCCAATCCAACCGCAGCGCATCCTTCACCGTCCCATCGGGCCGAATTTTGCGATCGCGATATTCCAATTCCGGAATCAGCCGAAAATCTCGCGTCTTGCAATATTCCCCCAGCAACACCTGAAACGCGCCCCGAATTGACGATTCATTTGCAGAACCGCCGTACCGCTTAAACTCTTCAATCTGACGTTGATATTGCGTAACCAACAGCTTAGACATAGCGCAAGCTCCTTAAAGTAATCCAATCCCTCACCCAGACTACTGCTTATCTTAATGTGCAAACGTTGACCTCGCCTGCGTCTAATCCCCCTCTCCGTCGATGAATCTGCTCAACCCCGATGAGCCAAGAACTTTAGTTCTTGGCTCATCGCGAAAGTGGGCTGATGCCCACTGTGGAAGCCGTTTTAACGGGTTTTTGCTCTGAGGCGGGGATTTCAAATCCCCGACTGGGGGGAGCTTAACCCACAAGCCCCAAAAGGCAGGCCATGAGGGCTTTTTGGGCGTGCATCCGGTTTTCCGCCTGATCCCAAATTCGAGAATGCGATCCCTCCATTGCCGACTCGGTGATCTCCTCGCCCCGGTGTGCCGGGAGACAATGGAGCACGATCGCATCGGGATCGGCATGGCTCAACAGATCATCATTAATTTGGTAGGGCTGGAAAATCGGAATCCGCGACTCGGCGAGATCCTCCTGACCCATACTCGCCCACACATCGGTATAGAGCACATTGGTATTTTCCACGGCAGCGATCGGGTCTGTGAGGATCTTGATCGTCGTATCAGGGAGGGCGAGGGCTTGGGCTTGGGCCACCACTGCGGGACTGGGGGCATAGTCCGGGGGCGTGGCAACATTGATATTCACCCCCGCGAGGGCGCAGCCAATCAACAGCGAATGCACCACATTATTGCCATCGCCCAAATAGGTTAAGGTCAGTCCCTTGAGGGTTTGGAACTGTTCCTGCATCGTCAGCAAGTCGGCTAGAATTTGGCAAGGGTGCGCGAGATCCGTGAGGGCATTGATCACCGGAATCTGAGCGTAGTCGGCAAAGGTTTGGAGGTCGGCTTGGGCAAAGGTGCGAATCGCCAAAATATCCAAGTAGCGATCCAAGACACGGGCGGTGTCAATTATCGGCTCGCCTCGGCCCACCTGGGTCACGCTGGGGTTGAGGTCGATGACTTGGCCGCCGAGTTGATACATGGCAACGGAAAAACTGACACGGGTGCGGGTGGAGGCTTTGTAAAAGAGTAAGCCCAGCACTTTGTTACAGAGGGGTTTTTCGGCTCCCGTTTTCAGGGCAGTGGCCACCGCGAGGAGTTCGTGGAGTTGGGTGGAGTCGAGGTCGGCAAGGCTGAGTAAATCGCGTCCGTGGAGGTCTTGGATACTCATAGATTTGATGGCTGCACCGGAGAATGTGGATTTTTCAAGAACTTTATTATATCTAGATTTGAATTGTGGGGAAAAGCTGAGATGAAACAGTGGTGGCGTGGTGTGGTGGGGGTGTTGGTGATGCCATTGGGGGTGTTGGTTCCGGGGGTGGCGATCGCTGCCGAAACGATTGTATTTAACTTCGGGCCGTTGGAATTTTCGATCGCGGTGGAGTCCTTAGAACAATATGCGGCAACGGGTAAAATTGCCCCGGATTTTCAGGATGTGGCCGCACGGTTGAGCGATGAACAACTCACGGAATTGCGGACGGTACTGAGCCAACGCGCCCCGGTTGATCCGATTACGATTTCGCAATTTCTCTATTCGCCCCAGGGTGAAGTGATGTTGTGGCAGGTGGGGGAATTGATTTTGACGCGGCAACGGCTATCGGGGTTCTATGCCCTGCGATCGGCGTTGATCTTGGCGGCGGCAGATCCGGAGGAGGGGTTAACACCGTTGAATGTGTTGCGGAAGTTTCCGGTGAAGGGGTTGCGGATTAATTCGGCGTTGGCGTTTGAGTTGGTGAGTTTGGTGAGCCGGAAAACCGAGGAGACGGATCGGGCGATCGCGGTGGTGGAATCGATCGCGGCACAGGATGCGATCGCACAATCTACGCCCCCCCTCCCCTCGGATCTGCGTACACCGGGCCCGTTTAACTTTGAAGTGCAAGAATGGCAACTCACCGACTCCACCCGGCAACGAGAATTTCCCCTCACCCTCTACCTCCCGGAACAGAACCTGCGGGGGAATGCGCCGGTGGTGGTCATTTCCCACGGCCTCGGCTCGACCCGCCAAACCTTCGCCTACCTCGCTGAACATTTGGTGTCCTACGGGTTTGCTGTCGCTGTCCCGGAACATCCCGGCAGCAACGGGGAACAGTTGGCCGCCCTGGCCTCCGGTCTCGCCCGCGAAATCACGCCACCGGAGGAACTCCTCGACCGTCCCCAAGACATCACCCTCGTTTTAGATTGGCTCACTCAGCAGTACGGCGATCGCCTCAACCTCGAAGCGGTGGGGGTGATTGGTCAATCCTTCGGGGCCTATACCGCCCTCGCCTTGGCCGGTGCGGGGATTAACCAAGAGGCCCTAGCCGCCGCCTGTCCCGATAGTCTCTATGCCCTGAATCTATCTCTGGTGTTGCAATGTGCCGCCTTAAAACTGCCGCAATTCATGCCCCCAGCCACGCCGCCCTCGTTCCGGGATGAACGGGTACAAGCCGCGATCGCGATTAACCCCCTCAGCAGCGAAATCTTCGGCCCAGAAGAATTAGCCAAAATTGACATTCCGACGCTGATCGTATCGGGCAGCGCCGACACCGTCACCCCCGCCCTTGATGAGCAAATCTTACCCTTCACGGCCTTGCAAACCCCGGAGCGGTATTTAGTGCTATTGAGAAACGGTACGCATTTTTCCACCTTAGGGGAAACCGATGAGGATGTGGAATTGCCGCCAGCGGTGTTAGGGCCTGATCCGGCGATCGCCCAAGACTATATGCGCAGTCTCGGCGTGGCATTTTTCGGCCTCTATATCGCCGGAACCCCCAACTATCGCCCCTATCTCCGCGCTGACTATGTGCAATCCCTCTCCAACACCGCCATGCCCATGAGTGTGATCAACACCCTCACCTCTGACCAATTGAAACGACGCTAATCTGCTGGGGTGAGACCCTCCCCGGTCTCAAGGCGCACGGATTCCCCCGCTGCCCACCGTGACTGTGGGGCGGCGGGGCAAAAAGCGCATGGAGGGCTAGAGACTAGGGGTAATGGTTTGGGCGATGGTGAGGCGATCGCCGTCGATCTGGACAATGACCACCGTTTTAATCGGGTCGCCCGTACCGCGAAACCGAATCGTACCACTCACCCCGTCAAAATTCCGAATACTCTGGAGACCGGCTTGGATCGCCTGGGCATCGGTGCGGCCTTGGGAGCGGATCGCCTCTAGGAGTAAGTGCATCGCATCGTAGGCCAGAGCGGCGCTGAGGTTGGGGGGGACACGGTAGGCCTCGCGGTAGGCGGTGATAAAGGCGCGGATCTTCGGATCATCGGGGTTGGCGTACCAGTGGGTGGCGAAGTAGCTACCGTCAAGGCTGGGGTCGGGTTGGGTTTGGATGCTGTCCCAGGCATCGCCGCCGAGGAAGGTGGCGGTAATGCCGAGGTCGCGGGCTTGGGCGGTTTGGCGGCGGATGTCGTTGATGTAGTTGGGCAGAAAGAGGAGGTCAGGGGTGCGATCGCGAATCTGCGCCAAGGCGGGGCGAAAATCCGGGTCGGCTTGGGTGGTATAGGTTTCCCGGTGGACGATTTCCCCGCCGAACGCCGTAAAGGCCGCCGCAAAGGTCTCCGCAAGGCCCTGATTGTACACACTGGCAATGTCGTACAGCAGCGCCGCCCGCCGCGCCCCCAAATCCCCATAGGCAAATTCCGCCAAGACCCGCCCTTGAACATCATCAATAAACCCGGCTCGAAACACATAGTTTTTGTTGGCGGTGGTGTCGGGGTGGGTGGAGGTGGTGCTGATCGTCGGGATCGGGATCATTTCGGTGAAGTTGGCGACGGGAATGGCGGTAAAACTGAGGGGCAAGCCGACGATCGCAATTACTTGATCTTGAAACATCAACCGCCGGGCCGCAGCAACAGCATGGTCGGGGCGATCCAATTCATCCGCGAGGCGTAGTTCAAGGGGGCGTTTTTCCCCGTAGATTTCGATCCCCCCGGCCCGATGCACTTCATTAACCACTAATTCCGCCGCCTGGACGAGGGGCAGGCCATCCGCAGCGGCATGGGGGCCGGTTAAGGGGGCCAAAATTCCGATGCGGATCGTGTCCGGAAGGGTTAGATTAACATCAGCATCATCAGGATGATCAGGGGTTTGGGGGCGACAGGCGGCGAGTTGGGCCAAGCTCACCCCAAAACAGGCGAGAAATGTACGACGAGACCAGGTCATGGCAAGGAGGGAGTTATCGGACGCAACGGACGGAGTAGACAGGTCTGGGCGGCATTGTTGGGGGGGGCGATCGCTCTGCCCCTCGTTCCTGTTAACCCTTTATGTTCCAGTTATGCCACAGAATGGCCTGAAATTCAGGCCCAGAACCGCCTCACGGTGGCGGTGAAGGACAATACGCCGCCCTTGGGGTTTGTGGGCAGTGATGGGCAATTGCAGGGCTTTGAAATTGAGGTGGCGCGGGCGGTGGTGCGGCAGATTCTCGGTGACGATGCCACGGTGGAGTTTGTGCCGGTGCAGAATCGCGATCGCGTCGAAATCCTCTATCGGGAGGAGGCGGATATCACGATCGCGGGGGTGACGGCGACGACGATGCGATCGCGCCTCGTCTATTTTAGTCGCCCCTACTATTTCAACAGTACGAGCGTGATCACTCGCCAGGCAGGGATTACACAATTCACGGATCTCGCCGGGCAACCGATCGCAGTCTTGCCGGGGTCGAGTGCGATCGCTGTCCTGCGCCATCGTGACCCCAGCGTCGCACTGATCGGCGTGGAGTCCTACCAAGGGGCCCTAGACTTGCTCGAAGCGGGCCAGGCGGCGGCCTTTGCGGGCGATCGCACAATCTTGATCGGTTGGCAGCAAGCCCATCCCGCTTACCGTGTTTTACCGGATCGCCTGTCTAGTGAACCGTTAGCGATCGCCATCCCCAAAGGCCCCCAAACCGGTGCGCTCCTCGTGGCCATCAACCAAGCCCTCCAAACCCTGGAAGAGTCCGGATGGCTCCAAGCGCAGCAAATTCGCTGGGGACTCCTCGCCCCCTGAGGCTCTGGGCCAATCCCCGCCGAGCAATTCCCGTCGCTGTCCTGAAAGTTCTGTACTATGGTAGGAGAAATATCCTATGCCCACATACATTGGTTGGGGTGCGTCATGACCAAGCATGGAAACCATAAGCAACGTGAAAACAACCTTACCTTGGCTTCCTGAAGTCTGGCGCAGACGGTAGGAGATCGATGGATGAAGTCTCAGCAACGCAAAAAGCCGAAAATATTGGTGGTTGACGATGAGCCAGATAACCTCGATCTGCTCTACCGCACCTTTCATAGAGAGTACAAAGTCTTTCGTGCTGACAATGGCCCGGCGGGACTTGAGGTACTGACCGCAGAACCCGACATCGCTGTGATCATTTCCGACCAACGGATGCCGATCATGACCGGGACGGAGTTTTTGAGCCTCACCGCTGTACAATATCCCGACATCATCCGGATTTTGCTCACGGGCTATACCGATGTGGATGATCTCGTTGAAGCGATCAACAGCGGTAAGGTGTTTAAATATGTCACGAAACCCTGGGAAGCCGAGCACCTTAAGGGCATTGTCCGCCAAGCCCTCGACACCCATAATGTCCTGAAAGTTCGCACCGAAGAACTCTGCCGCTCCCTGCGTCGAGAAACCCTACTGAATACGGTCACCAACACGATCCGCAATGCCCAACATCGGCGGCGGGGTTCCTCTGCCTCCCCCTTGCGGGAGGTGCTCCAGACGATTGTGAATACGGTGGGGCATCTGTTGGATGTGGATGTGTGCATCCTGAAAACCTGCGTTGCCGTGGATGAAGATAGCGATATTTTGGCCTACCAAAAAGAAGAGGCGATCGCTCCCCTGAACGAGGCCCAATACGCCGCGATGGTCTGGGAACAGGAGGATGTGACGGTGATTCAGGAGGTGCAGAGCAATCCCGACTGTTTGGGCGAGATTCCCGATGGGGGCGATCGCTACCCGGTCTTGGCGGCGGCGGGGGTGGAGTCGATTTTGATTGTGCCCTTGCTGGCGCAGTTGGATTTGGTGGCGGTGTTGGCGCTCCATCGGTGCGATCGCGAACACATCTGGGAAGACGACGAAATCCAACTGGGGATCATGGTGGCAGATCAGGCCGCCTTGGCCATTTCCCAAGCCCAAGCCTATGAAAAAGTGCAGTCCTTGGCGAAGCGGGAAACCCTGATCAACACAATCACTTCAGCGATCCGCTCCACCCTTGATCCCCAGGAAATTTTCATGACGATCACCAAGCGGTTGGGGACAACGCTGGATGTGGATGGCTGTGCCCTGTCCCTCTGGACAGAGGCCGATGAATATGTGCAATGTGTGGGCCTGTACGATCGCACCTCCACCTGGGCCGACGATGGGACAGCCCTTGACCCCAATGCCCCAGACCCCCCACCACAACTGCCCCAATCCCTCGCGCCGATCGCCGGCAATCCGGTCTTAAAACAACTCTTGCAGACCAAAGAGCCGGTGGTGATCAACAACATGCAGGAGCAAGACCAAACCAGTGATGAGTACGGCAGTGATCTGCCGTTGCGATCGCCCGCCCGCGCCCTGCTGATTGTGCCGATGCTCGTCGATGGTCAAATCATCGGCAGTATTAGCCTCCGCCAAAGTGAAGTCCCCCGCACCTGGTCACGGGCGGATCTTGAACTGACGAAAGCGGTGGCCTCTCAGGCAGCGATCGCCGTGCAACAGTCCCGCCTCTACCAAAAAACCCGCCAACAAGCCGAACGCCTCCTCGAACTCGATCGCCAAAAAAACGAATTTTTCCAAAACATCTCCCACGAATTCCGCACCCCCCTGACGCTAATGATCGGCCCCTTAGAGGCCGCCACCCATCGCGACCAACCCCTCCCTAGCGACCAAACCCAAATCGCCCTGCGCAATGCCCGCCGTCTCCTGCGCTTAGTGAATCAACTCCTCGACCTCCAACGCCTCGATGCCGGTCGGATGCAGCCCAAATTTCGCCCCTGTGACCTGACGGAATTTGTCGAGCAAATTTTAGAATCCTTTCGGCCCTATTGCGATCGTAAAGGCCTCCACCTGATCAGCCACCTCACCCCCTGTGACTCCGTCTACCTCGACCTCGAAAAATTCGACAAAGTGGTGTACAACCTCCTCTCCAACGCCATGAAATTCACCGAGGCGAACGGCAGCATCACCGTCAGCGTCAAACCCGCCGGAGCTTACGTCTGCCTCGAAGTCCGCGACAGCGGCATCGGGATCGCCGATTCCCAAATTCCCTTCTTGTTTGATCGCTTTCGCCAAGCCGAAGGCTCCGTCAACCGTTCCTACGAAGGCACGGGTCTCGGCCTCGCCTTGGTGAAAGAAATCGTCGAACTCCACGGCGGCCAAATCACCGTCCAATCCGTCCACCAAGACGATGCCACCGCCGAGGAAACCACCGGCACAGCCTTCATCATTTGGCTGCACCACGGCTCCACCCATCTCCCTTCGGATCAAATTCTCGAAGTCTCCAGCGAAGTCCAGATCACCCGCGCTGCCGTAGAACTCGCCGACCTCGAAGTGGAATTACAAGACGAAGATCAAGCCTCCCTGCCGGATTTGCCCCTGGCAACAATTCCAGACGGCATGACTCCTGACGGGATTGAACCCCAAAAGCAACTGATTTTAGTAGTAGACGACAACTCAGATCTGCGCAGTTATGTATCCTACGTGTTAAAATCCGCCGGTTATCCTGTCTGCACAGCCCGCAACGGCGCGGAAGGTTACAGCGTTTTAGAAGAACAACGGCCGAAACTGATTATTAGTGACCTGATGATGCCGAAGGTGTCCGGGTTGGACTTGATCCGGATGGTGCGAGCCAATGAAGAATTGCGGGGCATACCGATTATTTTACTGACCGCCAAGGCCGACGAGATGAGCCGGATCGAGGGAACCGAACAGGGGGCCGATGCCTATCTCTCGAAACCCTTTAACGATCGCGAACTCCTCGCCAGTGTGCGCAATATGTTGGCCTTGAAGTCCAATGAAGAGCGGATGAAGGAACTCAACGACTACCTCACCGAGGCGGTGCTGAAACGGTTCTTACCGCCCGAAATGGTGCGCCGCGCTGCCCAAGGCGATATGAAGCTGGATCTTGACCCAGAACCCCGCCTCGTGACGATTTTGTTTAGTGACATTGTCGGGTTTACGCAATTGTCGAGCCGCTTAGAATCGCGGGGGATTGCGCGGCTGTTGAATGAATACCTCGAAGCGATGACCCAGGTGGTGTTTGAGAATGGCGGGGTGGTGGATAAGTTTATGGGGGATGCGATTTTGGCCTTGTTTGGTGCGCCGGAATCTCTCACCCCAGAAGAACAAGCGCGGCGGGCGGTGGCAACGGCGCGGGGCATGTATCGGGTCTTGGATGACTTAAACCAACGCTGGCGAGACCAAGGCATCGTCAATGATAACGATCCGCCGCCGGTGCGCTTCCGCTGTGGCATCCACCAGGGGCAGTCTGTGGTGGGGATGTTCGGCAGTGAGCACCATTCCGACTACACTGCCATCGGCCCGCCGGTGAATATTGCCGCCCGCCTCCAAGAATCCGCCCAACCCAACAGCATTTTGGTGTCGTCGGAAGTGGCGGCATTTCTCAATGATCAAGAAGTGGAAAAATTCCAACAACTCCAACTAAAGGGTATTGCTGAACCCACTTGGGCGTTTTGGGTGACGAAGGGATAGGGCCACAGCCTTGATTCCTATGGGATGATGGCCCTGTTGCTTTCATCGGTCAGATTTGCCATGCATGCTCTTTCGATTCCGACCTGGATTATTCATGTTTCGAGTGTGATTGAGTGGATCACCGCGATTTGGCTGGTGTGGCGGTTGGGGGAGATTACGGGCGATCGCAGTTGGTGGGCGCTCTCGGTGGGGATGCTACCGGCTTTGGTGAGTGCGATGTGTGCCTGTACCTGGCATTTTTTCGACAATCCCCCGGAATTGGATTGGCTCGTCACCCTCCAAGCCGCCACGACGGTAATCGGCAACTGCACCCTCTGCGCCGCCGCCTGGTGGATCTATCGCCAAACAAAACAAGGGGCTTAAGCCCCTTGCCGCTCAATTCAGCCCCTTGCCTCTGCTGCGATCCCCTTTCTTGCAAGTCCTATGTCAAAAGATAATTTGTTCGCGATATCGTTGTTGCCCTACTTGGGGTTTTTGTGGTTCATGGCGCGATCGCACCGCTTCCCCCGCCTCGCCATGATCGGCTTTTATGTTCTCCTCGTCTTCGTCGCCGTCACCATCCCCGCCGGTATCTATGCCAAAGTCGCCTATGGTGAAACCTTAGCCAATGTGGACTGGCTCCACGGCGGTGCAGAATTTTTCCTCACCCTCTCTAATATTTTTGTGGTGCTGGGCTTCTATCAAGCCGTCCAAGCCGCCAAAGCCGCAAAAAATTCCCCAGACTCGCCCTAAGAAGTTGTTGAAGGCAAGGGGCTTAAGCCCCTTGTTCTTGAATAGAGAGGCAAGGGGCTTCAGCCCCTTGTTTCCATTGAGTGAGGCTCATGATTTGGATCTGAGTTTGACGTTTCAAACAGCCTCTAAATATGGACGCAACTGGGTTCGAACCAGTGACCCCGTCGATGTCAACGACGTACTCTAACCAACTGAGCTATGCGTCCTCAGCGATTAACCATCGTAACACAGCATTTTCTCAAAATCGCGATCGCTCTCAAAAAAAATTCACCGCGCCGTACACTGGATGATGTTGAATCGTTAAACGAACCGCCATGCCAATCTTGCCCGGTCAGGTGTATTTAGTGGGGGCGGGGGTGAACTGTGCCACCCTGACCCAGCAGGCGGTATCCGTGTTGCGCCGGGCGGATATTGTCATTCACGATGGGTTGATTGACCCTAGGATTTTGACGGCAACGCGCCCGGATTGCCTCTGTCTGGAGGTGGGCAAACGGGGGGGAGAAGCCAGCACGCCCCAAGCTCAGATTAATCAGATGTTGATCGCCTATTGTCAGCAGGGGAAGCAGGTGGTGCGGCTGAAAAGTGGTGATCCGGGGGTGTTTGGGCGATCGCACCCTGAACTTGAGGCCCTCACGGCGGCCGCCTGTCCTTGGCAACTAGTGCCGGGAGTCTCCTCGGCGTTAGCGGCTCCGTTATTAGCGGGGATTTTGCTGACGGATAAGGTGCTGAGTCAGGGGTTTGCGGTGATGACGGCCCATGATCTCGACGGGTTGGCCTGGGGGGCGTTGGCGCAGTTGGAAACCCTGGTGTTTTTGATGGGGGGGCGGAATTTGGCGGGAATTGTGGAGCGGTTGATCGCGGCGGGGCGATCGCCGTCTGGGGCGATCGCTGTCATCCGTCACGGCGGCCAACCCCAACAACAGGTGTGGCGCGGAACCTGTGCTGATATCCTAGAGCAGACCGCAGGGCAACGACTTTCGCCCTGTGTCATCGTGATTGGAGAGGTGGTGACCATGCAACAAAATCCGGTCAACCCCTTAGCGGGGCAACGCATTGTGGTGACGCGCTCAGCGGAGCAGGCCAGCGTCTTTCGGGACTTGCTCGAACAACAGGGGGCGCAGGTGATCGACCTGCCGGCCTTGGAGATTCGGCCGCCATCGAGTTGGGCGGTGTTGGATGGAGCGATCGCAACCCTCTCCCGTGTGGATTGGCTCCTGCTCACCTCCGCCAATGCGGTCAACGCCTTTTTTGACCGCCTCGCCCATCACCAGCTTGATAGTCGCGCCCTCGGTCATTGCAAAATTGCCGTCGTGGGTCGCAAAACCGCCAAAGTCCTGCAAGCCTATCACCTCACCGCCGACTTCATCCCCCCGGACTATGTCGCTGACGCGATGGTGACTCATTTTCCTGACCGATTGGCCGACAAAACGCTGCTCTTTCCCCGCGTCGAAACGGGCGGGCGCGATGTCTTGGTGCAGGAATTCCAAGCCCAAGGCGCAACGGTGATCGAGGCTCCGGCCTATGAATCCGGCTGTCCGGCAACGATCCCCCTGGCGGCTCGTCACCGTTTAGCGGCGGGTGAGGTGGACATGATCACCTTTGCCAGTTCTAAAACCGTGCAGAATGTTCACACCCTGATCCAAAGCGTGCCCGGTTGGGAGGCGTTAATGCAGCGGGTGACGCTGGCTTCCATTGGCCCGCAAACGTCCCAGGCTTGTGATCGCATTTTCGGCCGCGTCGATATCGAAGCCCAGGACTACACCCTAGAAGGTTTAGCCCAAGCGATCCGGCTACACTACGCCACCCCATAAGACCTCACATCGCCCAGAAACCCACCACCACCCAGAACTGAAGGTCTTGGCTCAGAGCGAACACCCGTTAAAACGGGTTCGGCATGAGTGGATTTATGAAACGTAAGGAAATAATCCGATAATTCCGTAGTGCAAGCATCTTGCTCGCTAGTGTCACGACATTGACATACTCCCCCACTAAACCCTACGGGCTATAGTGGGGGATTCTGAACAGCCAGTTACCTGACCATTTATCCACTCAAACAACGAGAGTTGCAGAGGGTTGCTAGGCTCAACGACTAACGCCATTGATTTATCCTG
>NZ_JAQMTY010000005.1 GCF_028330765.1 Spirulina subsalsa CS-330 | reverse complement strand
TGATCCTCCTTAAAACCAGATCCCCCCTGCCCCCCTTAAAAAAGGGGGGTGATCCTCCTTAAAACCAGATCCCCCCTGCCCCCCTTAAAAAAGGGGGGTCATATCTAAAACCCCCTTTTTAAGGGGGTCGGCACAGCCGGGGGGATCATCCCATTATTTCATCGGAGCATTGCCACTATGGACATTCTCACCCTCACCCAACCGGACGATTGGCATCTACATCTCCGGGATGGAGCGGCGTTGCGGGCGGTCTTACCCGATACGGTGCGGCAGTTTGCGCGGGCGATCGTGATGCCGAACCTGAAGCCGCCGGTGCGCACCGTGGCCGAGGCGGCGGCCTATCGCGATCGCATCCTCGCCGCCATTCCCCCCGGCCATGCCTTCGAGCCGCTGATGACCCTCTACCTCACCGACCACACTAGCCCGGATGAGATCAAGGCCGCCAAGGCATCGGGATTTGTCAAAGCGGTGAAATATTACCCCGCTGGGGCGACAACCAATTCTGATTTTGGGGTGACGGATATTCGCAACTGCGATCGCGTCTTGGCAACGATGGAAGCGGTGGATTTGCCCCTCTTACTCCATGGCGAAGTGACCGATTCAGATATTGATATTTTTGACCGGGAAAAAGTCTTTATTGATCGCTTTTTAATCCCGTTGCGCGATCGCGTGCCCCAACTCCGCATCGTCCTCGAACATATCACCACCGCCGATGCGGTGGCGTTTGTGCGCGGGAGCGATCGCACCGCCGCCACGATTACCCCGCAGCATCTTTTGTTAAACCGGAATCGCATCTTTCAAGGCGGCATTTCGCCCCATTTTTACTGCCTCCCGATCCTCAAACGCGAACCCCACCGCCAAGCCCTCCTCCTGGCCGCCACCTCTGGTAATCCGAAATTCTTCCTCGGCACAGACAGTGCGCCCCATAGTCGCGATCGCAAGGAAACCGCCTGCGGTTGTGCCGGATGTTATACCGCCTTCCATGCCCTGCCCCTCTACGCCGAAGCATTCGACAGTGTGGATGCACTGGATCGCCTCGAAGCCTTCGCCAGTTTCCACGGCCCCGACTTCTATCAACTCCCCCGAAATACTCAACAAATCACCCTCACGAAAAAACCCTGGCAAATCCCCACCGCATTACCCTTTCCCGATTCGGAACTTGTGCCCCTAAACCCTGGCGAAACCCTCACCTGGCAGATGGCGCATTAATCCAAGGGTTTGGCGTAGATGCCGATGTGGTTGGCGATCGTGCGTTCGGTCATGGGGATTTTGGCGTGGATGGGGGCGTTGAGGAGTTTAGGGCCATCGGGAGTTTCGTAGGCGAGGGTTGCAGAGCCGCCACCGTCGAGGGCGATCGCATCCGTCGCCCCCAACTCTTGCGCCCATTGGCCTGCCTCCGTGAGAGTCATCCCTGTGCTGTAAAAAGGTTGTTTGCCATCCACGATGATTAACCAAAGTGTTGTCCCGGTGGCGTTGGTGGCGGCAATGGTGCGGGCGTAGGGTTTGCGGTTAGCGGAGCGATCGGGTAATGTCCCGTCAATCAGGAGGCGAGGGAGACCTGCGAGGGCCTGGGCAGTATCGGGGGGGCAAGTGGTATCGGGGGAAATCTGCATCCGTTGCGCGGGGCTAAAACAAACCGGATGCCAGTCGGGGCGGGGCTTGGCGTAGGGGATGCCGTCGGCGATCGCTTCACCGAGGACATAAACGCGATCGCCCCCATGGGGAAAATAATCCCACGGCGTATTTTCGATGAAGGGGTAAAAATAACTGCCGTTAATGGCGATTTGGGCGCGGGATTGACGGAGAAAGTCGGTCGTTGTGGCGGCGCGGGTTTGGCCGGGATGGTCGGGATCGCCGGGGGAAACGATGAGGCGCAGACCGGGGGCGGTGAGGTCAATGGTGAGGGTGTGGATCACCAAGGAGCGGGGGGAGTTGAGCACGGTGCGATCGTACTGCACCCCCTGAAACAGATCCCGCTGGAGGTCAGTGCGGGGAGGACGTTGGAGCGTGGGGACGGTGTAGAGGATCAGGGCGATGAGAAGCGCGATCGCACCTCCCACCGTCAGCCATCGTCTCCGCCATAATTTAAATAGAAATTGTTTGAATCGTGTTAACGGTGTCATTCCATGGCCTCCTCTACTCCCAATTTACAAAATCGCTCCTTTCGCCGCCAAACCTTGACCAATGCCGATTTTCACGGCGCGGATCTGCGGGGGGCGGATTTTCGCGGCGCGATCCTCCGGGGGGCGACGTTTCGAGGGGCGCGGCTGGGGCGATCGCCTTGGCAATGGGCCCAACTGATTGCGGCGATCGCCCTCACAGCTTGGCTCACGGGTAAAGCCGTGACGGGGCTGATCTTCGCAGCTTTGGGGCAACCGATGCAGGACACGGCGGGGATGTTAGTAATTGTCTTGCATAGTGTGAGTTTGGGCACGGGGGCGGCGATCGCACTGCCCTCCCGGTATCGCATCGCGGTGGGCAGTGGCGGCGTGGGGATATTAATCGGCTTTTTTTACGGCGGAACTTGGTTTGATCAGGCGTTGATGCCGGCGATGGTGGGGGCGGTACTGGGTTTGAGCCTGGGGGTCGGGTTGAGTGGACGGTGGCGATCCGGATTGGGGGCGATCGTGGGGCCGACCGCGATCGCCCTCACCTCTGGCGGTGCGGTGTTTCTGCTCTGGACGACGGCGATCGCGGGTCTCACCACCGGCCATCCGCTCGGCTGGGCCTTCACTCTCCTCACCCTGCTCTATTTCGCCATCACCGGGCAATGGACGGGACAGATTGAAGCAGCGATCGCCCAATACGGCGGCACATCCTTCCAAGACGCGGATCTCACCGGGGCAGATTTTAGCGATGTGCAGGGCGGATTAGTGCATTGGGAGGGCGCGATCGGTAGTAACGCGATCGCGCCTCCTACGAAACCCTAACCCGATTCAAAAACCGTACTCCTAAAATGCTCTCAAGAAATGACCTTGGGTATCTAATCCTATGGTTAGATACCCAAGGTCATCAGATTTTAACGAGATATTTATATCCCGTTTGTACTGATGAATAATTGCCCAATACAAGCCTTCTTTAACTTATAGTTTCTGCTATTTAGTTACTTTTTTCTGTCTCTTGAAGCATGATAGTTTTGACTCTCTCACAGAACTCTAGAAAAACTTGAAAAGTTTTGAGATCTTCAGGTTTATTTTTTACTCTTTTCTGAAGTTCCTCGAAGTAGTATCTTTCTTTAGCATCATTCGGATTTTTCTTGCTATATGTTGTTTTTTTTGATCTAAAAATTTCTCTCAAGTATTCATAATGAAAATCAGCATGATTTCTCATTTTATACATTCCCATTTGTTCAGGATCTTTTTGAGAGACATCATAGTATTTTACGTAGTCTGCTAGCGTTTTATCTAGTGGCTGTCTAGAGTCAAAAATCTTCTGATTACCCAATAGCCAAGTTTCCATACAGCGGTTTTGCACAATAATCTCAATTTTAGTTTTTCCTAGATCAATTTTTTTACCTTTGATAATGTCACGAATATATTGCATTCTCTCTTCTACTGATGGCTCATCAGCATCAACACATATAACAAGATAGTCATATTTGTCAGTTTCTGAAATTTTATCGATGGCATTTTCAAGTCCATCATATAAAATTCTAGGATACCCTTTTCCGCTGATGAGGTAATAGTTGTTGCTGCTAATTTGATCATGATATCTAACTCTTACTAGATTAGGAATGAGGTATTCAAGCCATTTAGGATATATTTTTTTCTCTGTGCTGTTACCCTCAACTAAAAAGTAAATATTCATCACTCCTCTTCTAAATCCGCCTCGTCCTCTAGAACATTGATCAAGTCAATAAATGCTTTTTGTCTAGACTCAGATATATGAAAATATTCCGAATCTTTAACCGTCACCAGACCAGCTTTTCGAGTTACTATTTTCCAGTATGCAGGGCTAATATTATTGATTATATAGGGGTGATGACTAGTAATAATAAATTGTGATTTCCTATTGTCCAGAACAATTTCAGTAATATCATCTAGGCAATTAACACCTAAACTATTTTCGAGTTCATCAATTAGAATAATACAAGTTTCAGGAGCTAAATACAACTCGCTAATATACATCAATGCCTTCATCATTCCTGAAGAGATATTCTCAATCCAACTTTTTGTTCCTTTTTCTTTGATGCTAACGATGGTGGCTTCTCTTAGTATTTTAGAAAGCGCAATGGGAATATCTTCATCTTTCATGGCCTCGATTTTTATGTCTAAGACATTTGGGAATATCGAGATAAAAGCTTCTTTGATTTTGTTAAACTCTTCGGGAAGTGTTCTGTAAAGAATAGCTAGCTTTATTGGTGCAGGCAATCCACTTTGTTGTAAAGCAGAAATTGAAGAACTTTCAAATTTCTTAAAAATAGATACTGGTAAGCGCCAAACTTTATTAACACTTTCAGAATCAGCCAATATAATTTTATCTAGTGACTCTTTTACGGGCGAAATTTGATCTTCTTGTTTCAACAACTCGACGACACTTTCAAAAGGTGATAGTTTAGGTGTTTTATTTCCGTCAAATATGATTTCTGAATTTTGCCGCTCAACCAAAACCTTTTTATTGCTGCAAGTTAATTTTTCATTTATGAGTTTTACTTGGTCATTTTCTTCTTGATTTTCGTCAATTGAAATTGTGCTTTCTTTTGTTTCAAATTCCCCACTCCAAGTATATTCGAGATTATTGTCAGCGATAAAACAAACATCCCATTTAACTCCATTTAAAGATGCACCATTTGCAATGATTTTTAGGCTATGAATAGCTCTAAGTATTCTTGTTTTTCCAACTCCCGATACACCAACTAATAGATTCAAGTTGGGCAAGAAATTCACTTCTTTTAGATCCCACTTGTATTCATTGTCGTAATATTTTAGTTTTTTAATTTGCATATAAGTTTTTATTTTCACAAACCCAATTTACTTGGAATTCAGTCAGACATTCATTATACAAAATTTGGGTAGGCATTAGCACTTCTTCATTTTACACGGATTCACCCCTAATCCCGATCGCACATCTTCTCATCTTAGCTGTAACTGAATAATTTCCTGTGGCCCCACGGCGATTAAGCCGCCGTCTCCGGGTAAGAGTTGTGTTTCTGCACTGACAAATGGCTCCGTGTCGGGGAAGGTTTGCGCCACTTGAACTGCACCTTGATACGCTTCGACCCGGACAATGCCGCTGTCTGTTGCTGCGAATAAAACATTGCCCACGGCGCAATGACTGTGGAACGCTTCTAACCAGGGGGCATCGCCGGGGGTTGCCTGGAGTTGCGCTTCGACTGCGCCTGTGGAGTGGATGACTGCGCCGTGATAGTGGGTGATGCCGTCGGTTTGCATCACCCAGACGAGCCAAGCTCGCGTTGGGCCGATCGCACAGTGGGCCGCGAGTTGTTGACCCCGTCCCCAATCGAGGCGCACTTGGTCATTGATGCCCGGTTGACCCACGGCAAAGGTGAAGGTGACGCTGAGATGACCCGCCCGGTAACAGCCCACGCCAAAGGATGCGCCGACCCAAATCTGCGTTTGACCGGCCAAGACATCGCCCCAATAGTCTGGGCCGAATCGTCCGGCTTTGAACAGTTGGCCGTTGTGGAGCCAGAAGCGATCGCGCCCATTGGTGACGAGTTGGGGCTGGTGCTGGTGGGTTTCGACGGCGATCCGTTCGGGGGGATGGTCGGGATGGAACGCGATCGCTTGTCCCCCTTTGGCGATCAGGGTGGTGCGGTTTTGGAGTCCGGCCCAGAGGGAGGGATCGCGATCGCCCGCCAGAATCACCGCCCCGCCTTCGCGCTTTAATTGGCCCGCCTCCTGTACCAACCATTGCACCTGGGAGCCAACCCGTTGGGCTGCCAAAATCAACCCGGTGGTGCGATAAAGCACCGTGGCGGTGACTGTGCCGCGCCCGGTTTGGGTTAACGGTGGGGGAACCGGGGTGATCGTTGCATGGGTGCAAACGGGACAGGCGGCGCGGGTATGTTCAAGCTGGCATTGGGGACAGGTGCGCCAGTGGAGATCCTGAAGGAGTTTCACGGGAAAGGGGCCGCGCTGATCGTCCACGAAAACCCGATAGCAGTGGTGCAGCAGGTCATCGGAGAGGCTTTCGATGGGTAAGGCGGGTTTGGGGTATTTCACCTCTGGGTGAAAGATCGTGATCCGGTGCAGGGGACGGGCGGCGGGGGGGACAAGCTGGGCGGGGTTTTTGGGTTTGTACACGCCACCATAGGGGCCGACACAGAGGAGCGATCGCATCACCATCACCCCAAAGGCATACCAATCGGTTTCGGGATGATAAGGAGCATTGAGCAGCGGGGCGTTGGCCGTTGGGTCGCAGCGGAGGGGGTCTACAAAGGCGGCGGTAAAGACGGTACAGGCAAAGCCGCCGAACTGAAACGAATCGGCATCGATCAGATAGGCGCGATCGCCCTGCACCAACACATTCAAATCATTAAAATCCCCAATCACCACGCCGACCCGATGGATCGCGGCGATCGTGCCATGGAGGTCTTGCAGAATTTGAGCGATCGCGCCATTATCCATGCCGCTACGGTGGAGGGCGCGATCGCTATACTGGCGCAACACCCGCGCCGGTTCCACCAAGGGCATCCCGTAGCCCCAAATCCGCCCGGCGCGATCGGTGACTAAATTCGTGGGGGTAATGACGCGATCGGGTAAATTTTGGGGAAATTGGCGCAGTTTGGTTTGGTGTTGGTCAAGGCGGAATTGGGCGGCCTGTTGGGCCTGGGGAAAACCGTGATAGTCGGGATGGTCGGGGGCTTTGAAGAGTTTAATCGCGTCATTCTGCCAGCGAAAAATATCCGCTTCGCCGCCTGTTGCGATCGCATCTTGAGGCCGTAACGTCAGCCGTTGGTGATTGAAATACATCTGCATAATTAACCCCCCTTCTGAGTCAGCCGCTCAATGCTGGCTTGTAACCTTCTCCGCGCTAAAGCAGCGGAGCTTTCAGTAGCCCTGAACCTCCTAACGCGCCAATCAACCCGATTAGTTGCTGATTTACGACCATGGGACTTGATCCGGCGAATCGGTTGATGAGTATGCCGCCATACTGAGTACAGGACAAACGTTGAAATGTACGGCGGAATCTTGATTTTGATGGGATGGGAGCATCCTGCTCCCTATTGTGCCTGATCCCAGCGGGCAAGATGCCCGCACGACAGAATAGGGATTTTTAGGGAGCGTGTTTTTGCTATTGTTCTACCCAACCTACGAAATCATCAGGGTTTCAGTCCAAGCCTGATTTTTTGTCCTGTACTCAGCAACCTCTTAGATTAATCTACAGTTAACCCCACAATGAACAGCATTTAGGGTCAACTTTATAGCCCATTAATTTGTCTTCAGTATGGTTAGTCCTTGGTGTCCTGTGATGGTAGGTGTTCATCATGCGTGTGTTTCCTGTTTCTGGGCTGTTGACCGCATTCCTTTGTGCCGGTTTAACAGGAGTCAGCATTGCCCAAACGGCTGACCCTCAAGTCCGCGTCCGCTATCGGACAGAAGGGCCAGGGCTAGAGGCATTCACCACCCTAGAAGGGTTCATTCCCCTAGAGTCCAAACCCGCAGAATCACTCCTCTTCACCGAAACCCGTTTACTGCTAGATGCTGACTCGACGATTTCGGGAGGGTTAACCCTAGGACAGCGGTTTTATCATCAAGGGCGCGATGGCGATGCTAGTGCGGATCGCCTCACTGGGTTTTATGGGGCTTGGGATGTGCGCAACACGGGAAATAGCACATTTCATCAACTGGGTGTTGGTTATGAAAATGTTGGGGATGCCTGGGAATTACGGGCCAACGTCTTTCTACCCATTGGCTCACGGCGCAATCTCCTCAGTTCCGCCTTCTCTGGTCAAAGCCAATTCCAAGGGAATCAGTTACTCCTGGGGCGTAATCAGGTTTTTGAATCGGCGGTAGCGGGTTTAGAGGTGGAAGCGGGGAGTCCGATCCTACGCTGGTCTGAGGGAGATTTACGGGGCTATGGGGGTCTTTATTATCTTTCGGCTCAGGGTAATGGTGATGTTGTGGGCGTGCGGGGGCGATTGGTGGCCCGGCCCAACCCTTACACCAGTGCTAGCCTGACCTTGCAGCATGACAGCCTGTTTGATACGCGCCTCGTGGCCAGCATCGGGGTTCATTTCCCCGCTCGCAGTGGCTCACAAACGGTAGGCATCCCGGTCTTAGACCAAATGGCTGAACCGATTCAACGCACCAATGGCGTGATGGTGGATCATCAGGTGGTTCAGGATCAGGTGGTTGCGGTGAATCCCCAAACGCAACAGGAACTCTTTTTTGTTCATGTGGGCAATGGTAACAGTAACGGTACGGTGGAAAGTCCGTTTAGCCAGATGGAGGAGGCGATCGCCCTCGCCCAACAGCAACAGGACAAAACCGTAATCATCTATCTCAACGGCGAAAATCTCACGTTCAACGGTTTCACGCTTCCCAACACCGTTAGCCAACTCCTCTCCAGCGGCCCTGTTCAACAGGTCAATACCCAATTTGGCCTGACACAATTGCCGTTTTCGGGTAATGGTCGCATACCCCGCATCAATGGCCGGATTCTCCTACCGACAGGGGGACAAAATATCGTAGTCTCTGGTTTCAACATCAACGCCGGAGGAACCCAGCGGGGCATTGAAGGGCAGCGGTTGAACAATGTTCAGATTCTCAATAACACGATCAACAATGCTCTAGGTGAAGGTATTTATCTCGAAAATGTCACCGGCAAGGTGGAAATTTTAAATAATACGGTTCGCAATACTGTCCATAATCCTGATCCCATTCTCACCGAATTAAACGGGGCAATTCTAGTTAATAATAGCGTCTCAGGTTTAGATCTATTGATTGCGAATAACCTCGTTGAAACGGACTTTGCGATTAATGCCACTTACGAGGTCGATGGGATTGAATTGAGCCTCTGTCGGACGGGTGCTGTTAGTATCTATCCCGGTTGTACCGCTCCCACAACCGCAACGGTGCGAATTCTGAATAACACGGTGATCAATCGGGGGACGGTGAATGCAGCGGGGGCCGATGGTATTGATATTAATCTTGATACCAATGCCCAAGGGAATATTGAAATTCGCAATAATCGCATTGAGAAAATGCCGGATAAAGCAATTAGCTTTGGCTCTGCGGGTAGTGGTCGGGTTGTGCGGGGGGTGATTGCGGACAATGTGATTGAAAATGCGGTGGATAATGGCATCCATGTGCGGGTACGGGAAACCTCCATTTTTGATGATCTGCTGATTACGAATAACCGCGTTAATAATGCCAACTGGGGCATTGATGTGCGCATGGACGATGATGACGGGTTACTCACTCCAGCGCGAGGGACAGCGTGGGTTGTGGTTCGGGATAATTTACTAACCAATAGTAAAGAAGGGGGTATCCGGCTACGGGCTGAAGATCAGTCCACTTTATTTGTGACGGTGGAAGGCAATCAGATTGTGGGCAATACTACGAATGACGATGGGGGAATTTTTGCCCGTTCCCGCGATGATAGCCAACTGACAGTGACAATTGCCAATAATACGGTGAGTGGCATTACCGGCGATGCAGGGATTTGGGCGCGATCGCAAGATACCTCCCGCCTTTCCGCAACGATCCGCGACAATACCGTCAGCGGAACAACGGGAGATGCGGGAATCATGGGGCGATCAGAAGATGACTCCCGCCTCTGTATTCGGTTGGAAAATAATACATCCACTAATAATGTTGCGGCAGAAGATTTCTTCCTCCGTCGCCAAGATGCTTCAACCCTAGAACTGTTCGGCATTGCCGCCCCCATTGCTGCTCTCGATCCCAGTCCCGCCCTGCAAACAGCCCTCACCAATTTGGGCAATGTGGGCGAAGCGAATAAATTCCGGGTTCGAGATAACTCCGTCTTAGTTCCTACGGCGGGCTGTACGTTCCCGGATTAGCACCCAAGGCAGGAAGCATCGAGGCGATCGCCCCTCTTCTCCGGGGGGGCGGCCCGGTTTCGGGGTATTCTGAAAAAATCCATCCCCATGGTTGTGATGAAGCGATCTTTGTCCACCCGGTTGAATCGGTGGATTTCCCAGCATCATTGGGGTAATTACATCATTGATGACCATTACGCCCTCTTAGAAGCCTGTTTAATCGGGTGTATTTCTGCGATCGCCGCCCTCCTCCTCAAAAAAGGCATCGCCACCGTCGGCATCTTTCGCATCGAACTGATCGAATCCTTCCCCAAACTCTACGGCCGCTGGCCCCTCATCCTGCCCCTGTTTGGGTTTTGCATCTGTTGGTGCGCCGGGTGGCTCGTGGAAAATCTCGCCCCCGATGCCAAAGGCGGCGGCATCCCCCAAGTCAAAGCCGCCCTTGCTCAATTTCCCGTCATCCTCTCCTTGCGCGTCGCCGTGGTGAAACTGATCGCCACAGTCCTCCTCCTCGGAGCCGGTCTCACCCTCGGCCGCCGTGGCCCCACCGTCCACATCGGAGCCGCCCTCGCCGCCCAACTCAGCCAATGGGTTCCCACCTCCCCCCAACACCGCCGCCAAATGATCGCCGCCGGAGCTGCTGCCGGTCTCGCCGCCGGATTCAACACCCCCATCGCCGGGGTGCTGTTCGTCGTCGAAGAACTATCACGGGACATGTCCGGCCTCACCTTAGAAACCGCGATCCTCGCATCCTTTACCGGCTCAGTCGTTTCCCGTCTCTTAGATTCAGCGGATCTCAACCTTCCCGCCACCATGCTCAATCCCGTGCTGGTTAACCAATTCATCGCCGCCGAAATTCCCTTTTATCTCCTCTTGGGGGCCTTGGCGGGGGTGTTGGGGGTGCTGTTTAACCAGGGGATTCTTGCTTGTCTGCGTTTTAATCAACATTTGCAATGGCCCATGTCTTGGCGGATTGGGGCGGCGGGCTGTATTTCCGGCCTGGTGATTGCCCTTGCCCCGCCGACGTTTTTAAACAATGCGGGGCTGCGGGATTTTTTGATTGCGGGGGATGTGAGTTGGGATAAAACGCTGTTAATTTTCATGATTCATTTTGGTCTGACGATCGTGGCCTATGGGTCGGGGGCAGCGGGGGGATTGTTCTCACCCGCGCTCGTCTTGGGGTCGGCCTTGGGGTATTTGATTGGGGAAATTGAGTTTATGGTGCTCCATGCTGGGTCGCCGACCACCTATGCATTGGTGGGGATGGGGGCGTTTTTTACGGCGGTGGCGCGGGTTCCGATTACAGCGATCGTGATTGTGTTTGAGTTAACGACGGATTTTCGCCTCGTGTTGCCGTTGATGATTAGCGCGGTGATGGCCTATGGGGTGGCGGAGGCGATCAAGTCCGGGTCAATTTATCAACATCTACTCAAGGCGAATGGGATTGATCTTAAAGACGAGACGGGGCGCAATGATGTGCTGACGGATATGGGGGCGGGGGATGTGATGCAGCGGAATGTGGAGACGCTGACGGGGACGATGACGGTGCAGGATGTGTATGATCTGTTTGGGCAATCGTTTCACCATGGGTTTCCGGTGGTGGATGAGGGGGGGGTGGTGGTGGGGATGATTACGGAGCAGCATTTGGCGGGGCTGAGTAATTTGTCGCCGCAGCAGTTAGTGCGGGAGGTGATGACGGCGAGTCCGGTGACGGTGGCTCCGGAAATTCCGGTGGGGGATGTGATTTATTTGATGGATCGCTATCATGTGTCCCATTTGCCGGTGACGGAGGGGAAGAAGTTGCTAGGGATTATTACCCGCAGTGATTTGATCCATGCGACGGCGGATCATTTGCGGGGCAAGCCGGATGGGACGGAGGTACGATCGCATCCCTCCTATGCGGTGTATCAGACGCGATCGCCCGCCATTGGCAAGGGCCGGATTTTGTTACCGCTGGCGAATCCTCACACGGCTCCGTATTTAGTGAAAATTGCGGCCGCGATCGCCGCCACCGAAGAGTTTGAATTAGAATGCCTCGCGATTATCAAAGTCCCCCGCCACACCGCCCCCGCCCAGGCCCGCGTTGACATCACCCCCCACCGGGAGCTTTTGCACGGGGTAGAAGCGATCGCCCAAGCATTCCCGATCTCCGTCCATTGTCAAATCCGCGTCGCCCAAGACACCAGCCAAGCCATCCTCGATACGATTCGCGATCGCCACATCGACCGCCTGATCATGGGTTGGAAGGGCAACACTAACACCCCCGGCCGCATTTTCGGCACGGTACTCGATACCCTCGTGCAGCGGGCCCCCTGCGAAGTGATGTTAATCAAACCCGGCCAACATCCCGATGCTTACCCTGCGATCGCTGACCACGGCCCCAGCCAATGGCTTGTCCCCATGTCCGGCGGCCCGAATGTCAAACGCGCCCTCCATTATTTGCCCGCCCTCACCCGCTTAATTGCCCCCGGCGACATCCTCCTCACCCAAGTCTTTCCCCCTTCCCAAGGCAAACTCCACTTTCAACCCCTGAAACAGATGGCCATCAGCCTCAGCCAAGATCTAGATTGTCCGGTGATTCCGCTACCGATGCGATCGCAAGATGTGGCCGATGCGATCGTCAAACTCGCCCAGATCGAAGCCTGTTCCCTCATCGTCCTCGGAGCCAGCCGCGAAGGGATGCTCCAACACGCCATCCACGGCAACATCCCCGAAGCGATCGCCGCCCAAGTTCACGCCACCGTCATCCTCCTCCGCGCCGCCGTCACGGAATAAGCGGGCGCGATCGGGCTTGAGGATTTTGCCACAACCTCACAATGCCCACCCTTGAAGTTGGCATTCTGAACAGATTAGGATCACGTTATGGTTAAGATTAGGACATCAAACAATACACAACTCCTTACTCAGCATCACTCACCCCAACTCACACCAATTTTCAAATATGCTAAGGTCACTAAAAATTGAAAATTTTCGGTGTTTTCAAACGTTCGAGCTTCAGCATCTCGGTAGATTAAACCTGCTTGTGGGGACTAATAATAGTGGCAAAACTTCGATTTTGGAAGCCGTTCAGCTTTTAAAATCTCAATCTAATCTTGAATTATTACGAGAAGTAATGAGCAATCGCGGTGAATTCATCTGGAATGATGAGCGAGATGGTGATCAAGAGTTAGATATTCGCCACCTTTTCTATGACCATGAAATAAATGAAGGTAGCCAGTTTTCAATCTTAGGTGATCATCATCGAGATGGCGAAGGAGTCAAGGTATCCGTAGAACACTCAGGACAACTGAGCTTATTTGAAGATTTACGGGAGTTCGTATTAGTGATGAGGTGGTTAGGGCAAGGTATTGAAAGTGTTAAGTCTTTCAAGTTGCCCTTGTCTTCTAGAAACGGTTTACCCGTAGATTATGTGATTCGTACTCGTAGAGACTTGAAGAGTTTAGGCTCAAGAACTCAATTTATAACGTCTTCATCATTGACACCGAGAAACATGGTTGATTTATTTGACCAAGTTGTTTTGACACCTGAAGAAAATCTAGTTATCGAAGCACTCCAAACCATTGAGCCAACCATTGATCGTATTGCTTCCGTGGTCTCTGAAAAGTTTAGATATACAGGTTCACGTAGCGGTTTTGTGGTTCGGTTGACCGATGGCGATCAACGTATACCAATCGGTAGTATGGGAGATGGAATATGGCGAATGCTTGGACTAACCTTAGCTATTGTTAATGCTAGGGATGGTGTTTTATTGGTCGATGAAATTGACACTGGCTTACATTTCAGCACCATGTCTGACATGTGGACATTAATTTGGGAAACGGCGAAACGTCTGAATGTGCAGGTTTTTGCGACAACCCATAATAGTGATTGCTGGATGAGTCTTGCCGCGATCGCTAATCAAGAAAGCCCCAGTGAAGAGGGAATTACAATCCATCGAATTGAGAAAGGTAAGCCCAACAGTATTGTTTTTACAGAACGACAAGTTGCGATCGCTGCTGAACGAGGAATCGAGGTACGGTAACGCATGGCTGATATTCACCCAAGAATTCTTCTGGTCGAGGGCAGGCAGGATTGTTTCGTAATCCCGGAATTGATTGAGGCGAATGGTGTATCATGGGGAACTCGAAAAAATCCAGTGGTTTTTATTCGCGAGTATGAGGGTTATCAAAAGTTAGTTGATCCCGACGTAATCTCAACTGAACTCCAAGCATCCGGGCTTTCAGCACTAGGAATCATAATTGATGCTGATGACAACCCGATGGGACGCTGGCAAAGCATTAGAAACGCAACCCTAAAAAGCATTCCTGATCTTCCAGAAACGCTACCCAAAGATGGCTTAGTTCATATTACGCCCACCAGAATTCGTTTTGGAATTTGGATCATGCCAGACAACCAAATGCGGGGCATGTTAGAAACGTTTCTGACCCACATAATTCCAGCGGATAGTGCGGACAGTAACGAACTCTGGCAGTTTGCCCAAGCAGTCACCCAGGCGGCGAAAGGTAAAGGTGCAAAATTCACAAACTCTCATCTTGATAAAGCGAATATCTATACTTGGCTAGCATGGCAGAATCCTCCAGGCCGACAGCTACATCAAGCCATTATGGAACGCATTTTGCATCCTAATCATCCAAATGCCCAGCAGTTTGTAACGTGGTTCAAAGATTTATCTTAAAATGTGCAAAGAAGACTCCCACTATAAAGCGAGTCCGAGTAGAGTTACCGAAGGTAACGGCGGACGTGCCTTTTAGTGGCGAGATGAATTTGCACCAACAAACAAATCGAGCGACAGCGAGTCCTTTAAT
>NZ_JAQMTY010000194.1 GCF_028330765.1 Spirulina subsalsa CS-330 | reverse complement strand
TTCCCCCTTATCCTAACTTTCCTACAGGACTAAGTCAACCCTGTAGGATTCGCTTCGCTCAGTTTTCTTGGTTGGTCAAAATTCATCTCACCGTTAAGCCTTCGGCTATAACGGGAGTCCTCTTTTGACACTTGAGATAGTTTTAATGCCAGTATTGCCAGTGCAGGCGCAACATCCGGCGGCCCGATTTTGATTCGGCATGGTGGCAATGGCGAAACTCCCTTCCTCGTTGGGGATGCAACGACGAACGGCACCAGTGCCGCCATCACCGCCGGCACAGGATTTACCATTCTCCCCACCCAGGCTTACCTCACCCGTCATACCCAACCGGGGATTTCCATCCTCACCAATATCGCCCCGCCGGAAAATCCAGCCACCCCGCCGGAAAATCCAGCCACCCCGCCGGAAATTGTGCATTCGGTTTCTGGCTCCGATGTTAAAAATCAATTTCTAGATAATGAGGAGTTTATTCGCCGTGTCGGACGACAACTGGGGGGAGAAACCCTATTTAATGCCGAAGGGGGGTTTACCTGGAGCTTACCGGGTGAAAAAGCATTGGGGGGGTCTTTAGGCGATAATGTCATCTTGCAAGAATTGATCAGGCTGGATCACTCAATGGCAGATGCCTATGGGGCTCTCACGGCTCTAGCTGATAACAGTGTCAATGGGGAAGGGGTTGATGGGGCTGAAGAATCGGAGAGTGACGAGGGTGAAGAATCCAGCATTGCTAATCTGCGGGAAACCTTTAAGCGCATTCAAACCCAAACCGGAACCAATCCGGCATTGGTTTACATCCTCAGTCAACCGGACTATCTCGAACTGATTTTAATCACCCCGGATGACCAGTTCCGCCGCCATGTGATTCCAACCGCCACCCGCGAGGAGTTAATGCGCACTGTGTCACAATTTCGTCGCGGTGTTCTCAATCAACGCCGCCGCACTGACTATGTGCAACCTGCTCAACAACTCTATGAATGGATGATCGCTCCCTTGGCTTCCACTCTGGATGAATTGGCGGTGGATACTCTGATTTTTGCCATGGGGGAAGGACTCCGCCATGTGCCTCTTGCCGCCCTCTATGACGGTGAGCAATTTCTGATCGAACAATATAGCCTGGGTCAAATCCCCAGCCTCAGCCTCACCAATAGTGACTATCAATCTCTCCAGGATGCCAATCTTTTGATCATGGGTGCGTCGGAATTTCAACAGCTTGACCCCTTGCCGGGGGTGGCGAAAGAAGCTAGTCTACTGTCCCAAGTGATTCCCAGTGAAGCCCATCTAAATGAAGCGTTTACCTATCAGAATTTGGCAGATCAGAGCCGGGAACGGGATTTTGATGTGGTGCATTTAGCGACCCATGCGGATTTTAATGCGGGTCGTTTAGATGATTCGTATATTCAACTGTGGGGAGATGAGCAGATTTCACCCCAGGGGTTGCGTCAATTGCGTTGGTATGACGAGCCGCAGGTGGAATTGTTGGTGTTGAGTGCTTGTGAGACGGCGTTGGGGGATGTGAATGCGGAGTTAGGGTTTGCGGGGTTGGCGGTGCAGGCGGGGGTGAAGTCGGCTTTGGCGAGTTTGTGGCAGGTGTCGGATCGGGGGACGATGGCGTTGATGGGTGAGTTTTATCGGCATCTGACCGATCCGGAGGTGACGATTAAGGCGGAGGCGTTGCGCCGGGCGCAGTTGGCGTTAATCCAAGGGAATCAATTATCGAGTGCGGGGGATGCGATCGCAGGATTAGACGATATTCAACGGGCTAACTTTCGTCATCCCTTTTATTGGAGCAGCTTTATGTTGGTGGGCAGCCCGTGGTAGACCTCATGGGAGGTATATCAGGGCCGCTCTGGGGATAGAACCGGGGCTAGTCGCGCTCCTCGAAATATGCCGGGGCGGCCTCTTCCGGCGCGAGGGGAGCCGCAGCGGGTGGGGAAGACTTCGAGGATTGCACCCTATGCGCCACTTCCACAGAATAGCCGCGCACCACATCGAGCGCCTCTTGGAGGGCGATGAGACGATGGGCAAAACAGCGGTTCGGCGGCAATTGTTGGATCACCTCTAGGGTTTGCAAGCGGTGATGGACTTGACCGTGGGCCCCCACAAGAAAGACATCGCGCCGTTTTTCGATCGCATCTTTGATCATCATTTCGATCGCTAACAAGGCCGTCACCCCCAAGCGCGGCACATTCATTAAATCCAGAATCAACACATCATAATTTTCCACGATCGCCATCCGCCGCGAAATGGATTTCGCCGCCCCAAAACTCATCGGGCCACTGAGGCGGAACATGAGAATGCGGCCTTGGGCTTGGTGGAGGAGCGATCGCTCTTCAGGAGATAGCCAATGTTCCCGCGCCCCATCGGTCACGGCCCGCATTTCCCGTTCTTGCACATCGGTCATATGCTTCACCGTCAGCAGGTTCGCCACAAAGGCCCCCACCGCCACCGCCGTAATCAGATCCACAAACACCGTCAACCCCAACACCAGATACATCAGCCCCGCCCCTTTGGCCGAGAGCCGATGGGCCCGCCGCAAAAAGCCCCAATCAATAATATCAATCCCCACCTTAATCAAAATCCCCGCTAACACCGCATGGGGGATCGGTTCGGTGAGGGAGCCGGCTTTGAGCACAATCACCGCTAAGACCAACGCATGGACGATCCCCGATAGCGGCGTTTTGCCCCCGGCTTGGACGTTGATCACCGTGCGCATCGTTGCCCCGGCTCCCGGCAGACCGCCACAGAGGCCAGAAACGAGATTGCCAATCCCTTGGCCGATGAGTTCGCGATTGGAATCATGTTGGGTGCGGGTGATATTGTCCGCCACCAGAGAGGTGAGCAGGGAATCGATCGCCCCCAACATTGCCAGCATCACACTGTAACCGACCATATCCTTAAGGGTGGCCCACTCCATCGTCGGCAAATGGAGGGTGGGTAAGCCAGAGGGGATTGTACCAATGCGCGGGATCGCCGCATCGGGAAAGACAACCACCGACACCACAGTACCCACCACCAAGGCAATCAAGGGAGCGGGTAAAATCCGATTCAACCGAGGCGGCGCAGCAAACACAATCACCAAGCTTAAGGCCCCTAATCCGGCAGCGATCGGGTCAAGGTGGCTGATCAGACTCGGCAATTTCATCACATTGTCCACCACATTGCCGCTGCCGGCGTGGCCCAACAGCGGCCCGATTTGCAGCAGGATAATAATCACCCCAATCCCGGACATAAAGCCGGAAATCACGGTGTAGGGCATCAAGGTGAGGTATTTACCGAGGCTGAAGACTCCCAGGAGAATCTGAAAAATCCCCCCCAGCATGATCACCGTGAAGGCCATGGCGAGGCCGGTGTCGGGATAACGAGCGGTGAGGGAGACGAGGGTTGAGGCCATCACCACGGTCATGGGCCCGGTGGGCCCGGAAATCTGGGAGGGAGTCCCCCCAAAGAGGGCGGCGAAAAAGCCCACGCATACTGCGCCGTAGAGTCCGGCAATGGGGCCCACGCCGGAGGATACTCCAAAGGCCAGGGCCAGGGGCAGGGCCACGATCGCCGCCGTCAAGCCGCCAAAGCAGTCGCCGCGAATGTTTTTGAAGTGCAGGCCATGCACCATACGGGTTAAAAATCGAGTCATAGGATTAGGCTTCACTCCAAATGCATTCAGGAAAAAGGGTGGGTAGGGTTGCGACTGCGATCGCACGGGTCAAAGTGGAAAAATTCTGAACTGTGGCTCTGGTCAATCTTTCTTAAGGTAAGGGGCAAAGGGGAGCGCAACCGCAGATCTGAACAACCTTTTAAGGTGGGTCATGAGTTCTAGATAAATGGGGCGCTAATCTACGGCTCCGGTGAGGGTGAAGGCGGCCCAAGCGCTGGGGCTGGGGTAGCGATCGCGCGTTGTTAGCATCGCCTCCCGCAGGGCTTTCGCTCCATCTTGGCCCGCGTTGAGATTGTTGTAAAACTCGGTCATCAGGGTGGCCGTGGGTTGATCCGGAATCGCCCACAGCGACACCATCACACTGGCCGCCCCCGCCCCAATGAACGATCGCGACAGCCCGATCACCCCATCCCCCAGCCCGATCCAGCCCCGCCCCGTATCGCAGGCACTGAGCACCGCTAAATCGGCCTTCAAGTTCAATTGATTAATCTCGCGGAGGGTGAGAAAGCCGTCAGTATCGCGGGTGGGGGCAAGGGCGAGGGAGCTACCGTAACGCAGATCAGCATCGAGCAGGCCATGGGTGGCAAGGTGGATGATCCGGGCGTTTTGCATCCCAGCGATCGCCTCGGCTTCTGTGGCCTGATCCCCGATCAGTGGCTCCGTTTGGAACAGGGTAGCGATCGCCTTGGCCTCCGCTTCCGCCCCCGGTAAGGGAGCTAAGGCGTTGCGCGTTGTCCCGGTTCCCCCCGGAAAGGGGGGCATCGTCGGATTGCCCACCACCAACGCCTGATCCCTCGGCGGCAAGCGTTCCTTCATGCGGCGGGCCACATCCAACACCTGAATCGAGGGAGCCGTCAAGATTGTATGGCGATCGATCAACTCCACCCCGTTGGCATCTTGGAGGGCCGGAAAGGGCACAAAAAAGAGCATGTCTTGGGGAATGAAGGTGACGCGGGCCGCTGGATCGGTGGGCAGGAGGGGGGCGATGGGATCAATGAGGAGGCGATGGAGGTCTTGGAGGGGGGGCCCCGCTCGATTGGCGCGATCGCTGGAAATAATCCGATTACGGGCACGTTCCACCAGCAAGGATAAACTCTGATCGAGGGGAACCGTGCGGTGATGAATCTCCCCATCGGGCGTGATCACCCAAATTAAGATGGTGCTCGTGACGACTTCAGGATTTTGATCAGCAAAGGCAATCCGGTAGGTAAACGGGGCATCATAGACGACGCTGTATTGGACGAGGGTGGTCTTTTCGCGACGGGCGATCGCTTTAATCTGCGCCAAGGTGAGGGTCTGCACATCAATGTACTGGTTCGTATGCGCCTGACGATTGATCAACAGTTGCAACAATGCCCGCGCCCGCCCCGCTTCTGCTGCGACGAGGGCGGCTTCAGGCTGCCCCTGGGCCACCAACACCTGTTGCAACGTTCGATAACCATCGGTGCTCGGCCCGTAGTTCGTCACCGTCAACTCGTCCCGCGTCATCGCGTAGAAGTTGGTGTTGTCTAGCAACATCCGCCGCGCCTCGTGATCCATCGCCAGCCCCTGCCGTAACGTCGCTTCAGCTTGGGCCAATTGGCCCGCCTGCCACTGCAAAAACCCCAAATGTTGGAGGCGATCGCTCCCCTGCACTAACGCGGTTAAATCCGTCTCACGCCACTGCTGCGGGTCGGGGCTCAGGCCGTATTGCCCATAGGCCTCGGTTTGAAATTGCAGCGCCTCGGCAAGATTCCCCTGCCAAAAGGCTGTTTGTGCCAACGCCGCCCAGGTCAGGCTCAGATGCGTGGCGTTGTGGGGAGCGAGGGACTGAGCCAGGGTTAAGCGTTCGCGGTGCAACCGATGGGCCACCGCAAACTGTTCTTGATCCGCCTGCAAATCGGCTAACAGGCCCAAGAGTTGCCACCGGGCTTGGGGGACATGGGGGTTAGCATCGGTCGGCAGGGTGGCGAGGGCTGCTTCGACGACCGCGATCGCCTCTAGGCCCCGTTGTTGTTGATGGAGATAGCGGGCCAGTTGACTGGTGAAACTCGTCCATTGGGCGCGTTGGGCCAGGAGAGATTGATGGGAAGCGATCGCCCCTTGCAGCGTAGCGATCGCCTCCCCAGGATTCACCAAATATTGCAACGCCGCCAAAATCGTCACCACCCCGATCCAATAGTCCGGTTCCGCCTCCACATCCAGCCCCGCTAGATACTCCTCCATCACCGCAATACCACGGGGCAACCGGGCGCGATCGCCCAAACTCAGATAGGCAATCCCCAACTGATACAACACCGCCCGCCGACTCGCCACCGCCAACGGTTGCCGTAACTGCCCCTCCAAAAACGCAATCCCGTAGGGATCACCCTGCTGGGCATGCACCGCCGCCAACTGCTGCACCACCGCCGCCTCACTCACATCCCCCGTCTCGCGCATCAACACCAGCGCCCGCTCTAGCCCCTGCTGCGCCTCCTCAAACCGCCCAAAATACTGATGCGCAATCCCGTACATCATCCACAAGCGACCCAACTCCCTCGGATTCTGGGCGGCCTCTGCTGCCGCCCGTTGAGCCGGAAACCCATCGAGCATCTGTTGGTACGTCGTTGTCAGTTGTTCTAGGTAGGAGTTAGATGAAGGTTGAGCCAGTGCAGGGATTTGGATCGCTCCCCACAGCACCACACTCAAAACCACCGACCGGGCCACCCTTCGACCCCAAAACTGACTGCTCATATCACCATCTTAAAACAACCGATTTTCCTCCACCCGCCTTCTGCTGCCGGATTCCCATGATCCCGCTCAAGACTGCACCCGGTTTCAGTTCCACCCTGGAAGGGGCCGGATCAGCAGCACAGTTTAAACCCAATGGGCGCGAAGCCTGTCTGTCCACTGCACAGCCAGATCACACTATATCCCCAAATTCTGATGGGTCTTGCGCCCTAAAATTTGAATTGCAAATAACATTTGAGGCGGATTCAGGGGATTTTGATTCGGCTCTAGTAATGCCAAGAACTGCACTCCCGATTGATTTTCGTAAATTCCGACACATTCGGAAATTGGTTGAATATTTTGCATGACTTCCAAACCCAAATTTTTGAACTAATGATCTGAACCAATTAAGATGAGGAATTTTTCATACAAGGGCAGTAAATATTCAAAAAAATGTGGACTGTTTCCTCTTAAATCAAAGATTACAATCAAAATCTCAGCAATGCTTCTTTTTTAAGCTTTCTCAAAGAATCTCAAGATTTTTTTTTGAATTGTGCAGAGAATTGTGATCTTTTACACAAAATCAAGCTGTTTGGGTCTTTTGACCCTGCCCACTTTTGCCTGCTCCTCAGGAAAACCCGTGTGAATTTTTTAACCCTGAATAGAGAAAATCTGTACCCTTAAATGGAGTCAAGAAATCCCCAAACCTTTGTCAATAAAGAGGTTGAGGGGATCTGCTGATTCTGTGCTGTGGTCCGAAATCCCCTATTTTTCATGGGGATCTCAGGGGGATTGGCTGTTGTTTGATCGGTAGTGCATTAATGCACGGGACGGAGGAAAATCAGGCTACACAACTACGATAACTAGGGAGACAAGCTCATGGCTATTGAGATGACCTGTCCGACCTGTGGGTCTCACGATATCTCCAAGAACGGCACTAGCCACCGAG
>NZ_JAQMTY010000193.1 GCF_028330765.1 Spirulina subsalsa CS-330 | reverse complement strand
GTTAAGGGGAGGTCGGGAATTGCGGCGTAGTTTTCGTAGGTGGGGGGTGGGGCGAGGCGACTGGTGGGGATGGGGGGGAGGTTGGGGCGATCGCTGGCGTTGCGATTGGTGGCGTTGCGATCGCTCGCCGGGCGATATTGACCGCTGGCGATCGCATCGGACGGCAGCAGATATTCCGGGTCAAAGGGGACAACCTGGGCTTGGGGCGATCGCGCTCCGTTCCCCGCTTGGGGTTGAGTCTGGAGTTCGGTGCGGAGAAAGAACCCGACCGAGGCAGAGCCGATCAGGCCAAACAGTGCCATGCGTGCGAGCCAAGCCCAGTATGATGACATAAGGTTTTTTGGAGTGAGCATTACCAAGCGCTTATTCTAACGTAGCGAGACCCGTTGACACGGTTTCTACGGTCATCTCTGCAAATCCGTCTTGTTTTTGCCGTCAAGCCGAGGGTTTAACACAAATTTTGATGAATGATTTTCCCCGCTATTTTATTGATGCGGCCACGGCCGTACCGGATGACGATGTTGAGGTGATGATTGTGCCCGTGCCCTACGAGGCGACGACCACCTATCGCAAGGGCTGCCAAGAGGGGCCGATCGCGCTCCTTGCTGCGTCGGATCAGTTGGAACATTACGATGTGGAGTTGCAACAAGAACCCTGTTTCGCGGTGGGGATTGGGATTCATGATGCGATCGCCGATACTCGCCATCAGGCTGATCTCCCCCCCGAAGTCATGGTGCAACAGGTGGAAGCGGCCTTAATCCCGCTCCTCAAGACCGGTAAATTTGTGATCACCCTTGGCGGTGAACATGGGATCACCGCTGGGGTGGTGGCGGCGTATCAACAGGTGGAGACGGAACCCTTTACCGTGGTGCAAATCGATGCCCATGGGGATTTGCGCCATAGTTATCAGGGGTCGATCTATAACCATGCCTGCGTGATGCGGCGGATTGTGGATCGGGGCATTCCCCTTGTGCCGGTGGCGATTCGGAGCATTTGCAAAGAAGAGGCGGATCTGATCACATCGCAGCAGATTCCGGTGCAGTGGGATCATCACATCACCGAAAATCCCCAATGGATCGAGGCTGCGATCGCTGCCATTCAAACCGATCGCGTCTTCCTCACCATCGACCTCGACGGCCTCGACCCCGCGATCATGCCCGGCGTAGGCACACCCCAACCCGGCGGCCTCAATTGGGCCCAAACCACCCGCTTTCTCCGCACCCTCTTCACCCAACGGCAGGTCATCGGCTGTGATGTGATGGAGTTGGCCCCCCTCCGGGATGCTGTGGTTTCAGAGTTTATTGCGGCGAAGTTGGTCTATAAATTGATTGGCTACCATGCCCTCAGTCGGGGTCGGTTGGATTGAGGCGATCGCACCCCCAGCGCGACACGGCGCGAAAACCTGCTATGGTAATTGAGGCAAATCAATCCAACGCAAGTTGCAGGCAACCGATGGCATACCAGAGAGTCTTACTCAAACTGAGTGGGGAAGCTTTGATGGGGGATTTGGGATACGGCATCGATCCCGCTGTTGTTGCTGGCATTGCGCAAGAAATTTCGGATGTCATTAAAAGTGGGGTCCAAGTGGCGATTGTGGTGGGGGGCGGCAATATCTTTCGCGGTGTGAAAGCGTCTGCCGCCGGGATGGATCGGGCTACAGCGGACTATGTGGGGATGCTGGCAACGGTGATGAACGCGATCGCGCTCCAAGATGCCCTCGAACGTATTGAGATTCCCACCCGTGTCCAAACTGCGATCGCCATGCAAGAGGTGGCAGAACCCTACATCCGGCGGCGGGCCATTCGCCACCTGGAACGGGGTTTAGTGGTCATTTTTGGGGCGGGTTCAGGCAATCCCTTTTTCACCACCGACACCACTGCGGCTCTTCGGGCTGCCGAAATTGATGCGGATGTCATCTTCAAAGCCACCAAAGTCGATGGTGTTTATGATGCTGATCCTAAAACAAATCCGAACGCACGCCGCTATACCAGCCTCACCTATAACCATGTGCTGAGTCATGATTTACGGGTGATGGATGGGACAGCGATCGCCCTTTGTAAAGAAAATAATATTCCCATTGTTGTTTTTGATCTCTCGGTGAACGGGAACATTGTGCGCTCCGTTCAGGGAGAACCCATTGGAACCATCGTAGGAGGTAACTATGAAGTTAGCTGACACTGAACAACTGATGCAAAAAGCGATTGAAGCGACCCAGCGGAACTTCAACACGATTCGCACCGGCAGAGCCAGCACCAGCTTGCTCGACCGGATTAGCGTCGAATACTACGGGGTAGATACCCCCCTCAAACAAATCGCCAACATTAGCACCCCCGAAGCCACCATCATTTTGATCCAACCCTACGATCGCAGCAGCATGGGCGCGATCGAGAAGGCGATTCAAATGTCCGACCTCAGCTTAAACCCCAACAACGACGGGGCGGTGATTCGGCTCAATATTCCGCCGTTGACGAGCGATCGCCGCCAAGAATTGGTTAAACAGGTGAAAAACCTCGCCGAAGAAGGCAAAGTCTCGATCCGCAACATCCGTCGAGATGCGATCGACAGCATTCGCAAACAGGAAAAAAGCAGCGACATTTCCGAAGATGAATCCCGCAGCTTACAGGATGACGTGCAAAAGTTAACCGACAAATACACCGGAAAAATCGAAGACCTGCTCGCCATCAAAGAAAAAGACATCACCACCATCTAAGCAAGGGAGTCCGCTCACCCCCTCACACCATCCTCTAGACAAGGGGCTTAAGCCCCTTGTTTACCCGAACCCCATCGGACGAAGTCTTTCAAACTCAAATCGAACGCTATAGAATAAACGGTGATTGACCCCCGGCTGATATCCTTAAACCCCTAACAAGACCGCCGTGCAACCCCAACGCTTTCCTGAGTGCAACCACCCCATTGTCAAAGCACTGTTTCGCTACAGTGACCAAGACTTACTCACTCTGTTTCAGCGTCACCCCGAACAGGGACGCTATTTCGTTGCGTTGTTTTGCCGCTACAATCCCATCGTCTACACCCTGATTTCCCACTCAGCGCGATCGCCCGTCCAAGGTGACTATCTGTTTGCCCTCACCTGGCGGCATATCTTCTACGAAATGCGCGGCCTCGAATTGCGCGGCGCGGCCGCCGTTGAAGCCACCTCCTATCAAAACTGGTTAATCAACGTCACCGCCCTCTGCATCAACCAAGCCAATCTCCCCCCCGTCGAATCGATCACCTACGACCTCAACAGCACCTCACCCCCCCTGTGGTGTTACCTTGAACAGGGCCTCGACCTGCTCCCCCCCGTGATTCGGCTCATCCTTCTCATGGCCCGCACCTTCCAATGGAGTCCCACCCGGATCGCCGCCTACCTCCAAGCCGAAGGCGATATGCTCTCCCCCGCCCAAGTCCAAGACTATCTCCAGGAAAGCTATCGGATGCTGACGGTGAACCTCCCCGACGACATTCGCGCTATTTACCTCGGCGAAGACCCTGCCGCCGCCAATGGCGAAGATCCCGCCTCGTTAGCGACGAGTGATTCTCGTTAGGGCGATCGCACCTTCGCCCCTCGCACCATTCCCCCATGAGCGTAGGCCCCATTGCCCTACACTTATAACTATTGGTTTCCTGAGTCCTCCGTCTTCACGTCCCCAGCACCGATGATTTTTCCTGAACTGTCTGACTTTAAGGCCCTGGCCGAGCAGGGTAATTTTATTCCGGTTTATCGTGAGTGGGTGGCGGATCTCGAAACCCCGGTTTCAGCCTGGTATAAGATTTGCGCGGGCCAGCCCTATAGCTTCTTGTTGGAATCCGTTGAAGGCGGGGAAAATATTGGCCGCTATAGTTTTTTAGGCTGCGATCCGGTGTGGGTGCTGACGACGCGGGGCGACCATACCCGCCAAACCCATCGTGATGGTCAGGTGCAGCATTACGACGGCAATCCCTTTGATAGCCTCGCCCACTGTCTCGCGCCCTACGATCCGGTGACTTTGCCGGAGTTGCCGCCGGGGATTGGCGGCCTGTTTGGGTTTTGGGGCTATGAGTTGATCCATTGGATTGAGCCACGAGTGCCGGTGCATCGGGCGAAACCCGATGATCTGCCCGATGGGATTTGGATGCAGGTGGATAATTTGATCATTTTTGATCAGGTGAAGCGGAAAATTTGGGCGATCGCCTATGCCGACCTGCGCGATCCGGAGGTGGATCTAGAGGCGGCCTATCAAGCGGCCTGCGATCGCGTCACCAAACTCGTTTTAAAACTCCAACTGCCCCTCCCCATCGAAGCCCGCACCATTGAACTCGCCACCGACAACGCGCCCCCCATCGCCTACACCAGCAACACCAGCCCCGCAGCCTACTGCGCCAACGTCGAAACCGCCAAACAATACATCCATGCCGGGGACATCTTCCAAGTCGTCCTCTCCCAACGGTTGCAAACCACCTACAGCGGCAACCCCTTCGACCTCTATCGCTCCCTGCGCCTGGTGAACCCCTCCCCCTACATGGCCTATTTCAACTTTGACCAATGGCAGATCATCGGCTCTAGCCCAGAAGTCATGGTCAAAGCGGAAAAATTACCCACCGGAGAAACGCAAGCGATCGTTCGTCCCATTGCCGGGACACGCCGCCGGGGCAAAACCCACGCCGAAGACCTCGCGTTAGAACAAGACCTCCTCGCCGACCCCAAAGAAGTGGCCGAGCATGTGATGCTCGTGGACTTGGGGCGTAATGATTTGGGTCGGGTCTGCAAGTGGGGAACGGTGCGGGTTGATGAGTTGATGGTGATTGAACGCTATTCCCATGTGATGCACATTGTCAGTAATGTGATCGGCGAATTGCGCGACGATCAAACCGCCTGGGATTTACTGAAAGCCACATTCCCCGCCGGGACGGTGAGCGGTGCGCCGAAAATTCGCGCCATGGAAATCATCCACGAACTGGAACCGGAACGGCGCGGGCCCTATTCCGGGGTCTACGGCTATTACGATTTTGAGGGGCAATTGAATAGTGCGATCGCCATTCGTACCATGGTCGTCCGTCCCCAAGGTAACGATCTTCATCAAGTCTGCGTCCAAGCCGGGGCGGGGCTTGTGGCGGATTCCGTCCCCGCATCGGAATACGAAGAAACCCTCAACAAAGCCCGCGGCCTCCTCGAAGCGATCCGCTGCCTGCAATAATCGCAAGATTTCGGGACTTGAATTGTTTTGGGCCCAAGGGCTGGGCTGACTTGCGATCGCTCTCAAAGCGTCTCTGGATCAACACCCAGTTCCCGCAACTTGGCCCGTAACCTTGTTCTGCCCGCTGCCGTTCCTGCTCTCGCGGCAACAAAACCAACTGCTCATTGGGGAAGTAAAACCGCAGCCAATGGCTGGTCTCTTGCAACACTGAACTGTATCAAGTTCCCAACCACAGCCCCAACGCTTCGCACCACAGCGTCATTGTTCTCGCACAGTTTGGACAGATTAGCGGTGGAGAGAATTCCAGAGCGGCGCAGCAACGAACAGCAGATTTGTATCGTATCATTGCAAAGAAATGCCGTCCGATCCCATGTCAAACTCTGCTCTGCCTGCTCTCCAACGCCTGATCGAGGTCGTCGCCCGGCTGCGCGACCCCGACGGCGGCTGTCCCTGGGACTTAGCCCAAACCCCCCAAAGCCTGATCCCCTATGTGATTGAAGAAGCCTATGAAACCGTGGCGGCGTTGCAAACCGGGACGACGGCGGATGTGTGCGAAGAATTGGGGGATCTGCTCTTGCAGGTGATGTTGCAGGCCCAAATTGCTTCGGAACAGGCACAGTTTACCCTCGCGGATGTTGCCGATGGGATTAGCGAGAAATTGATCCGCCGCCATCCCCATGTGTTTGGTGAAGACACGGCCGATACGGTGGAAGCGGTGCGCCACAATTGGGAGCAAATTAAAGCCCAGGAAAAGGGGAATGCGCCCGTGCGGATGAGCGACGGGTTTCAACGCTACGCCCACGGGTTGCCGCCGTTGATGGCGAGTTTGAAGATCTCGAAAAAGGCGGCGGCGTTTGGGTTTGAGTGGGACAGGATTGAGGATGTGTGGGGAAAGGTGGAGGAGGAATGGCAGGAGTTGCAGGCGGCGATCGCCTCTGGTGACAAAGCCCACCAAGAAGCCGAACTAGGGGATCTCTTCTTTGCCCTGATTCAAATCGCCCGCTGGCAAGGGCTTGACCCATCCCAGGCCCTCCAAGGCACGAATCACCGTTTTATCCAACGGTTGCGCATCATGGAAGACAACGCCGATCGCCCCCTAACAGACTACGATCTCGCCGCCCTTGATGCCCTCTGGAACCAAGCCAAACGGCAGCTTGGCCAAGGCTCCCCTAAGCCGGAGGATTAGCGGCGACAAACTGAGCGATCGCTGTTTCCGGCGACATCGCCTCACTGATCCCCACCCGCGCCAAATCACTAGAACGTCCCGTTTGACCGTGCAAATACTGTTCCGCAAACTTGACATACTCATGATAAAGTTCCGGATTGTCAATATCCGCTAACTTCTGATCCAAACTGTAATCCAGACGTAAGACCCGCTGGGCATTCTCGTCACTTTCCCCGCGAATCAGTTGCCAACATACATTAGCATTCACATCATTGGGAGCCGGTAAAAACAAATCCCCCAACCGCGCCACCCATTGCAGCGCCCCCCAACGCTTCACATCATCGTAGCTATAGGGTTCCGTTGGGCGACCCGTTCCCACCGACAGCACCACCATATCCTTGAGGGTCAACTGTTCCGGGTCGGGGGTTTCGTAGGGCATCAGCATCGCATGGGCCATTCCTACGAGCACCGGGTTATTCACCGCTACGCCTCCATCAATAAAGGGTAGCTTTTTGCCCACTGTGGGCTGTCCCTCATATTGTGGCTCCGGAACCGTCAGTTCGTAGGGCGGGAAAAAGGTCGGCGCGGAGGAGGAACAAACGCACAACTGCCACACCGGAAGTGTGTCGTACCATTGGGGCTGGTTGTGACCGTCGTTATTGCTGCAAAACCAGCGGGTGCGGCGGACGGAGGTGTCGTAGGCGGGGATCAGCAGGACGGGGGAGGTGATTTCTGCTATGGAGGTCGAGCCGAATTCCTTCGCTAGGACGGTGGCCACGCCGTCTTCCTTCGAGAGGGGCCATTCTGGACTGTGGGGGTAGAGAGCGATCGGTAAAAAGGAGCGGGTAATATTCGTCATCGATCGCAGGGTGCGAATATAGCCGGGGAAAATATGCTCACCGTTTTTTTCGTAGAGACCGAGTAACTCGTGGGCGGTCTTTTTGAGGGCGATCCCGGTGGCTAAAATCGAGCCGGTGGATGTGCCGGTGACGAGGTCAAAATATTCATGTAAGGCACAGTCATATTGGTGACGGAGTTCTTGTTCTAGTGCTACTAAAATTCGCGCTGACATTACACCCCGAAAACCACCGCCGTCTAAGGATAAAATTCGATAGGTCATCGCTCATTATGCCTGGAGGCTAGAATTTCTGGCGTGATTCTAGCATTGGATTGATTAATCCTTTGATTTGTTAAGTATTATTCTCAGATCAACGGGCCGACATTCAAGACGGTGGTGAGGGTCAAAAATGCGGTGTTTGATCACTTCAATGGGCCAGATTTTAAGCTGTATTAAAGCGGGGGTTAAGCATGAGCGATCGCGCCCCATCCCTGGGCCCAATCATGCCAAAACGAGCCGGCTCATGCATCGATGATCGGACTAGACGGTATAGCCTGCGGCTAATGGCTCACTGTTGCGATGGGGTTCTGGCATTGTGGGGGGGGTTGAGTCGGTGCGTTCCATCTGTTTGAGGGCATCGGGGTTAAAGCGATAGCCCACATTGCGCACGGTTTGAATCAGGCTGGTGCGTTCAATGCGATCGCTGTCCGGGACGAGTTTTTTCCGCAGGGACAACACATGGGTATCGATGGTGCGGGGATTATCGATCGCATCGGGCCAAGCGCGATGGAGCAGTTCTGTGCGGCTCAAGGGGATGCCTTCGGCCTGGGCTAAAACGTAGAGGAGGCTGAATTCTTGGGGGGTGAGGTCGATGTAGCGCCCGTAAAGATGCACCCGCCGCTGCACTAAGTCAATGCTCAGATCGCCATAGTTGAGCAAGAGGGGCACACTGGTGACGCGACAACGGCGCAGCAAGGCTTCCACCCGTGCCATCAGTTCTTGCATCCCAAAGGGTTTTTTCAAGTAATCATCAGCACCGGCTTTTAAACCAGTGACCACGTCATGGGCGCTATCTTTGGCCGATAACAACAAGACGAGGGATTGACGCTGTTGCAACAACCATTGACAGAGTTCTAAGCCATTGCCATCGGGTAAATCCGGCTCAAGAATCACGAGGGGGGGTTGGTTGCGCAGGAGAATGTCTCGCGCTTGTTGGAGGCTTGCAGCTTGTTGGATACGATACCCAGCTTGTTGCAAATGCCACCCCAGCAGCGATCGCAAATGTGGATTGCCTTCGACAATGAGTATTTGACTTGATCCCACGAAGCGTTACCTACGAAAAATTTTAATGTGTCCTTACCATAACAAATGCAATGTTGAACTGTTGTAACACTGGTTACCCTCGATTCTGTGATTTTTCAGGGTTTGATGTCTCCAAGATTCAGGTTAGACTATGCCCTAACTCGGTTTCCCTGAGTGAAATTGATCGCCGTTATGCCAAGGGGCGATCGCGCCAAGGAGTGACGTTTTATGGTAGGGCAACAGTTACACTCTCCCCATCCCATGGGGATAGCACAGCAGCGGGCTTGGGTTGAAATTGATCTCACCGCCTTGGGGGATAATGTGCAGCAATTATGCGCACATTTGGCACCGGGCGCGATGTTCATGGCAGTGGTCAAAGCTGATGCCTATGGCCATGGGGCGATGCCGGTGGCGGAGGTGCTGGTGAGGTTGGGGGTGCAGCGTCTGGCCGTTGCCACAACTCAAGAAGGGATTGCCCTGCGCCAAGGGGGAATTCACGTTCCGATTTTGGTGTTGGGGGCGATTTACACCCCGGCGGAAATCGAAGCGATCGCCCACCATCACCTGGAACCCACCCTCTGCACGCCCCACCAAGCCGCCCTCTTTGCCCAAACCCTGACCCCACTGGGGACAACCCTCCCCGTCCATCTCAATATTGATACGGGCATGTCTCGCCTGGGGACGCGCTGGACGGATGCCCTGTCCTTGGTGCAGGCGGTTCACGAGTTGCCCTCGCTGCATCTGGCCAGTGTCTATTCCCACTTTGCCACGGCGGATGATCCCGACCCCACGTTTATGGCGATTCAGCGCGATCGCTTTGAGGCCGTCCTCACCGAACTCCGCCGCCATGGCTTCCATCCTCCCATGGTGCATCTTGCTAATTCCGCCGGGACGTTGGGCGATCGCACCCTCCATTACGACGGGGTGCGGATCGGTTTGTCGCTTTACGGTCTTTATCCCGCGCCCCACCTGCGCCCCATCCTCCCCCTGCGCCCCGTGCTGGCCGTCAAAGCGCGGATCACCCAAGTCAAAGCCATCCCGCCCCACACCGGCGTGAGTTATGGCCATCGATATGTCAGCGATCGCCCCCTGCGCCTCGCCGTCGTCAGCATTGGCTACGCCGACGGTGTACCCCGCCTCCTCACCCACAAAATGCAGGTCTTAATCCGGGGTCAGCGCGTCCCCCAAATCGGTTCGATCACCATGGATCAACTGATGGTAGACGTGACCGAACTCCCGGACGTGCAACCCGGTGATTGTGTTACCCTCCTCGGCCAAGACGGCAGCGAGCAGATCACCGCCGACGATTGGGCCGATGCGATCGGCACGATTTCCTGGGAAATTCTCTGTGGGTTTAAACCACGCTTGCCCCGCGTTTATCTGAATTAAATTTTTATTAACAATAATCATGCTTGGTTACAAAACATCAAGATTGGTCAGTAAGTGAGTTGATGATGACCACAGTTCAACATGATTCGTCTATGCTGGAAAGTGGAATTCAATGGATTCAAGACCCGGAAAATTAAATAATTTAACCGCAAAAAAAGTCCCATTGCCTAGTCTTAACGTTGCCATAGCAATCCTATTTGATTCATGCACAGGCAAGGGGCTTAAGCCCCTTGTTGATGAGGAGATCTGATCTCCGATTGATTTAGGATCGCGATAAGTTAGACCCACTCAAGAGGAACCCATTCCAACCCAAGCCTAAAAGACGAAAACAGACTGATTTGATCTTGAATTCTGTCATTATCCCGACTCCGCCACACCAACGCTTGTTCTTAAACTCTCGATCATTTGCCATCTGTCTCAATCTATTTCATGGAGTCAATTCCCAATGGATGCTCATATTTTATTAAAACGGTACGCTTCAGGCGATCGCGACTTTCGCGGTTCTGATTTGCCCTATGCCAACTTAATTGGTGCTCAACTCACCCATGCGAACTTCGCCGGTTCACTCCTGAAAGAAGCAAGTTTAGCTCGCGCCCATTTGGAGCGGTGTTTTCTCCAAGGAGCCAATTTGAATGGGGCATTTTTGTACAGTACTGACCTCACCTTTGCCAAACTCGCCAATTCTCAACTGTGCGAAGCCGACCTCACCAAAGCCAATCTCAAAGGCGCTCATTTGGCGAAAGCAGACCTCCAAGGAGCCAAACTGAGCGGAGCCATCTTGAAATGGGTCACCCTTTTTCGGGCTAATCTGTCGGGTGTCAATCTCTGTGGCGCGAATTTAAATGGGATTAATTTGCGATCGGCCAATCTGCAAGGCGCAAACTTAAACTGGACAAACTTGAGCGGGGCGCGGCTCAGCGGTGCAAACCTCCAAGGGGCGCAACTCAGCGGCGTGAAATTAGAAGGAGCCTGGATGAACGGCTTGATATTGCCCAATATTAATTTCAGCGGTCTAGAGTTAAGCGGTGTCAAACTCAGCGGCGCTCAGTTACAAAATGCAGAATTAACCGGAGCGGATTTCAGCGACAGTGTCATGCGGCGCATTCAATTAGAGGGCGCAATGATGAAGCAGGCGGATTGCAGCCAAGCCGATCTGCGGGGTAGTCAGATGATCAAAGCTGATCTGATGAAGGCCGATCTCCGGGACGCTCTCCTCACCAATGCCGATTTGCAAGATACCAATTTAAATCTTGTCAATTTCTCCGGGGCAGATTTAACCGGGGCGAATTTGCGGGGTGCTTATCTGTGGGGTGCAAATTTAGATGGTGCTTGTCTCCAAGGGGCGGATCTCCGGGGTGCAAGCTTACGGAATGCGAAGTTAACCGGAACAGACCTCCGGGATGCCTGCTTACTGGGGGCGACGATGCCGGATGGGTCGCTGTATGCCGGGATTTAAACCATCCTGAGGCTTTTTGAGCGGTGCTCCTGCGCTCTGCGATCGCACCCATGCACAGAGCAGCCCGATCCGGCGCGTTTGGGTCTGGGGTTAGGGTAAGGTCGTGGGCAATCGCACCGTAAAGGTTGTGCCACGATTGACGCAGCTTTTGACTTTGATCGTGCCCTGTTGCAATTGCACAAACTGCTGCACAATACTCAACCCTAAACCCGTGCCGGGAATATTACTGACATTAGCCCCTCGGTGAAAAGGTTCAAATAAATGGGCTTGATCGTCAGGGGAAATGCCGATGCCTTCGTCCTTCACGGTGAGAATCACCTGTTGATGGCGTTTGGTTAATTTGAGCCAGATTTTCTGATGGGGTGGGGTGTAGCGGAGGGCGTTGGAAAGCAGATTTTCAACGATGGAGCGGACGAGACGGGGATCAAGGTGGGCGATGAGTTGGCGGCTTTGGCACCTGAATTCGATCGGGACGGGTAAGCGACGATTTTCCCGTTCCCGGAGCATGCGGCTGCAAAATTCGACGAGATCGAGGGGTCGGGGTTTGACTTCGAGGACGTTGGCTTCGATTTTGCCGATGACGAGGATATCGTCAATCATCTGGGTCATGCGCTCGACGTTGCCGGTGATGGTGGTGAGGTAGTCGGCTTTTTCGGTGGGGGTGAGTTGGCTGTCGTAGCGTTGGAGGGAGGAGACGGAGAGGGCGATGTTGTTGAGGGGGTTGCGGAATTCGTGGCAGACCATGGTGATGAAGCGCGATCGCACCTCGTTCAATTCCCGCAATTGTTGATTCGCCTGGCGCAGTTTCGCCGTGCGCTGCTGCACCTGAAGTTCTAACTCTTCATTGGTGCGTTGGAGAATCTCTTCCGCCCAGCGCCGCTGGGTAATATCGCGAAACGTCACCACCGCCCCCAGCAACTGCCCCGCTTCATCCCGCATCGGCGTACTGATATATTCCACCGGAAAACTCGTCCCATCCTTGCGCCAAAACACTTCACTGGTGACGCGGTGGGTGCTCCCGTCCTGCAACGCCGCATAGATGGGGCAGTCTTCGCGGCGATAGGCGTGGCCATTGGCATAGGAATGGTGCAATACTCGATGCATGGACTTGCCAATCAATTCATCAATGGGCCAATCAATCATAGCCGCAGCGGCAGGGTTGACAAAGGTGACATTGCCATGGAGGTCTAAGCCATAGACCCCTTCCCCGACGGCATTCAAAATCAGTTGATGCTGGCGGCGGAGTTCTTGCAGTTCCTGCGCAACGGGTTTCGAGTTTTGTGCAGACATGATCAAGGGCGGCGGAAAGGGTCAGGAAGGGTTGTCAAGGGGTGGGTTGATCCGTGGTTCGGGATGGTTGGGATGAACTGAATCTCTGGATTGCAAGATGAGGGCTGAAGGTACTCTTGATTTTTATTTAAGAAAGTATAATTCATTACATTTTGTCGGTCTTACTTGTACTTTAAATGGGAAGAAGATTCTCAATGTTGCGATCGCCGTCCCTACAATCTGAATCACCGCACGGTCTCAAAATCACCTAGCTCAGTAGAGTTTAATCCTGCCTTCAAGGACAGCCTAGGGATAGTCAAGGGTAGCCATGGTTTTCAGTTGAGAAGACGGTTTCGGGGCGGTTTTCGGCCGTGAACTGCTCTGGACTCAACATCAATAGTGAACCATCCCTTGTATTCAGGGTTGATCGGTGATGATAGTTTGATGTTTTGAACCTCTGCCAATGCACGTTGGCTCCAAATCATCCTTGTACGATACTCCCATGAATGTCTTGACATCAAAATGAAGACAATCCTGGTCATTGAAGACGAAACCCAAACCCGAAATATTTTCCTCAAATCCTTACAATTTGAAGGCTTTGCCGCCCATGGTGCGTGTAATGGAGCCGAGGGGATTCAACTGGCTCACCAATGCCGGCCGGATTTGATTGTCTGTGACATTATTATGCCGGATATGGATGGCTATGCGGTGTTAGCTAATCTGCGATCGTGCCAGGATACCGCGATTATTCCGTTTATCTTCCTGACGGCAAAAGTGGCCATGGCTGATCTGCGCCAGGGCATGGAATTGGGGGCGGATGATTACCTGACGAAACCCTGCACCGTGGAGCAATTTTTAGCGGCGATCGCCACCCGCCTCAAACGCCAAGCAGACCTCGTGAAACTCTACGGGCGATCGCCCCAGCCCTCGCCCTATCGCGACCCCTTTCCCAGCCCCGCAGACCTTGCCACTGACCCCATCTTCCCCGACTATTCCCAACTGCAATCCGTCTTTCAATTCATCGAAGCCCACTACAGCCAAGCCATCCACCTCGAAGATGTCGCCCAAGCTGCGGGCTATTCCCCCGCCTATCTCACCCACCTCGTCCAAAAACAAACCGGGCGCACCGTTAAACAGTGGATCATTGAGCGGCGCATGACCCAAGCCTGCAAACTACTCCGCACCACAACGCAATCGATTCGTAAGATCGCCGATGCCTGTGGCTATACCGATGCCAGCTACTTTACACGCCAATTTCGCCAGACTCATGGCCTTTCTCCCCTCCGCTGGCGACAACAAATTACCCATTAATGGAGGACTCTAATGGGGAGCAAATCACCCGCGATCGCAATCCTAAATAATGGATGGGTCGGTCAGGGGTTGATGCGCCTTATTAATAACAGTCTTAGGCTTAAAAGTGGTGAGGGAACATCCATTAACGCAGGTTATTAGAATAGATTCTGTATCTCATTTAACACAAAACCCTTAATTTCCAGAATATCAAGAATTCACAAAGAAAATCCTAATTTTCTCCAAATAAAATCCAATGCCCTTACCAAGAATTCCTGTTAGATTACCCAACAATATTAATGGCCAATTCTGATCGTGTTTGTTGAGTTTTCGGTAATTTTGGTTGTAGGTGAACATTCGCTATGGTTTTGAATTCGGCACAGAACGTACTACAAAATTTAACGCGCTCTCCAGGGCGCTATGGAACGCTGTCTAACTTGCAATCTCTTTGCACCGTTTGCGGACAGCAACATTCCAGTTTGGACCACTGGGAATTTATGCAAACTATGCCCCAAGATCCCGTCGAACTCGTCGATGATCTGGTCAAAATGGGGATTTATAAAGAAAATCAACTCCGGGCCGCCGATACGGTGAATGCCCACGCACTCCGGAAGACGCTCTTGCTCAAACGAGTGGGACGCGGCAGCCCGAAGCGGGAGAAGCTGATTTTAGATCTCTGCCGCCAAGCCGGGGGGTTAGATAATGCCTTCGCCGCTGCCTTTGGCCCCCAAGCGGGCCAATTCTTCGGCGATGCGATTCGCAATGGCCAACCCACCCGCCGCGAGTTCCTGCGCAATCTGGCGATCGGGGCGGCATTGGTGAGCCTCGCCAGTTGCGGGGATGGCGGTTCGAGCGATGCTCCGACGGCGGATGATGCGGAACCCGTCGATACCAGTAATCTGGAAAAAACCGACCTGCGCATTGGCTTTATTCCCATTACCTGCGCCACGCCGATTATTATGTCGGAACCGTTGGGATTTTATGAAAAGTATGGGTTTAACGCCGAAGTGGTGAAAATGCCCAGTTGGGGGGCGGTGCGGGATTCTGCGATCGCCGGCGAACTCGATGCCTACCACATGCTCGCCCCCATGCCCATCGCCATGACCCTCGGCCTTGGTTCAGCGGCCTTCGGAGTGAAACTCGCCAGCATCGAAAACATCAACGGCCAAGCAATCACCATCGCCGAACGCCACAAAGGCAACATCAACGGCCCCGCCGACTTCAAAGGCTTCACCATCGGCGTACCGTTCCCCTACTCGATGCACAACCTGCTGCTGCGCTACTACCTGGCCACCGGCGGCATCGATCCCGATGTAGATGTGCAAATTCGCCCCGTTCCCCCACCGGACAGCATCGCCCAACTGATCGCCGGGGACATTGACGCTTACCTCATGCCCGACCCCTTTAACCAACGGGCAGTGTACGAAGGGGCCGGCTTCATCCACATGTTGACGAAAGAACTGTGGCCCGGTCATCCCTGCTGTGCCTTTGCCGCCAGCGACGAATGGATCGAAACCAACCCCAACACCTTCCGCGCCCTCAATAAAGCGATCATCGAAGCCGCCGGTTACGCCAGCGACCCCGCCAACCGCATCGAAATTGCCGCAGCGATTTCCGATCGCGCCTTCCTCAATCAACCCGTCGAAGTCGTCGAAGCCGTCCTCACCGGCAAATTTGAAGACGGCAACGGCAACACCCTCGACATCCCCGATCGCATCGACTTCGACCCCTACCCCTGGCAGAGCTTCGCCAACTGGATTTCCTCGCAACTGGTGCGCTGGGATCTCCAAGGCGACGACCTCGCCCCCAAAATCATCCCCGAAACTGGCTACGACACCGTGGGCACTGACGTATTCTTAACCGACCTCGCCCGCGAACTCGCCGAAGAACTGGGTCAATCACCGCCGTCCGAGATTTACCGCATCGAAGAATTAAAGTTTGACACCTTCGATCCCGCTGATCCGGAAACCTACGTGCAGGAGCAAATCGACGAGTACGGCGTTTAGATGCGGAGGCTTATCCATTCAATTTCGGAGGTTTATTTTCAGTTATGGCAATCAGTCAATCAAAATCCCGATCGCGAAAAAAAGACCCGTCAGACTCACCCGGCTTGAGCGAAAATGTCCGCGCTTTCCTGCTCTTTGTGGGATCGCTAATCGTCTTTCTCCTCTTTTGGGAGCTTGGCGCTCGCAATGGTCTCTTCACCAAAGGAGTCCCCACGGCCACCAAAACCATCGAGGAACTCTGGTGGTGGATCACGAATCCATTTTTCAACAATGGCCCCAATGATCTCGGCATTGGTTGGAATCTGTTGATTAGTCTGCGGCGGGTAGCGATCGGGTATCTCCTTGCCTCCCTCGTGGCGGTTCCCCTCGGCATTTTGATTGGCATTTCCCCCGTCGCTAATAAAGGCTTCAACGCCTACATTCAACTGCTCAAACCCATTTCTCCCCTGGCATGGCTGCCCCTTGGACTCTATATCCTGCGGGATTCGGAGCAGACCGGGGTGTTTATTATCTTCATCTCTAGCATTTGGCCGACATTAATTAATACCTCCTTTGGGGTGGCGAATGTCAATAAGGAATACCTAGAGGTGGCGGAAACCCTGGGCGCGTCACGACTGCGCACGATCTTTAAGGTGATTATTCCGGCGGCCTTGCCGAATATCCTCTCTGGTTTGCGGATCAGTATGGGGATTGCTTGGCTGGTGATTGTGGCGGCGGAAATGCTGCTGGGGACGGGGTTGGGCTATTTCATTTGGAATGAGTGGAATAACCTCTATATTCCCAATATTTTGGTGGCGATTTTCATTATTGGGCTGGTGGGTTTGCTCCTTGATAGCCTGTTTGCCGCTGCTGAAAAGTTTGTCACATTTGGTCGAAACTCATGAGTGCTACGCCGTTGAATCTTGATCAAGTTACACCCATGGATGGCGGGTCGCCGACGGCCCAGCTTTCAATCCGCAATGTTACGAAGGTGTTTCCGGGCAAGAAGGATATTTTTAGCAAGCTGTCTCGCAAAACCTCAAAGGATTTTGTGGCGATCGAGAATATCAGTCTGGATATTGAACCTAATACCTTCGTGACGATTATCGGCCCGTCGGGCTGTGGCAAGTCTACGTTACTCAATATGATTGCGGGGCTTTCTTCAACGACCGAGGGCGAAATTTTGCTCAACGATCGCCCGATCCAAGGGCCCGGGCCCGATCGCGGCATGGTATTTCAAAACTATGCCCTGATGCCTTGGATGACGGTGGAGGAGAATATCCGGTTTGCGGTGGAGACGGTGTATCCGAAGCGATCGCCCCGCGACATTCAACGCACCGTTACCGAACATATCCAACTGGTGGGCCTCGTGGGGGCGGAAAAGAAACACCCCCACGAAATTTCCGGGGGGATGCGCCAACGGGTGGGCATTGCCCGCGCCCTAGCCATTAGCCCGCAAATGCTCTTGATGGATGAACCCTTTGGGGCCCTCGATGCCCTGACGCGGGGCTTTCTCCAAGATGAGATCGAACGGATCTGGGAACAGCAGCGCAAAACGGTGATCATGATTACCCACAGTATTGAAGAAGCGTTGCTCCTGTCCGATCGGATCATCATGATGACGCGGGGGCCAGCGGCACGGGTGGATGAAATTCTCGATGTGCCTTTCCCCCGCCCCCGTAACCGGGAAACCCTGGATCAACATCCGGCTTACCACGATCTCAAGGCGGAGATGGAAAGCCATCTGTTCCGCGAGACTCGTGCCGTGGAAGAAGCGCGGGTGCGGGGCCGTTAAGGCGGTACGTTCCTGCGTGATCTGTTGTGAATACCCTATGAAGAGGATTTTTTTGAATTATGGCAATTTCTGACGTGACGGAAAAATTGTTGGCTGCTAAGAAAGCCGCTGGCTTGAGCTTTGCGGATTTGGAAGCGAAGGTGGGCTGTGATGAGGTGTGGATCGCGTCGGTGGTCTATCGCCAAGCCAGTGCATCGACGGAAGAGGCGACGAAAATCGTCGAAGCCATTGGGGCCGATGCGTCGCTGATTGAACCGTTGACGGAATGCCCGCTGAAAGGCTCGTTGGAGCCGGTGATTCCCACTGATCCCCTGATTTATCGCCTCTATGAAATCATGCAGGTGTATGGCATGCCGTTGAAAACGGTGGTGCATGAGAAGTTTGGCGATGGGATCATGAGTGCGATCGATTTCACCTTGGATGTGGAAAAAGAAGAAGACCCCAAGGGCGATCGCGTCAAAATCATCATGTGCGGTAAGTTCCTGCCCTATAAGAAGTGGTAGCTTGCCGCGTTGCAATTTTAATCTCCTGATTTGGTCTGACTGTTGGCGATCGCTGACAGTCCCTTTTTTTCTCTATCCTGTTTGGACTTCAACCGATGACCCTCACCCCTGCTCAACTCGTCCCCCCCTTTACCCGTGAGATTGCGATCGCCAAGGTACGCATGGCCGAAAATGCCTGGAATAGCCGCGATGTGGATCGGGTCGCCCTCGCCTACACCGAAGCCAGTTTTTGGCGCAACCGGGCGGAAATTTTCCAAGGCCGCGCTGCGATTCGGGAATTTCTGCGCCGTAAATGGGACAAAGAATTAGACTATCGCCTCGTCAAGGAACTGTGGGCCTTTGGCGACAACCGGATCGCGGTACGGTTTCAATACGAATGGCACGACGACGCGGGGCAATGGTATCGGGCCTACGGCAATGAAAACTGGGAATTTGACGAGGCGGGCCTGATGCGTCGCCGCGAAGCCAGCATCAACGATCGCCCCATTGCCGAGGGCGATCGCCGCTTCCACTGGGACACCACCGCCCCCCGCCCCGACGATCACCCCGGTTTGATCAACTCCCCAGAATAATGCCATGGGTGCAGGGATTACGGGCGCAAGCGTTGCGCCCCTACAAAATTAGGCCGGTAGGGGCGCAAGCGTTGCGCCCCATACTGCTGATCTTCGCTCCGTCTCTCGATCCTGTGGCAAAATCGAGGATACTGCGGCCATTGCACAACAGGAAGGCGGGATGAGTATTTTAAACGAGATTAAAAATCGGGAGCTGTCGGGGGCGGGCGATCGCGTCAACATCCTCGTTTCCCAAGTGTCCTATCGTGCCTTTAGTTTCCTGCCCCCCCGCTACCGCTGGATCGTGCCCAGTGTGCTCGAAAGTATCTCGCTGCCGTTGCCAGAATTCCCCGAAGTCAAGCAAGAAATTCTCACCACCTTGGCCGAGCAGATGACCGATGCCCAAGCTGTCGAAGCTGAGATCATCGCGCCGCCGCCGCCCCTTTATTCCGCCTATCGCTGCGTCCACGGCAACCCCTTCGCCTGTGAATGGCCCGCCCAAACCCTAGTGGAAAATCCCGGCGCGACGGAATGCCTGCGCTGCACCTTTCCCACCCTGATCCCCCCGGAAACCCGGCTCCAGGGGCGGCGCGGGCAGTATCAATTTGAAGCCTTTTTGAAAGTGCGCAACTGGGGGCGGTTGTACCATGGCATTGATTTGAGCGATCGCCAACCGGTGGTGATTAAAGAATTTCTCCTGCCCGATCGCTACTTTACTCCCCCAGAAGTCGTCAAGCGGCGCGATCGCTTCAACCAAGTGACCGGCATTCACCTCGCCGATGGTCGCCATCAGGATTTACGGGTCGTTAGTCCCAGTGATGCGATCGCCCCCCTAGGGGAAAACCGCGCCTATCTCGTCACCGACGGAACCCTCGACACCTTCCCCACCCTCACCCAATACCTCACCGCCACCGGGCCCATGTCCGCCGCCCAAGTGCGCACCGTCCTCCTCCAACTTCTCCAAACCCTCGAAGGCCTCCACGGCCAAAAATACCGCCTCCCCTCCGGCATCATCCACCCCGGCATCCATCACGGCAACATCTCCATTGATAGCGTCCTGATCGTTCCCACCTTCCAAGGCTTCTACGTCTACCTCAGCGACCCCGCCCTCTGGGAAAACATCTTTGAACCCCCCCTCCTCGAACCCAAAGAACCCTCGGTGGAAACCGACCTGCGCGATTTAGGTCATGTGGCCTTCTATCTCATGGCCGGTCGGCAATTTGACCCCGAAACCCGCCAACCCCTCGACCCCGCTTTTGGGGACAATTGGCCGCCAAATTTGCCCCAACCCTTCCGTTACTTTGTCATGTCGCTGTTGGGGTTAAATTCCCTGCCGTTTGAATCGGCCAGTTTGGCCCGTCAGGCCCTGTTGAAAATCACCTTGCCCGATGATGTGCCCCACGCCATCAAGCCCGAAGGGGAAGGCAGCGAACCCAAACCCAAACGCCAAATTCCCCCGATCGCCTGGTGGATGCTCGGTGGGGTGTTGGGGTTGGCATTGATTGCGCTGTTGGTGTGGTGGTTCCGACGGCAGCAAACCTCCGAAGCCCCGCCCCGGCCGGTGGTCTGTTGTATTGAGCAGGTGGATGGGTTTCCCAATGGTGAATATATCTTTACCGGTGAGCAACCTGGGATTTGGACCTATATTTGGCAACAGCAAAACCTGATCGTTAAGGGCAAAAGCTTAGGGGAACTTCTCGCCGATCGCATCAATCCCCCCTCAGAAGACGACCCCGCCCCGGCAGAACCCGATCCAACGGCGGCAATCCCACCCCCCACGGATGAGGCGGAGGGAGCATTAGTCGAGATTGATCGATTTTTACTCGATTATCGACCGCAACCGTCCGCCAGCGAGGCCCTCCGGCAAGTGCAACAACAGGATGCTGAGTTTGCGATTAGTAGCCTGATTCAAGACCTGCCGGCGGATTTGTGGTTTTCGCGGGTGGCCTATGATGCGATCGCTGTCTATGTGGCGTTTAGTTATGAGACGCGCGATCGTAGCCTCCCCACCCAACTCAACGGCGCACTGTCCCTAGAGGATCTGCGCCGCCTCTATACCGGCGAAATCATCAACTGGAATGAATTGGGCGGCCCCGATATGCCCGTCAAGCTCTACATTCCCGCCGACGAAGAAGCTGTGAAAATTTTTGAAACCCAGATCCTCCGCGATCAAGACTCCATCGACACCTTCCGCCGCCTCGCCAGCCAACGCACCCGCACCAGCACGATTAACACCGACATCACCCGCCTCTCCACCTTCCGCACCTTAAACGCGGTGCTCCAGGATTTTGAAGAACGCGATCTTGGTGCGATCGCCTTCGGCAGCCTCAGTAGCATCTTTGGTCAATGTTCCGTCTATCCCCTCGCCCTCACTGAAGGCCTATCTGCTCCCGTCTCCCCCCTCCTCGACAAAGACAGCAACCCCATCACCCCCAGCACCGACCTCTGCAATGACAAAGGCAGCTACAAAACCAACATCCCCGCCATTCGAGGCGAACAATACCCCCTCGCCTACCCCATCGCCCTGATCTATCCCCGCGACAACCGCCGCGCCCCCATCGGTGAAACCTTTGCCGACCTCCTCCGCACCGACGAAGCCCAACTCCTCCTCCAAGATGCCGGCCTCGTCCCCCTGCGCGAAATCGACATCAAAGCCAACCAACCCCCCGCAGCCATCCTGCCCACCGTGCGTTAACCCCGCTCCCCTCGGCACTTCAAAATACCGGCACGTCTCCCCGCTTGAGCCTCAACACGAGAACAAAACGACTCAGATCAGGCGATCGCAATTGCCAGCCTCTTTTCGGTTTCCAGGCTGAAGCCAGCACCCCCTGGTATAATCAATTACAGATGCAACATCGGCAGAATTCCATGTTCCTAACGTGGGAAAAACCACTTTTCGGACATGGCTCTTAAGTTATCATCCAAGGGTGAAGTAACAAATCAAGACCATTAATAGACGCTAAAACCCTTAAGCTCTCGATACACTTCACCCTGCCCATATTCTTGGGGCGTGGATTAACAATTGAATATCGTGTTAGCTCCTGAATCAATTCGGGCAAGCGATAGCCGCGCGATCGCGTTGTGGCTTCAATTCACTCAATTCAGTATCCACTCACATTTTTCTAGGAGTATTTAACGATGTCATTTACCATTGAATCCGCTCGCGGAATCTTTCCGAATACCCTCACTGCGGATATGGTTCCCGCCACCATTGCGCGGTTTAATCAACTCAGTGCAGAAGATCAATTAGCCTTAATTTGGTTTGCCTATTTGGAAATGGGAAAAAGCATTACCGTCGCGGCTCCCGGTGCGGCCAATATGCAGTTTGCTGAATCGACCTTAAACGAAATTCGGCAGATGACCACCCTCGAACAAACTCAGGTGATGTGCGACCTGACAAATCGCGCCGATACCCCGATCGGTCGAACCTATGCCATCTGGTCAGCCAATATCAAACTGGGGTTTTGGTATCGTCTGGGCGAATGGATGGATCAAGGGATTGTCGCTCCGATTCCCAAAGACTATAAACTTTCGGCCAATGCTTCCGCTGTGCTCCAAACGATTCGGAGTTTAGATCCCGGTCAGCAGATTACCGTATTACGCAATACCGTGGTGGATATGGGCTATGACACCAGCAAGCTCGGCAGCTACACTCCGGTGACTGAACCCGTCGCACCGCCGAAGGAAATGTCCCAGCGGACACGGGTAAAAATTGACGGTATTGATAATTCAGTTGTGCTCATGTACATGGACAACATGAACGCCAATGACTTCGATGCCAATATTAAATTGTTTTTGCCCGATGGGGCGCTGCAACCTCCGTTTCAAAAACCGATTGTTGGCACCGATGCGATTTTGCGCTTTTTTAAGGAAGAATGCCAAAACTTGCAATTGCTCCCGGAACGTGGCGTTTCTGAACCCGCAGAAAATGGCTATACCCAGGTTAAGGTGACCGGAAAAGTGCAAACGCCTTGGTTTGGGGCCAGTGTGGGTATGAATATGGCGTGGCGGTTTTTGTTGGATTCCCAAAACAACATCTTTTTTGTGGCGATCGATCTGTTAGCGTCACCCCAAGAATTACTCAACTTGGTGCGTTAAGTCTCTTTTTTCTGAACTAGGTTTCTGGGGGGGGGGGGGGGGGGGGGGGGGGGGGGGGGGGGGGGGGGGG
>NZ_JAQMTY010000192.1 GCF_028330765.1 Spirulina subsalsa CS-330 | reverse complement strand
TTGGCCTCGTCTGCGTTTGATCCCCCTAAATCCCCCTTAAAAAGGGGGACTTTTTTGCGTTCCCCCCTTTTTAAGGGGGGCTAGGGGGGATCGAGAGAAGGTGAACATCGTTAAGAGCAGTTTGTGTATAAGCAGTAGCTCTCTGGGAGAGGGGTTGGGGGTGAGGGCTATCAAGTCAGTCGTTAATATTTTTTCCGGACAAAAATATATAAAGTTTTGATGAACGCGATCGCGCTTTTAGGAAGATTGTGTAAAACTTCCGTAATTACCGAACTGATCCGTACATTTACGGAATTAAGTTGCTAAAGTGAAAAACATAGGGTTTTGACAGTACCGCTTCCCTACAAGTGGCGGTGCATGGGTGCATTAAACACTGTTATTTAATCGCAAATATGAGGTCGTATGAACGGATGTCTAGTCGCATGCGCGAGCATTCTGAGTTTGGGTATTGGAGGAATTGCGGATGTCAACGCTGCAATGTTGAGCAATGGAGGATTTGAAACAGGAGATCTCAGCGGTTGGACGATCCAAACCACAGCCAATGGCTCCCATGGCGTTAACCCTGGCAATATTCCCCTCCCGAATGTTACGGAATTTGATGTGATGGGGAGTGGGTTTCCCTCCCTAGCGGCTCAGTTTCGAGTGGGACAGGTGAATTTCCAAGAAGCTCAATTTGGGGGCGGCAGTCTGACGCAGTCGGTTTACCTAGAGGCGGGCCAGTTTGAATTGACGGTGGACGCGGCCAGTCAGTCCGAACGCCGTAATGCTTCGGGGGGGCTGTTGGAATTAATGTTTGATGGAGAGGCGATCGCCCGCCATGACTTTTCGGCAATCTCCCCGGACTTAGTCAAATATGCCAGCCTCTCCGCTCGGTTTGATGTGTTCACCAAGGGATGGTATGACGTGGGCTTCCAATTGACCCGCCCCTATCTCACCACCGCGACGACCCCCACACAATTTGTGGACAATGTGACCCTGACCGCACTGCATCAATCGGTGCCAGAGGCGCGGGGCGGCTGGGTGATGCTCTTGGGGGGATTGGGCATTGGTGCGGCGGTGCGTCGCCAGCGATCGTCGATGTGATGGGGCGTGTATGGGGTTGTGGGTATCTCTGCAATGGAGACGGATCGGGGGTGCGATCGCCTGAACGCCATCTTGCGATCCGTACTGTATGGTGAAGTTGAGAATCCCCACACCCAGGGGATTGAGCACCTAATCCGTTCATCAAGCCGCCAAGATTGCGATCTGAATCTCCTAAAATTCAATGGGATGAGGTAGAACGGGAATGTACCCACCCAGTCACAGAACAGGCAGAGAGAAATTTTGATGGTGATGATGATCAAGCGATCTTGGGCTTTAAGTTTGTGTTGCGCCATGTTGGTTTTTTTGGGGGTTGTGGCTTGGAGTCCAGCGCGAGGACAGGTGCAGGCTGACGCGAGGGTGGCTGACGCGAGGGTGGCTGACGCGAGTGTGGCTGACGCGAGTGTGGCTGACGCGAGTGTGGCTAGCGCGAGTGTGGCTGACGCGATCGCCGCCATGGAACAGGAGTGGAGCGGGGAATACGCGGAGTATTGGGGGCTTGAACTGGGCGAGGTTGAGATTCAAGTGGAAGAGATTGCCGCCAAACTGACGGAACTAGAGCAAGCCACGGGACAAAAGGGGGCGGTGTTGTGGTTAATGTCGAAACCCGATGCCTTGAATCTGGCCCTCACCACCCCCGACACCCTCGCCGTCAGTCGGGACATTGCCGCCGCCAATGCCAACGCCTTGATGCAAACGATGCGGGAATTTCAGCGGGAAGTGTCGCAGCCCCGTAACCTGAACTCTGATCGCTATTTGGGTGCTGCGAGTCGGCTTTATGATTGGATGATTGCCCCGATCGCTGATGTGCTGCGCCGAGATGGGATTGATTTGCTGTTGATTTGCGGGGGGAATGGGCTGCGATCGTTTCCCTTTGCGGCGTTGTACGACCAGGCAAATCAGCAATTTCTCGTTGAACAATTCAGCCTCGCCCAAATTCCGGCGTTTAATCTTCTGAACACTGCCGCCCATCGGCTCGATCAGGCGACGGTGCTCGCGATGGGGGCTTCGGAATTTCAGGAACAAGCACCACTGCCGGGGGTGGAAACTGAACTGGCGAATATTCCGTCCCGTTGGCGCGATCGCGCCTTTCTGAATAGCGAATTCACCCAAAAACGGTTACGGCGGGAGCGTCGCGCCTGTAACTGTGACATTGTCCATCTCGCCACCCACGCGGATTTCAACGCCGGAACGCCGCAAGATTCCTACATTCAATTTTTTCGCGATCGCTTAGAACTCGACGACATTGAGCGATTTGCCTGGGATGACCCGCCCGTGGAATTGGTGGTGCTCAGTGCCTGCGAAACGGCGGCGGGGAACGCCGAAGCAGAGCTAGGGTTTGCTGGGTTAATCGTCAAATCCGGGGCGCGATCGGCCCTGGCGAGCCTGTGGTACATCAGTGATTTGGGAACCGTGGGGGTGATGGGTGAGTTTTATCACGCCCTCCAAACTGCACCCACCAAGGCGGTGGCCCTCCAACAGGCTCAACTGGCCATGTTGCGCGGTCAGGTGGCGATCGCTGACCGCCAACTCCAAACCCGCGCCGGTGCGATCGACCTCGACCCCGTCACCCTCACCCAAACCCAAAACGGCCAAACCTTTACCCACCCCTTCTATTGGGCCGCCTACACCCTGATCGGCAACGCCTGGTAATCCCACCACCGCCCAGGGGTTTGATATCATAGCTATGCTTCACCTACGACACAGGAAAACTATGGGCGAATCTAAACGACGCAAGGAATCCCTCGGCGAAAAGTACGGGCAAGAACAGCGAATCTTACCCTGGGTTCCGATCACCAAACGCCAATCGGAACAATTTATGGCAATCACCACACGTGGAGCCTGGATCGGCATCGGGGCATTGGCCACAGGCTGGTTTACGGTGCGCTTCATCGGCCCGGCCTTTGGCTGGTGGGATGTGCAGTAGGTGAAACCCGCGCCGATTTTCCACATCACCCCCCGGACGGCCTGGAACGCCGCCCAAGCTCAGGGCGACTATCGGCCGCCCTCCTTAGCCACCGAGGGCTTCATCCATGCCTCCACCCTAGAGCAGGCGATCGCGACGGCGAATCGTTTTTTTGTCGGTCAGGAGGATTTGGTATTGTTGAGGATTGAGCGCGATCGCCTCCATGCCGAATTGAAATGGGAAGCCGTGCCGGATCATGGCACTTTCCCCCACCTCTACGGCCCCCTCAACCTCGATGCCGTCACCGCCGTCTACCCCCTCACCGCCGATCCACACCACGGCTTCACCCTCCCCCCCGACCTCCAATCCCCCAAAACCACACCAGAACAAGGGGCTTAAGCCCCTTGCCCCTTGCCCCTTGCCCCACCGCCCCTTGCCCCACCGCATCCTTCATCCTTTTGCCCACCATGACCCTCCCCAAAGACGAAGCCCAGCAAATCCTAGAACGCCTCATTTTTGAAGAAACGGCCCCGGAAGACTGGGTGCAAGATGTGTGGGGCCTCAGTCCGCTGTTAGGTGATAGTGCGGCGAAACTATACGAAACCTATCGCACCTTGCTCGACTGTTGCCCCCCGGAAAAACTGGAAAATTTTGTCCAAAGTCTCCTCGCCGATCACCTCGATCAATCCTGAGCCACGATGCCCAAGCCTCAACACTGGGCATGGGAACAGAGCTTGTTGTTGCCAAAACGCGATTATATTTTGCTCGTTTGGGTTAACGCTTAATACTCTTCGACGAGTAGTTCATTGACCAATTCGCGGCCTCGGCCATCAAACACCTGGAGGCGAATCAGGTCAGTTTGGGCGGGTTGCCAGGCCACTTGATAGCGCACATCACCGTTACGCCAGGTGTAGATGCGACGATTGCGATCGCCGCCGACGGATGCACCGCTGAGGTAGATGTTGCTGCCGTTGCGCTTGCTTTCGCCGTAGTAGGTGAGGGTGTTGTTAGTGTAGTTGAGGGTGACGATCCAGTTTTCGTTTTGAAAGACTCCGGTGGGGAGGGTTTGGGCGATCGCAATCGGGGGGACGGTCGCCGCAACGATGAGGGGACTGGACAAACCTAACACGGCCAGTAATGCGTAGTGATGAAGTTTCATGGTTATTGATGGGGAGTGACGAAAGACAAAACCAGTGGAACGAGCCGCTCTCGATATTGTGCAGAATCGAGGGGTGGATCAATCCAACCAATGCCCTGATGAAAGCGGGATGAATCTCAATCTTGACATACTCCCCCGTTAATTGCTAAAGCAATCTAACAGGGGATTCTTAGATTCACACCTAAGAGTTTCTGCTTCACAGATTGGTAACTAGGCAAAGCCCCCGTCCCATCATCTCCACAGACATTTTCAGATACGCCAT
>NZ_JAQMTY010000191.1 GCF_028330765.1 Spirulina subsalsa CS-330 | reverse complement strand
GCCATCCACAGCCTAGAAGCGACCACCCTCCCCCCCCAAGGCGACCCCCAGTTTGAGATCCGCCACAGCACCACCACCGGCCCAAAAACAACCCTGGTTTTACCCGACTTGGCCACCTGTTCCGCCTGTGTCGCTGACCTCCTCGACCCCCAAAATCGGCGCTACCACTACCCCTTCACCAACTGCACCCACTGCGGCCCCCGCTACACGATCATCAACGCCCTCCCCTACGATCGCCCCAACACGACCATGGCCGGGTTCAAACTCTGCCCAGCCTGTCAGCAGGAATATGATGATCCCGGCGATCGCCGTTTCCATGCCCAGCCCAACGCCTGCCCCATCTGTGGCCCCACCGTGGCACTCTGGGATCGATCAGGGCATCCTGTGGCCCAAGGGTCGGCGGCAATTGCGGCGGTTGTTGCCAAAATTGCAGAGGGTAAAATCATTGCTGTGAAAGGATTGGGGGGGTTTCATCTCCTCGCTGCGGCGGAGCAAGCCAGCACCGTGGCAAAACTCCGGCAACGCAAGCAACGCCCCGATAAACCCTTTGCCCTGATGTATCCCGTGGGGGCACGTCTTGGGCAGGATTGTTACGTTTCCCCCCAAGAATGGGCCTTGTTACAGTCCCCCCAAGCCCCGATTGTAATTCTGTCGCGCCGTTCCGAGGCAGCGATCGCGCCCAACGTTGCCCCCCACAACCCCACCCTGGGCGTGATGTTGCCCTATACTCCCCTGCACCATCTCATTTTGGCCCAGTATCAACATCCCGTTGTGGCCACGAGCGGCAACCGCGCTGATGAACCGATTTGCATTGATGAACAGGCGGCCTTGGAACGATTGGCGGGGATTGCGGATCTGTTTTTGGTGCATAATCGGCCCATTGTGCGGCCCGTGGATGATTCGATCGTCCGGGTGATGGCCGGACAGGTGGTGATGGTGCGGCGATCGCGTGGCTATGCCCCCTTACCCGTTGCCCCGTTGCCCCAAGGGATGCCCCCCACCTTAGCCGTGGGTGCGCATCAAAAAAACACGATCGCCCTCACCGTCAATCGTCAGATCATCCTCAGCCAACATATTGGCGACCTGAGTAATACGGAGGCGTTAGATGCCTTTGAACAGACGATTACCAGCCTCGAATCTCTCTATGGGACAACACCGGAACGGATTGTCTGCGATCGCCATCCCGACTATCTTTCCAGCCAATACGCCACCCAATGCAACCTCCCCCTGCAACAGGTGCAACATCACCATGCCCATGTTTTAGCCGCCATTGCCGCCGCGCAACTGTGGGATCGTCCCGTGCTGGGGGTGGCGTGGGATGGCACGGGTTACGGGGAAGATGGCACGATTTGGGGCGGGGAACTGTTGCGGGTTGATGGGGCAGGGTGGCAACGTTGGGGGCATTGGCTGCCGTTTCCGTTGCCGGGGGGCGATGTGGCCGCCCGTGAACCGCGCCGCAGTGCCTTGGGGTTGCTATGGGCATTATGGCGAGAGGCTTGCCCGCCTTGTCCTGGGTTTACGCCCTCCACCCAGGCGCTTTTGCTTCAGGGGGTGCGCCAGGGGGTGAATACGCCGCTAACATCCAGTGTGGGGCGGTTGTTTGATGGGGTGGCGGCAATGTTGGGGCTGTGCGATCGCGCTACCTTTGAGGGGCAAGGGGCAATGTTGCTGGAGTTTGCCGCCCACAAGGTTGAAACGAGCGATCGCTACCCGTGGGGACGTTTAACCCTGGACTCTGGGGCGGTGGGGTTTGATTGGCGGCCGTTGATTGCTGCGATGTGGCGCGATCGCGACGCAGGGCAAGGGGTGGAGCGCATGGCGGCAAAATTTCACAATACTTTAATTGACGTAATCGTCACCAGTGCGGCAGAACTAGAGATCAGAGATGTGGTGTTAACCGGGGGCTGTTTTCAGAATCGGTATCTCGTCGAAGGTGCGATCACCCAACTCCAGCACCGAGGGTTTCGCCCCCACATCCCCCACCAACTCCCCCCCCATGATGGCAGCATCGCCGTGGGTCAACTAGTGGCGGCGTACCTGGCGCTGAACGGCTCAACAACCGCCTGAATCCCCGTCCTAACCTCTCAATTTCGTCCATCCACCCTTACCCATAACCGCTTATGTGTCTCGCAATTCCCGGCCAAGTAATCAGCATGACGGGTGAGGATCCGTTGCTACGTCTGGGCAAAATTAGTTTTGGAGGTGTGGTCAAAGAGGTCAGCCTCGCCTATGTCCCAGAGGTGGAAGTGGGGCAATATGTCCTAGTTCACGTTGGCTTTGCCCTCAGCATCATCGACGAAGCCGAAGCCCAAGAAACCCTCGACTATCTCCAACACCTCACCCCGAATGTTGCCGTCCCTTGAGCTGGCTACTGCTGATATACAAGTTGCTCGTCTTGATCGAGCCTGTGGCTTGATTTCTCCTCTCAGTCCGGGCAACGAGCTAGAAGCTTGCACTACAGATGATTCCAGGCAGGGTACTGTGAGCCTCTGGCTCACTGATGATCAGTTTCAGATTCGTACAATCAGTTCCAGACTCGCAACTGGGCGATCGCACGACCGGCACGATCGCCCCAGTTGGCTCACACCTGACTCGCTTGGGGGGAGTTGGGGAGCGATCGCGTCAACTCCACCCCGAACAACGTCTTCAACCCCAAGCGCTCAAACCACGGCACACCTAAGCCCCATTCCATTTTCTTGATGAAATAGGCCTCAAACGCCGCTTTCGTCCAATTGACCCAGGGCCCCTGCATCGCCACAGAAAAGCGGCGATCCTGCGGGTTCGGATGGCCCAGCACCGGCACCGCCATATAGGCGATCCCCGTATCGCCAAACTCAGCAAAACAAAGGGCCTCTAGGGTGGGCGTGGTGATGGGGGCGTTTAATTCCCCCAGTTCCACGGCGATATTGTGGGCCACCGCCAAGCCCATGGCCTCCGTCATTTCGCCACTTTTCGGCAGGCCAATGGGGACAGGGGTTTGATCCGGTTGTTTGAGTTCCACGGCGACCCCCAGCGCATAGATATTCGAGAAGGTGCGATGGCGACCGTCGGCATGGGTCGAGATAAAACCCTTGGCGTTGCCGAGGTGGGGGGTGTTGCGGATGAAGGATGCGCCCAGGAATGAGGGCAGAATCATGGAGTAGGCAAAGGGGAAACTCTGGCCGTCGGCGGTGTGGATCGTGTTGGGTTCGATGCGGGTGATTTCGGCATTGGTGATCGAGTGGATACCGCGTTTTTTCATCAATTCAGCGGTGAGCCGCTCGGCATTTTTGATCCCCGATACCCCCAAATGACCCACGTAGGGTTCAGGGGTGATGTAGGTGATCGGGGCGCGATCGCGCAGACCCCGGCGGCGTAGTTCCCAATCCGCCATCAACATAAACTCATAGGCCGGGCCAAAACAGCCCGCCCCTGGCGCAGCCCCCACCACCAACGGCCCCGGATGCTCTAAAAATTCTCGCCATGCCGTCCTCGCCGCCACAGCATGATCTGGCGTACAAACCGAATGGGTATAGCCGCCGTGGGGGCCAAGACCCGGAATGGCGGCGAGATTGAGGGAGGCCCCAGTGGCGATCGCTAAATAGTCATAGTTCAACGTCTCCCCATTCGCAAAAGTCAGCCGCTGCTGCGTCGGGTCAAGCGCCACCACCCCACTCTGCACCAGTTCCAAGCGATGCCGCTGGGCCAACTTCGTTAAATTCAACTGCACATGCTCCAGCGGGTTCAAATCTAACGCCACCCGAATCAACCCCGGAATAAACGTAAAATTCGGTTCCTGCGACACCAACACCACCCGATGTCCCGCCGATAAATAATGCCGCAACTCATAGGCCGTCGGTAAACCACCTAGACCTGCCCCAATGACAACTACTGTAGCCATAATTATTTTATGATTAATTACTTAACTGCATAGTAATATGGTAGCATTAGCATGTCAGAAATAAAACGTTACAGACCAAACACCATGTATCACTTCAGCAAGATTGTTCCCCTCAGCTTTGACGATGCCAGCGCCGCCGTCACCGAGTCCCTGAAAGAAGCCGGGATGGGCGTGCTCACCGAAATTAATGTCCAAGGGGCATTGAAGAAAAAATTAGACGTGAATTTCCGTCGCTACCAAATCCTCGGCGCGTGCCATCCCGGCATTGCCCATCGGATGCTCGAAACCGACGACAAAGCCGGCGTGCTCTATCCCTGCAATGTCGTGGTGCAAGAACATGACGATGGCCGCGTCGAAGTCTCCGCCATTGATCCCCTCATGATGTTCTTGATGGTTCACAGCCCCGCCGCCAAAGAAATCGCCCTCGAAGCCAGCACCATGATGCGCGACGTGATCGATCGCCTCCCCGTCGCCGAACCCGTCCCCGCTTAACATGGCTGCCCTCATCCCCTGCCCTTCTCCCAGCGGGAGAAGGGTGCTAGAAACCTTTATTGATTAAATGAACGAAATTCCGTATGATGTGGAAATTTTTTGAATCGTTACAAAAAAATTTAGTGTGGTCAATTCCCGCCGTGATGGTTTTAGGGCTAATTTTCGGTAGTGTGACTGACCCGATGTTTCTGCGAGCAACGATTATTCCCCTCACCTTTTTGATGGTTTATCCGATGATGATTAACCTGCAAGTGGCGAAGGTGTTCATGGGGGGAAATGTACGGCTGCAATTGGTAACTCAACTGATTAATTTTGCGATTATTCCCTTTTTGGCATTTGGCTTAGGGAAACTCTTTTTTGCGGATCAACCGTTGGTGGCCTTGGGCTTGTTGTTAACGTCGCTGTTGCCCACCAGTGGCATGACGATTTCTTGGACAGGATTTGCGAAAGGAAATCTCAATGCAGCGGTGCAAATGACGGTAATTGGACTGATTATTGGCTCGTTGGCTACTCCATTTTATGCAAAGTGGCTGATGGGAACGGTGGTCGAAATTCCGTTAGCTGATGTGTTTAAGCAAATTGTGACGATTGTTTTTTTACCGATGCTGTTAGGGGTGGTGACGCGGGTGGCGATTATCCGGGCATGGGGTGAAAAACGCTATCAAAAAGACCTCAAGAAAAAATTCCCGGTGTTTTCCAGTGTTGGAGTTTTGGGCATTGTGTTTGTGGCGTTGGCGTTGAAAGCGACGGCGATTGTAAATAATCCAGCGGCGTTGGTGGGGTATTTTGTGCCTTTGGCGATTATTTATGGGGTGAATTTTACCCTGAGTACAATTGTGGGCAAAACATTCTTTGATCGCGGCGATGCGATCGCCCTCGTCTACGGTACGGTGATGCGGAATCTATCCATTGCCTTAGCGATCGCGATTACTGTTTTTGGCCCGGAAGATGGTTCCGAAATTGCCCTGATTATCGCCATGGGCTACATCATCCAAGTCCAAGCCGCCGCCTGGTATGTGAAGTTTACCGATACGTTGTTTGGGTCGCCCGCCCCCGAACCGGAAACCGTTTAATCGGTTGTATCGGCTCACACCCTACCCTTCTCCCATCGGGAGAAGGGTAGGGTGTGGGGTTTAGGATGGGGCGATCGCTGTTTCATTGACATACTCCCCCACTAAACCCTACGGGCTATAGTGGGAGATTCTGAACAGCCAGTTACCTGACCATTTATCCACTCAAACAACGAGAGTTGCAGAGGGTTGCTAGGCTCAACGACTAACGCCATTGATTTATCCT
>NZ_JAQMTY010000017.1 GCF_028330765.1 Spirulina subsalsa CS-330 | reverse complement strand
TGCAGAGGGTTGCTAGGCTCAACGACTAACGCCATTGATTTATCCTGATTTCTCAAATCTGTTAATTCAGATTTAGCCGTAACTTTCTGATTATCCACCAGTAGCTTGGACGGACTAATTCCAAGGAGTTCAAGTCCTTTTATGCCAATATTGACACTTGCCTGATTGTCTGAATCTACAATGAATCCGCAATGAGTCCAAACAAACTTTTCTGGATTCCGACTAGCGGAGTCAACATGACTACAATTCGGGCAAGTTTGGGCTGTATATTTAGGGTTGACTTCTAAAACGATACAGCCAAACTTTTCAGCTACCGACTGTATTTTAAGTTTTAAGTTCTAATCCTTCCCAAGAGAGAGTATATCAAACTATCATACAAAATGGCAAAAATTCAATTAAAGGACTCGCTGTCGCTCGATTTGTTTGTTAGTGCAAATTCATCTCGCCACTAAAAGGCACGTCCGCCGTTACCTTCGGTCACTCTACTCGGACTCGCTTTATAGTAGGAGTCTTCTTTGCACATTAAGATAATCTAATCGAAACGGGAGGATTGACGAGTATTGTTGAAAATGTTTGCCGCCATTGTGATTTTCTCTGTCCGTAATTTTTAATGTGTTCTCAGTAATTACCTGCTATGGCCTTGCCCTCCTTTCTTAACCCCCGAAACCCATTACCCTGGATTGTTGGCGTGGCGGGTGGTGGCATTCTGTTGATCGGCGTGTCTACCTACAACGCGATGCTCGGCCCTGCTGCCACCTTCCTGGAAGAATATACCGTGCTGGCTGAGTCCCAATCCCTCCGCCAACAGGTGTCCGCCAGTGGTACGGTCGTGCCGATTCGGAGCGTCAATATTAGCCCGAACCAAGCCGGAGAACTGAAGCAGTTACTGGTCGATCAGGGGATGCGGGTCGAACAAGGGCAACGTTTGGCGGTGATGGATAATGAGGCCATTTTCACCCAGGGAGCCCAAGCCGAAGCCCGGTTTAAACAGGCGGTGGCGAATTTGCGGGAGGCGGAATTACGCGCTCCGACGGCGATCCAACAGGCGCGGGCGCGGGCGATCGCAGCCCAAGCTCGCCTTGAGGCGGCGCGGGCCCGCGTCCCGACGGAATTTGAACAAGCAAAGGCAGAGGTGCAGGCGGCGCTGGAGCGGCGCGATCGCGCCCAGGCCCGCGTTGAACGCTACACTCTCCCCACTGAACAAGGGGCAATTTCCAACAATGCCTACGATGATGCCCTCGTTGACCTGCGCCGGGCCCAAGCCGATGTGCGCCAAGCCGAAGAAGCCCTGCGCCGCGAAGCCCAAACCGCCCGCCCTGAAATTCAAGAACTCGAAGCCAGCTTCGCCGAAGCCCAAGCCGCCCTCGCCCAAGCCGAACGCAGCAGCCAAGCGGAAATCGCCGGCCAACAGGCCGCCGTGGAAGCCTCCCGCGCTGCCGTGGAAGAAGTGCGCGTCCAGTTTGAAAACACCTTGATCACCGCCCCTTTTGAGGGCATCATCACCCAACGCTTCGCCACACCGGGCGCGTTTGTGACCCCCACCACCTCCGGTTCTGCGTCGGCTTCCTCGTCGGCCACTTCGATCCTCGCCCTTGCGGAAGGGCTAGAAGTGGTGGCGAAAGTCCCGGAAATTGATATTCCCGACCTGGAGCCGGGCCAATTTGTCGACCTGATTGCCGATGCTTATCCGGAGGAGTCGTTTCGGGGTCGGGTGCGGTTGATTGCCCCGGAAGCGATCGTTGAGCAAAATGTCACCTCTTTTGAGGTGCGGATTTTGTTGGAACCGAAGGCGATCGAGGCTCTGTTACCGGGGATGAATGTGGATTTGACGTTCCTCGGTGAGCAGTTGGCGCGGACGGTGGTAGTGCCAACGGTGGCGATCGTCACCGAGGATGGGGAAACGGGGGTGATGGTTCCCGATGCGAACAATAAACCGGAATTTCGCCCGGTGACCCTCGGCAGTAGCCTAGATGATCAAACGCAGATTATCAGTGGTTTAGAGGAAGGGGAGCGGGTCTTTATTGAACTGCCCGAGGAGTATCGGCGGCGCGAGGAGTCCTAGGGGCGTGACACACGTTGATCGGTGGGTTACGGCGGATCGCTGAATTGCATTGATAGCGGGAGTTTAAGCCGCCTAACCCACCCTACTGTTACGGCACACGCTAATTGGTGGGTTACGGCGGATCGCTGAATTGCATTGATAACAGGAGTTTAAGCCGCCTAACCCACCCTACAATAAAATATCATTTTGGCTGTGCCACGACACTACAATGAAATATCATTTTGGCTGTGTCATGGCACTAGGGCGGGGCAAGGGGCTTTAAACCCCTTGTCTCATTTCGTCATGCCTGGCCCTGGGGCGTTACTTGGACAGTTTGGGGGAAGGTGCGATCGCACTTTGCTGGGGTTTCGGCGGCTGGGGCGGTACGGATTCACCCCGCCGTAAGAGCAGGAGGGAGCGATCTGTCAACTCGATTTCATCATCATGTTGGTAGATCGTGCCCGCCGTCAAAAACTGCGGTTGAGTGGTATCAATCACCACCTGCCATTGCCACGGTTGAAGCATTTCAGGAATCGCAAAGTTGAGCGGCTCATGGTGGGCATTGAGCAACAGGAAAAAACTATCCCCGATGATGCGATCGCCCTGCTCATTCACCTTGCCCAGTTCTTCCCCATTCAGGAAAATCGCCAACGTCTTGATATAGCCATGCGTCCATTGCTCATCGGTCATCTCCAGGCCATCGGGGTTAAACCAGCCAATATCCCGGACACCCGAACCATGGATCGCCCGCCCTTGGAACCACTGACGGCGTTGAAACACCGGATTATCATGGTGAAACGCAATCAGGGTTTTCGTAAACTCCAGCAGATCTTGATTCCCCTGAGTCAGCGACCAATCAAACCAAGAAATCTCATTATCTTGGCAATAGGCATTATTATTACCCCCTTGGGTACGGCCCAATTCATCCCCCCCCAAGAGCATCGGAACCCCTTGGGACAACATCAAGGTAACGAGGAGATTGCGCCGCTGCCGTTCCCGCAGGTCTAAAATTTCCGGGTCATCCGTCGGCCCTTCCGCCCCGCAATTCCAAGAACGGTTATGGTCATCTCCGTCCCGATTCTCTTCGCCATTATCCTCATTGTGCTTCTCGTTGTAGCTCACCAAGTCATTGAGGGTAAAGCCATCGTGGGCGGTGATAAAGTTGATGCTCGCACTGGGTTTGCGGCCACTCAGTTCGTAAAGATCGGAACTACCCGTCAACCGAAACGCGAACTCTCCGACGCTGCTTTCCATCCCGATCCAAAAGTCCCGCATCGTGTCGCGATATTTCCCATTCCATTCTGACCAGAGCAGCGGGAAGTTGCCCACCTGATAGCCACCCTCGCCAATGTCCCAGGGTTCGGCGATCAGCTTCACGGTGGAGAGTACCGGGTCTTGGTGAATGATGTTAAAGAATGCCGAGAGATTATTTACATCGTAGAGTTCCCGCGCCAGGGCCGAGGCGAGGTCAAAGCGGAAGCCGTCAACGTGCATTTCTTCCACCCAATAGCGAAGACTGTCGGTGATTAGTTTCAACACCTGGGGATGGCACACGTTGAGGGAGTTGCCGCAGCCGGTGAAGTCCATGTAATAGCGGGGGTCGTCTTCGAGGGTGCGGTAGTAGGACAGGTTATCGATGCCGCGCAGGGAGAGGGTGGGCCCCATGTGGTTGCCTTCGCCGGTGTGGTTATAGACCACGTCAAGGATGACTTCGAGGCCGGCGGCGTGGAGGGCCTTCACCATGGCTTTGAATTCTTTGACCTGTTCCCCGGCGCTGCCGCTGGCACTGTAGCCGGAGTAGGGGGCGAAGTAGTTGATGTTGTCGTAGCCCCAATAATTGTGGAGGTCTTTCCCCACGAGGTGGCCTTGGTTGATGTAGATGTGATGGATGGGGAGCAGTTCGACGGCGGTGATGCCGAGGGATTTGAGATAGGCGATCGCGGCGGGGTGGGCGAGTCCGGCGTAGGTTCCGCGCAGGGCGGGGGGGATGTCGGGGTGAGTTTTGGTGAAGCCTTTGACGTGGATTTCGTAAATGACTGATTCGTGGGCGGGGGTGCGGAGGAGGCGATCGCCCTCCCAGTCAAATTCCTGGTCAACAACGACGCATTTGGGGATGTAGGGGGCACTGTCGAGGTCATTGAAGCCGAGGTCTTCGTCGTCGGTATGCCAGGGATAACTGTAGATCGCTTCGTCGTGGATGATGTCGCCGGCGATCGCTTGGGCGTAAGGGTCAATTAACAACTTATTGACATTGAAGCGATGGCCCTGGGTGGGGAGAAAGCTGCCATAAACCCGATAGGCATAGCGTTGACCGGGCCCCACATCGGGAAGATAGCCATGCCACACAAAGTGATTTTGTTCGACGAGAGGAATGCGGGTTTCATGATCCTGTTCATCAAAGAGACAGAGATCCACTCCTGTGGCATGCTCACTAAACAGTGCGAAGTTCGTACCTGCACCGTCCCATGTTGCACCCAGCGGATAGGATTGGCCGGGCCAAAGCGTGTAATCCATAAGTTATAAAACGTTTTTGAAACCTTTCTTTAAGAATTTACACGATCGCCATCGGTTTCATCGGCTCCCATTGTCACCATTTGCCCAAACAGCCCATCAATCCGTGGCGATCGCCCCCCGAACCCTCCACCGTCGATCGCACCCCACCCCATCCAGTGGACCCCAAAAATCGATACGCTGAAGAGGAACCCCGGTTAACTTCCTGTGTCACTATGGCCTACTTTGTTCGTCTGACTCCGCATCAAGAGCTTGAACTCGTCAACCGCGATCGCCTCACCATGATCACTCTGACCACCAGTTACAGCGGCCAACAACAGGCCCAATCCTCCAGCTACACCACAGGGCCTTGGTTAACGCCCCCGACCCTGTGGCGCGACGGCGATCGCGTCATCCTCCGCATTGAAGGCGACACCCCGTTAATTTTGCACCTCCAGGGGCAAGCGATCGCCTCCCTCGACCGTTTGCCCCCCTTGCCCAATGCGGACGTGATTCCCCTCCAACGCCGCGCCGATCCTGCCCCGATGGAACCTATGGAACCCATGCAACCCATGCAACCCATGCAACCCATGCAACCCATGCAGCCCATGATCATGGGCAATATGACGATGAACCCAATGCAGATGAAAATGGGCAATATGGAACTGCGCATGGACAACGCCACCCCCTCCCCTGGGTCTCCCGCATCCCAAGCCGCGCAATTTTGCCCCCAATGCGGTCACAAAAGTCAAGCGGGCGATCGCTTCTGTCGCGCCTGTGGTCAATCCCTCACCCCCTAAGCACAGCCCCCAACTCACGCTAAAATCACAAAGGCTTATCGTTCTTCATCTCAGCCTGTTATGACCTATTGTTTAGGCGTGATTAACCGCTCTGGGTTAGTCATTGCTGCGGATTCTCGCACCAACGCGGGCGTTGATTATATTTCCGCCTATCGCAAACTCTTCGACTTTTCCTTACCGGGTGAACGCGCTGTCATTCTCTGCACTTCGGGAAACTTAGCCGTTACCCAAAGTATTTTGACCATCATTAAACGGGAAATCAAAGAGGAGCATAAGATCAATCTTCATACCCAAAGCACCCTTTATGACACCGCCTGCTATGTAGGGGATAAAATTCGCCAAGTGCAAGACCGCGATCGCGCCTGGCTCGAACGGGATGGCATTGATTTTCAATGTAATTTTCTCGTCGGTGGTCAAGTCAAAGGTGAAGAACAGCAACTCTATCTCGTCTATGCTCAGGGGAATTGCATTCAAGCCACCCCCGAAACCCCGTTTTTACAAATCGGCGAAACCAAATATGGCAAGCCCATTTTAGACCGTACTCTCCGCTTTGAAACCGATCTTGATGCGGTGGCAAAATGTGCCTTGTTATCCATCGATTCCACGATGAAATCCAATCTATCCGTAGGCCCGCCGATTAATTTGATTATGTACGAACGGGATACCTTTACCGTTCGGCATCGGTTGCAATTGCGCCTCGGTTCGCCCTACCTAGCGAAGATGCGCAAACTGTGGGAAGAATCCTTACGCCATGCCTTTTTAACCATGCCCAATCTTGAATGGGATACGGACGATAATGCCGATGATATTTTGATTGATTAAAGCATTTTGGCGAGAAATTGCTGGGCGCGATCGCTTTTCGGCTGCTTAAAAAACTCATCCGGGGTCGCTTCTTCGGCAATGCGTCCCCCATCGAGGAAAAAGATGCGATCGGCCACTTCCCGCGCAAACCCCATCTCATGGGTCACCACTGCCATCGTCATCCCCGATTCTGACACCACCTTCATCACATCAAGCACCTCTTTCACCATTTCCGGGTCAAGGGCCGAGGTCGGTTCATCAAAGAGCATCAATTGCGGCTCCATGGCCAGGGCGCGAGCGATCGCAATCCGTTGTTTTTGTCCCCCGGAAAGCTTCGACGGATACACATTCGCCTTTTCTGCTAACCCCACCCGCGCTAGCAGATCCCGCGCCTTATTTTCCGCCTCCGCTTCGGGCATTTTCTTCACCTTAATCGGGGCATACATAATATTTTTCAGCACCGTCATATGGGGAAACAAATGGAAATGTTGAAACACCATCCCCACATGCTGCCGCATCGCCATCACATCAGTTTTTGGGTCTGTCATTTCCACCCCTTGAATCATAATCGTGCCTGATGTAGGCATTTCCAGGAGATTTAAACACCGCAAAAAGGTTGATTTTCCCGAACCAGAGGGGCCAATCATCGCCACCACTTCCCCCTGATAAATCTCTGTCGTAATATCCCGCAGCACTTTCAACTCGCCAAACGACTTATAAAGACGGTCAATTTTAACAGCAACGGGCTTCGGTTGTTTGACTAAATCTTGCATGGTTTCTCAGACTTCTAAGGGTGAATGGACTAAGGCGTTTAAACTGGGAATTAGCTACTCTTACGCAGGCGTTGTTCTAGGAATGTTGAGGTGACCGTCAGGATCATCACCATGGCGTAATAAATCACCGTCACAATTAATAACGGTTCAAAGTAAACGTATTTTTCCGCCCCGACAATTTGCGCCCGGCGGAGTAAATCCTGTGCGCCGATGGTCGATACTAAGGTGGAATCTTTCAAGAGGGCGATACTTTCATTCACCAAGGCTGGCAAGATATTTTTAATCGCTTGGGGCAGAATAATATCTAACATCATCGGTTGATAGCGAACCCCTAAAGACTGCGCTGCTTCGGTTTGACCGCGATCGACGGCTAAAATTCCCGCCCGAATCACTTCCGAAATATAGGCCGCAGAGTTGAGGGAAAAGGTGATGATCCCGGCTTGAAATCCGGAAATGTCATACCCCGTCAGTTGAGGCGTTGCAAAGTAAATCAAAGATAGCGTAACCAGTAAGGGTGTACCCCGAAAAACAGACGTGTAGGCCATCCCAAACCAATACAGCGGTTTAAAACTGGAAATCTTACAAAAGGAGAGTAATACCCCGAAAATAAAACCAATAACGGCAGATAATGCTGTGAATTGTAAGGTGACAGCAATGCCCCCTAAAATAAACGGAATTGAGGGTGTAATGCTTTCAAAGTCAAGGCTCAGGGAATTCATTGCGGTTATGGGCTGAGGGGATGAATGGAACAAGATGCACTGTTGAACGTATGAAAATCAAGATCGGGTGAGGATCTTGATTTTCTAGTACTCTGTGGTCTGATGATGTTTAACGGCTGAATTGAAGTCATAATTTGAGAAAATTAAGATGGCTTGATAGCCCTCACCCCCAACCCCTCTCCCAGAGGGCGAGGGGAGCCGATCCATTTTTCCAGTTCCCTCTCCCCTAGGGAGAGGGCTAGGGTGAGGGCTTTCCGGGATCTGGCTAATTTTGTCAGTCAACCAGGCTTTTTGCTCAGATTAATTTTCAATGGGCTTGTTAAACATGCCGACGATCGCAGCAGATGAAATAGGCTGTCAGGCGTGTCACCCTTTTACCCTTATTCTTCAGCAGCTTGCTCGTTGTAATAGTCTTCAAACCATTTTTTGATTAATTTATCGAGTTCGCCACTGTCTTTTAGTTCGGTGAGGGCGGCATCAAATTCTTCGACGAGGGGGGAATCTTTGGGGAAGGCGATCGCAGAACCTGATTCACCATCGGATTCAATCTCAGTGAATTCTAAATCCTCATTGGCGTTGATATATCCTTTGGCGACGGTGTTTTCAATGATTGCAGCATCGATCCGACCGGCTTTGATTTCCTGAATCAATTCACTAATTTTGTTCCGCGATTCAATGGTAAATTTCGCGCCTTCTTCAACCTTAGACTTTGCTTCTTCTTCTTGAATCGATCCGAGTTGTGTTCCGACAGTTTTTCCTTCTAAATCATCGTAGGTTTTAAAGCCCGCACCTTTGGCAGAAACAATTGTGTTTTTGGCATCGTAATAGATTTCCGAGAATGATACGTTTTCTTTACGCTCTTCGGTGGGGGTCATGCCGGCCATGGCAAAATCAGCGCGGCCCGATTGGAGGGCGGGAATAATGCCGTTGAAATCCATATCACTGATTTCAATCTCGTACCCTAGTTTTTCAGCGATCGCATTGGCAATGTCAATGTCAAACCCAATGGGTTCACCCTCACCGCGGGCGGTTTCATAGAATTCGTAGGGGGGATAGTCGGCAGAGGTGGCCATCACTAGGGTTCTATCCGCAGCACTGTCTTCGCTGGCGCTATCGGTTTCCGAGGGAGTGGAGCTACACCCTGCGCCAAGACCCAAAATCAGTGATGCACAGCAGGTGAGGGTAATTAAAAATCGACGACGTTGAATCATGGGGTATTACTACGGGGTTACGGTTAATGACAATCAATGGGTCAAATTTTCGTTAATTAAAGCAAACTTTAAACGATTTGGTTGTGATGTTGTGAATACGTTGTTACAACTTGCCCGACAATTTGCTGCTCAAACAGAGGACTGTTGGTGCTGAGCGATCGCAATCCTTGGGCATCGGCAGTCCAAACCCGCTGCGGATCAAATAAGGTCAGTTCAGCGGCAGCACCCACAGCACAGCGGGGCGGCGCTTGCCCGAGGCAACGGGCGGGTTGCGTGCTGATGGCGTTCCACAGTTCAAGGGCTGTGAAATGACCGCTGATCACCAATTGTTGCCACAGACAGGGCAGGGCCGTTTGTAGCCCGATCGCCCCTGGCGGGGATTCGGCAAAGCTGACGGTTTTATCTTCATAACTGATCGGGGTGTGATCCACGGCGATCGCATCAATGATCCCGGCTTTGACTCCCGCTCGCAACGCCTCGCAATCCGCCGGGTTGCCTAGGGGAGTTGCCAGATGCAGGGTGGGATCGTAGGAGGCCAGGGCGCGGGTGTCGTAGAGCAGATGCAGCCAGGTGGTACTGGCTGTGATCGGTAATCCCTGGGCTTTGGCGGTGGCGATCAGGTCTACACTTTTTGCCGTGGAGATGCGCATCAGGTGGATCGGGGTGGGCACGGCGGCAACCAATTCAAGCAAGGCGGCGAGGGCTGCGGTTTCGGAGTAGCTTGGATCACCGGGTAGTCCCAATTGAATTGACCAATCCCCTTCGCGCATGACTCCGTTGCCTCGCAGTTGCGGCAAAACCGGCGCGATCGCGATCGGCTTGCCCAACGGTTGCAGATATTCCAAAATACGGCGCAACAGATCGAGGGGCGGCATGGCGGTTCCGTCGCTAAACCCCACCACTTGGGGGGCTAGCTCTTGATATTCCACCATTCCCTTGCCGGCCAGTTGCGGTGTGATTGCTCCCCAAGGGACACAGCGCAGGGGCAACCCTTGGTAGCGGCGTTGCTGGGTCTGAATACTGGGCAAATTATCGAGGGGGGGATTGGTGTTCGGCAACAGGGCAAGACGGGTAAACCCTCCCGCAGCGGCGGCAGCGGTGAGGCTGGCCAGGGTTTCGCGGTCTTCGTAGCCCGGTTCATCACTGCTGCTGTAGAGGTCAACGAGGCCGGGGGCGAGGATCTGCCCTTGGCCGTCGGTGATGGTTAGATCCTCGCTCCGATCCGATAGTTGGGGTGCGATCGCGGCAATCTGGCCAGAGTCCAGGCGCACATCCGCCACAATATCCGTTTCGCTCTCCGGGTCAAGGACTCGAACCTGTTTGATCAGTTCAGTCATAGGTTAACGGGCTTAATCATGCCCCAATAATTTTAGAGGAGCACCGTCCGATCCCCCGTCTGAATTTTGCCAAAGTCTCCCCCACCATCAATGACTCATCGCCAACATCCGCTCAATCGGTTTGAGGGCAGCCGCACAAGTTTCCAGGGGTAACGTAATTTCCGGTTGCCGCGTTTGCATGGCTTGGTAGAGTTTTTCCAAGGTGTTAAGGCGCATGTGAGGGCATTCATTGCAGGCGCAATTATTCATTGGCGGCGCAGGAATCAGGCGTTGATTTGGGCAACTTTTTTGCATTTGGTGCAAGATGCCCGGCTCTGTGGCGACGATCAGGCTGGGGGCTTGACTCGTTTGGGCATAGTTGAGCAGGGCAGTGGTAGAGCCAATGAAGTCTGCATGGCGTAAAATTTGCGGCTCACATTCCGGGTGGGCAATGATTTCAGCGTCGGGATGTTCAACCCGCAACTGCACTAGTTTTTTCTCTGAAAAGGTTTCATGGACAATGCAACTGCCTTGCCAAAGCACCATGTCGCGGCCGGTTTGTTCGATCACGTAGCGGCCTAAGTTGCGATCGGGGGCAAACAAAATGGGCTGCTCTGGGGGAATTTGCTCGACGATTTGCACGGCGTTGGAACTGGTGCAAATGATGTCACTCATGGCTTTGATTGCCGCCGTGCAATTGATGTAGGAAATCACCAAATGGTCGGGATGCTGGGCTTTAAACTGGGCAAATTGATCCGGGGGGCAACTGTCGGCCAGGGAGCAACCTGCGTCTAAATCCGGCAACAGCACCTGTTTATGGGGGTTGAGGATCTTGGCTGTTTCCGCCATGAAGTGAACGCCAGCGAAGACAATCACCTCAGCATCTGTTGTGGCGGCTTGCCGTGCCAAGCCGAGGGAATCCCCCACGTAGTCCGCACAATCTTGAATGTCCCCTTCTTGGTAGTAATGGGCGAGGACAATGGCATTGAGGTCCTGCTTGAGATCAGCGATCGCACGAAATAGATCATTCGGGATCAGGGACGTTGGGGCAGAAGGCGCAGCAGCAGTAAACACGGCAGTGATCCGGGGGTGGGTCAGCAATAGTGCTCTAATTATAGTGAAATCTACCAAAATTAGGCAGGATGCGATCGTAGAAATGGCCCAACACCTCCCCATCAATCACTAACCCTGAACCCCAGAAGCCCCTCACCCTGGGGGTTACTGCTTATAGCGGTTTTCATAAACTTGAGGTACAAAGATCCCCCTCAATCCCCATTAAAAAGGGGGAAGTGGCGTTCTCATACTTTCGCAATCTGCTATATACAGAAGCCAAGTCGCTAGTCTAGAGCGGGTAGACGTGAAAGGCTCAAGAAGATGAGTTTGCCGAACCCCGATCCGCCAAGAACTTCAGTTCTTGGCTCAGAGCGAAAGTGGGCTGATGCCCACGGTGGAACCCGTGTGAACGGGTTTTCGCTCTGAGGCGGGGATTTCAATACCCGACTGGGGGAACTGAGCTAGGATTCACTGCTGGCGGCGAGTTGGAAACCGAGGGCTTTGTTTTTCATCATTTGAAAGATGTTGAAAAAACCATTGGCACGGGAAGGGGTGAGGCTGGCATTGAGGCCCATCATTTCGATGAAATTCGGCTCAACGGCGAGAATTTCTGCGGGGGTGAGGTCGTTTAATCCAGCGATTAAAAGGGCGACTAATCCTTTCACGAGTTGAGCATCGGCATCGCCTTGATAGGTGACTTTGCCGTCGTTAAAGTCGGCGGTAATGTATACCAAAGAAACGCAGCCCTTCACCTGATTTTCGGGGGTTTTAGCGTCATCGGGCATGGGGTCGAGTTTGTTGGCGTACCAGAGGAGTTGTTGATAGCGTTGCTTGGGGTCGGTGCGTCGTTGAAAGCGTTGGACGATTTGATCGAGAGCGGGCGGGAATGAGGTAGACATGAAGATGAATGGGAAGATTTAAGGTGTTCAGGGGTGTTTTTTGATGGTTATAAATGTTGGCTGATCGTCAGTGGGGCTGATGTTGCTTGGTTTTGCAACTGGATTATTCGGGGGTGTAGGCAGCGTTTTTGGGAAGGGGTTGGGAGGGTTGACGGTCGTAGGTTTTGAAGGCGTTGAGGCTGTGGGCGGCGGTTTGGATGACGCGGGGATCGGGGTCGCGGAGGGCTTGTTCTAGCCAGGGGATGACCCGATCGCTCTTCACGTCCGCGAGGGCGGCGATCGCTGACTGACGCACGGCCGGTTCTGGATCTTGACTGAGACAGGCTAAATCCGCAAGCCAGGGTTCAGCCGCAGCGCGAACAGGTTGGGCGAGAACGAGGGTATGGAGTTCTTGGGCGGCGTGGCAACGATAGAGGGGGTCGGGGTGGCTGAGGGCTTGGGTTCGATCGATCGCGATCGCTGCCGTTTTTGCGGGGTCAGCTAGGGATGGGGCAACGGTTGGCGTGAGGGTTTGGCGCAGGGTTGCGAGTTCGGCGCGATGTTGGGCGGTCATGGCTGCGAGTTGGGTTTCGTAGTGCGATCGCACCGCCTGCACCGCTTTCTCTTGCTCGTGGGCGAACTGTTGCTGCATCTCTTGGTTCACCTGGTCTAGGGCGGCGGTTTGGCGCTGTTGCCCAATATTCAGCGCATCGGTAGCCGTTTTCAACTGCCGCTCATAGTCCTGTTCCAATGTTTTTCGGAGGGTGCTCAATTCCGTTTTATGGGCCGCCTGGAGCATTTCGAGCTTCCGACGCTGTAGCCCCACACCCACAGCACTTGCGATCGCTGCACCAATGACAAAACCCGCTACACCTTGCATAACTTTTTCTAGCTCAAACAATCACCCCATATCTTATCGAAAGATTGCATCGAGCAACCATGGCCAGAGGAGTCTAGGGGCAGATTTTTCGGAATGCCTAGGACACTTCTAGGGACGTGAGTTCAATTTCCCGGCCGGTCAGCACTTGACTGACAAAGGTATGACAGGTGGGGCATTCATAGATCCAGTCGGGAGGATGGAACGTGGTGTGGCATTGAGGGCAGCAGCAGGAAACGGGGACGGTTTCGATCGTGAATTGGGCATTTTCGGCGATCGTGCCTTGGGTTGCCACATCAAACGCGAAATGGAGCGCATCGGGGACAACACCAGAGGCCGCCCCAATCCGCATCGTGAGACGGTGAATCCGGGTGGCGTTTTGCTGCTGGGCGTTGCGGAGGGCAATTTCGAGGGTCTGTTCAATGAGACTGAGTTCGTGCATGGTGGGGTTCAAAGGGGTGCAAGGGGGCGCGATCGCTCCGGTTATGGCATTAACAAAGGCTTCAGGGTTGCGATCGCTTCAGTGTGACGGCTCGCCGCCAAGGGCGAGAAGGTTTCGCCAAATTCAAAATTCATCCCCGGAACCAACACCCACAGCGCAGCGGGACAGCAACCATAGAGCGCCTGGGTCAACGCCAACAAACGCGGCGGGGTGAGGTGATGACCCATGGCCCCCGTACCCTCCTCCGGTTCGACCGGAATCACACGCAGCGGCTCCCAGGGCATCTCATTAAACACAGGAAACACATCAATAAAAATAACGCGCTCCACCTCGGCAATCTCCGCTGCGAGTTCCGGGGTAAGTTGATGGCACGATCGCACCACCACCGCCGGCAACGCCCACGTTGCCACCGCCGCCGCCACAGACTGCCCCACGCCATCATCACAGCGCAACGTATTGCCATAGCCAATCACAAGCTGGGTCATCACTTCCCTAGGGATTGCATCCATCCCCCTAGGCTAGAGGCGATCGCACCCCAGCCCCACCATTGCTCAGAATCTTTTTAGATGTCGTGAAAATGGCGTGTTAGATGTCGTGAAAATGGCGTGCGATCGTGCCCCTAAGGCCCCGATGTCCCGTACCGCAACGCCACCACCCGACCCTGCCGCACCTGCAACCGATATTCCATCAACCCCGCCCAAAAAAACACCCAAAACTCATCCGGCTCCGTTTGTCGCATCTCCAACTCATACACCGGAAACCGCTCCACTAAATGCTCCACCGCCTCCACCCCCGACAAACCCACCACCTCCAGCCCCGCAAAAAAATTCGTCTCCCCCGTCCCCACCCCATGATCCGCCCCCCGCGCATGGGCACAAGTAAACGTCGTTCCCGTCGCAAAATACACCGCCACCTCTCGCACCGCCACCCGCGTATTCTCATTCGCCTCCATCTCATACATCGGATGCGCATCCGCATAACACACAGACATTGGACTCAGCGCCTCAGCCCTCAGCCCCGGAAACATCAGCACACTTCCCAGGGTCATCATCCAACACCCGCGCCGTAAGCCTTGATAACTCATCCTCTTCTCTCCCGAAATTAGATCCCAAGCCCAGAATACCAACCCAGAAACAACATCATGGTCATAATTCAGGATAGGCACAGTCGCGAACATAGACCACGAGATAGCAAATTGCGAAAAAACGAAAACGCCACCTCCCCATTTTCAAGGGGGATCTTTCTACCTCCCCCTTTTTAAGGGGGATTGAGGGGGATATTTCTACCTCCCCCTTTTTAAGGGGGATTGAGGGGGATATTTCTACCTCCCCCTTTTTAAGGGGGATTGAGGGGGATATTTCTACCTCATGTTTATTGTATTATTTTGAGATTTGGGTAAAGCTCAACGCATTCAATTCAAACAGGTGGCATCAAAAATACAGCATTGACATCCAGAAAAACACTTAAAAATCATGATCAAACATCGTTCTTTCTTGCAGACCCTTTTACTCGGCTTCATGAGCTTTTCTCTCATGATCGCTTGTCAAGCTCAACCGAACATAGATACCGATTCAGCCCCTGAAACAGCAACATCTAGTGGTCTAAAAGTTGCACTTGTTTTGACGGGATCTCATGAAGATAAAAGTTGGAGCCAAGGGGGGTATGAAGGATTAATACAGATTGAAAAAGAATATAACGCAGAGGTTGAATTCATAGAATATGTGAGTGACGAAGAAGCAGAAGATGTAATGCGTCAATATGCCAAGCAAGATTATGACTTGATCATTGCCCACGGTGGTTCTTTTATTGAGGCATCGGAAATCGTTGCCAGTGAATTTCCTCGCACTAAATTTGCGGTCGTAACAACCTATAGCGGCAATAATAAAAACTTGGGTGCTGTTGCATTTCGTTCTGGTGAAGTAGGCTACTTGACCGGTGCATTAGCCGCATTAATAACAACCTCTAATAAAGTGGGCTACATTGTAGGAAATGACTATCCAGTCTATCAAGAAGAAGAAACCCTATTTCGACGCGGCGTTACCGAAACCAATGATACAGTTGAAATCTTCACTGAATTTTTAGGGACATGGACAGATGGTAAAGTAGCGATCGCTGTTGTGCAAGATCTGTTAGATCAAGGTGTTGATGTGATTGCGATTAATGCAGATGAGGCAGGGGTTGCCGCCATTGAAGTCTTAACAGAGCATCCAGAGGTGAAGATTATCGGCTGGACCAGTGATCAATATGAACTCGCACCGGATCAGATTCTCACCAGCGTTTTACAAGATATCCCAGCCCTTGTGCTTAATTCTGCTACTCTTGTGCAACAAGGTCGTTGGGAAGGTAAACTGTACAAGTTTGGTTTACAAGAAAAAATTTATGATTTTGCGCCTTTCCGTGATTCAGTACCGTCTAAAATAGAAGACCAGTTCAATCAGTTAAAAGCAGAGGTTATCAGTGGTGATATTGACATTTCTCCTTAGATTTTTTGTTTGAATCATTCATGATTATTATGAATTCAGCGTCTTGGAATTTGCTGGCTAGCGGAAAATCATCCTAGCTTTCACTAACACCATTGATTTAAACTCATACAGTGAATGTCTCCCTGATTCTTGTTTAGCAATCAATATCGTTGCACGGTATTTGTGTTTAGAGTAAATTAAATGTTGCGTAAGAAAGGCAAAAATAAAAAATCCAATCAACACACTTCACTGATTACTCGATTGCGACTAGGATTCGTCCTGCTCGCATTTTCTAGTGTGATGCTGTCAGGAGGCATTCAGATTTATCTCAGTTGGCAACAGTATATTGTCCAAATCAAAGAATTACAACAGGCTCGTGCGAATAATGCAGCAGAATCTATTAATTTATATCTTGATGATTTACAGCGAAAGCTAGGCTATTTAGCGCGGGTGCAAGGTTTGGTGGAAATGGATCAGGCAGTGCAGCAACAATTACTGTTGGGCTTGACACAGCATAATGATGCCTATGAATATGTTGCGATCGCAGACCAAACCGGCGCTATCATAACCTCTGTTTCTCCCTATGAAACAGTAGATCTAGAATCCATTGCGGATACGCCGTTGTTTAATCGAGCCTTCAAACAGCAGGAAGACTACACCTCTCCGGTGAGTTCTCATTCCCAAACCTTGCGACCCATGACAACCCTTGCTACCCCTATCCGAGATGCTCAAAACAATGTAGCAGGGGTATTAATTGCAGATATTAATCTTTCATTTTTGTGGTTTATTTTATCTCAAATCAATGTGGGGCAGTCTGGTTACATTTATGTTGTCGATGATGATCAACATCTGATCGCGAGAACAGGTATTGCGGTTGAAAACTTCAATCTTCAGCCTCTCGATAATGAAGCGTTATTTTCGGAAATTGAGTTGGCTATTCAAGAGGATAATTTGTTTACCTATCAAGGACTTAATACAGAGTCTGTTTTAGGTGATGCTACCCGCATTGCGAGTACGAATTGGTATGTGGTTGTTGAACTTCCTACTACGGAGGTCTATCAACCTCTCCGTCGCTCTATTGGGATTGGGGGAGTTGTTTTGTTAATGATTACCCTGATCGGTGGTGTGATCGGGCTACTCATTGCTCGATCTATTGTCTCCCCTTTACAACGGTTAACCAAGGCGGCGATCGCAATTAGTGCAGGCAACCTTAATACCACTGTTCAGGTTAAGGCAAAAAATGAATTAGGTGTCCTCGCCCAAGCGTTTAATCAAATGATTCAACAGGTGCAAGACCTCTTTAAAGTTGCAGAATCAGAGCGAGAAAATGCAGAGCAAGCGTTGCACAATTTCCAACAGGCTCAAAGTCAATTGATTCAGAGTGAAAAAATGTCTAGTCTGGGGCAGTTGGTTGCAGGGGTTGCCCATGAAATCAATAATCCGGTGAATTTTATCTATGGTAATTTAGTGCATGCTCAGGGTTATACAGATGATTTACTCAATCTAATCACTCTTTATCAAGAGCGTTATCCTGATCACGATCTCGAAATCGAAAATCGAGTGGATGAAATCGATTTTGAGTTTCTACAAGAGGATTTACCTAAGTTGTTTAACTCGATGAAAATTGGTGCGAATCGGATTCGAGATATTGTGCTTTCGTTGCGTAATTTTTCTCGTTTGGATGAAGCGGAGTTAAAAGCTGTGGATCTTCATGAGGGGATTGATAATACACTCTTGATTCTTAATAATCGACTCAAAGCAAAGCCAACACGCCCAGAGATTAAGGTGATTAAAAACTATGGGAATTTACCGTTAACAGAATGCTATGTGGGGCAAGTCAATCAAGTTTTCATGAATTTTTTGGCGAATGCTATTGATGCTATTGAAGAATATGATCACGATCGCACTGCGGCAGAAATGGCAGCTAACCCCAGTCAGATTACAATCACTACACAATCGACTGCGGATCAAAACGTGACGATCGCGATCGCAGATACGGGCAAAGGGATGACCCCTGAAACTCGCCAAAAACTGTTCACCCCATTTTTCACCACAAAACCTATCGGCAAAGGAACAGGACTAGGCCTATCCATTAGTTATCAAATTGTTGTGGATAAGCATTCGGGTCAAATCACCTGTGAATCCGAGGTGGGAGTTGGCACTACATTTTTAATCACATTACCGACTCAACTTAAAACCTCTGAATCTTTACCTGGTGCTCAAGCGTAATTCAAAATTCAGATTCTCACTGAATCGAGCAACATCGCACCAAACGGTGATTTTGCGATCGGATTTGAGCAGAATGACGGTTTAAAGAATACGGCTCTTTGGCTGTATTCACTGTGCTGAAAAAATGGGGGCGATCGCTACTCAATAATGCCCTTTTTACAGAAAAATATTGCAATACTATCGCAATCCTATTTGATTCATGAACAGGCAAGGGGCTTAAGCCCCTTGTTGATATGAACAGGCAAGGGGCTTAAGCCCCTTGTTGATGAGGAGATAAGATCTCCGATTGATTTTAGGATCGCTATAGGAGCAGATACGCAGGATTAATCGTGAAGTTTGCGACCTCAATTGAGATTCTGAGGCGATGAATACCAGGATTAACCTTGGCGCGCTTGTGCTAGGGCACGGTGCGTTGTGGTGGGAACTTCCTACTCCACCGCATAGGGCCGAGACACCTAAAAAACTTCGATTAGAATAAAACTATTGCAGCGCTTCTCTTGACTTGCGTAACGATTGCATCCTGTCCATTGGTAATCAAACGGTTATGACACTCCAATCACCACAGTCTGATTTAAACACGTCGCTCCACCCCGCCATTGCCCCAGACCCATTACCGCAACAGCTTGCGCAATTTGAGGCACATCAGCACCGCTGGTATGAGCACCTCCCCGGTTGTCTGTTTCAACTGCACCGCACACCAGATGGGCAGTTATCCCTACGATCGCTGGTGGGGAATAGTATGCGGCTACTGGGGTGTGAGTCCTGGGATGGGGAGCAATGGTTAGCCGCCTGGCAGGGTGAGCAATTGCGGTCTTGGCACGCTGCGATCGCATATTCCGCCGCCCATCACACCCACTTAACCTGGTCAGGGTGGCTCCAAACGCCCCAAGGTCGTTGTGATGTTTGGGTTTCCGCCCACCCAGAACGCCAAGCCGACGGTGCCACCCTGTGGGACGGGATGATTATGGCGCAACATTCCCCCGCTGCGGCGACCTCCCTAACTCAGCCTCGGCTTAACCTGCGCCACACGCTGCATTTTGATGAGCCGGTATTACGCGCCATTTATGAATTCAATCCAGCGGCGGTGATGTTCCTCGATGCCCAAGGATTTTTAGATTGTAATCAAGCCACATTGCAGCTTTTTCGGTGTAGCGATCGCGATCAATTTTGTGCCTATCATCCCAGTCAACTTTCACCTCCCCAGCAAGCCAATCAAGAACCCTCCGATCACCTCGCCAACTACTACATTCAAGCCGCTTTAACAGACGGCAACGTCAGTTTTGAATGGCTGCATCAACGGTGTGATGGCACTCTGTTTGAAGCAGAAGTCTCGTTATTTCGAGTTCATCTAGCCGGGGTGGATTGTCTTCAAGCCATTGTCCGTGATATCACTGCCCAAAAACAAGCAGCCAAAACCCTAGCCGATCGCGAACAAATGTTAATGGCGATCGTGGAAAATGCCCCAATTTGGATTTGGAAAACAGATGTTAATGGGCATATGCACTTCATTAACCGCACCTTTTGTCGAGACCTCGGCATTACTCCCGATGCCGTTTACAATGTGGGGCATTACAAAGAAGCCTTTGGCGAACAAGCCGTGCGCAATTGTCTCGTCTCTGATGCCATCTGTCTCCAACAAGATGAGGTCTATATTACACCGGAAGTCTTCCCCTTTGTAGACGGAAATTTACATCACCTCGAAACGTTAAAAATTCGCTTAAAAAATCAAGAGGGCGAAGTCACTGGCTTAGTTGGGTTAGCAGTTGACATGACAGAGCGCATTCATGTCGAAGCTAAACTGCGTGACTATACCAATAACCTAGAAAAAACACTCACTGAACTTCATCACACCCAGAATCAATTGATTCAGAGTGAAAAAATGTCAAGTTTAGGCCAATTAGTGGCCGGGATTGCCCACGAAATCAATAATCCTGTCAACTTCATTTATGGTAATCTACGCTACGCCAATGAATACACCGAAAATCTACTCGAAGTCATTCATGCTTATCAGCAACACTATCCAAATATCACGGGTGATTTAGAAGAATTAGTCGAAGATGTGGATCTTGACTTTCTCATTAAAGATCTGCCTAAGCTACTCAAGTCAATGCATGTGGGAGCAGAACGGATTCGTGGAATTGTGACATCGTTGCGCAGTTTCTCGCGCCTTGATGAATCTGAAATTAAAGCGGTCAATCTGCATGATGGTTTAGACAGCACAATGATGATTTTAAATAATCGTCTCAAGTCCAAGAACCACCGTCCAGATATTAAAGTCATCAAAAACTATGGCGATTTACCTCAAGTGGAATGTTACGCCGGTCAAATCAATCAAGTCTTGATGAATTTTTTGGCCAATGCCATTGATGCCATTGATGATCATCAACCCTCGGAACCGTGTTTAACGATCACGACTGACTGGGTGGATGATCAAACGGTAATGATCGCCATTACTGATAATGGCCATGGTATGGATGCAGCCACCCAAACTAAACTCTTTACACCCTTTTTCACGACAAAACCCGTGGGTCAGGGCACGGGTTTAGGCTTATCCATTAGCTATCAAATTATTGTGGATAAGCATGGTGGCAAACTAGAAGTGGAGTCTACGCCTGGGGAAGGAAGTACATTTAAAGTGCTTTTGCCGATTCAGATTAAGCGCGAAACCGTTTAGCGAAGCACACAATTTTAAAGAATGCGCCCCGATGGGCCTCGCTTTAAGAATTGTCCTTGGCCGGCCTGGCCGAGGAAGCGATCGCCGTCCACAATTAACCGACCCCGGGAAAAGACTTTCTCGACTTTTCCCGTTACTTCTCGCCCTTCAAAAAGGCTGTAATCCACTTGAGAATGATGAGTCGCTGCACTCAAAATCTGTTTTTTCTCCGGATTAAACAGGACTAAATCAGCATCACTACCCACAGCAATAGTTCCTTTTTGAGGGAAGATTCCAAACATTTTAGCTGGGGCTGTGGCGGTCAGTTGAACAAAGCGATTGAGGTTAATTTTTCCTGTTTTTACGCCACCATCATAGAGCAAAACAAGGCGTAATTCGACCCCCGGCGCACCGTTGGGGATTTTGGAAAAGTCGTCGGCTCCAATGCGTTTGGAATACTTTAAACCGAGGGGTTGTTCATTAAAGCAAAATGGACAGTGATCCGTCGCGACTAATTGCAGATCATCAAACCGTAAACCCCGCCAGAGATGATGTTGACAATCATGCTCACGTAAGGGCGGAGTCATCACATATTTGGCGGCATCAAAACCGGGGCGATCGTATTCAGTTTTGTCTAAAAAGAGGTAATGGGGACAGGTTTCAGCGAAGGCATGAACGCCGCGATCGCGGGCTTGCACCACCATTTCCAACGCTTCGGGAGCTGATAAATGGACGATATACACCGGAATTTCTGCCAATTCTGCCAAGCGAATCGCCCGATGGGTGGCTTCGGCTTCCATTAAACGCGGTCGAGTATAACCGTGATATTTCGGATCGGTGCGGCCTTCGGCTAAAGCTTCTTCAATTAAGACCTGAATCACTGCACCATTTTCCGCGTGCAAATTGACCATGCCGCCATGATCCCGCACCCGGCTCATGGTGCGATAAATTGACGCATCATCCACCATCAAAATATCCGGATAAGCCATGAACATTTTAAAGCTCGAAATCCCCTCAATATTAATCAGATCAGGAAGTTCGGCCAAAGTATCAGGATTAACATCGGTTAAAATCAGATGAAAACTATAGTCAATGCACACCTGCGGGTCAGCTAATGCTAACCGTTCTTCAACGGTTTTCTTTGCCCCATCCCCTTTATTTTGATAGGCAAAATCAACAATCGTAGTCGTTCCCCCAAAGGCCGCCGAAACCGTCCCGCTGGCATAGGTATCACAATTCATGGCAGGGCCTTGCTCGCCTTCCATGTGGGTATGCACATCAATCCCACCGGGCATCACCAGCAACCCGGTCGCATCGTGTACTTCTGCATTGGGAACATCAAGATGACGAGCGATCGCTTCAATCCGCCCATCCTCAATCAACAGATCCCCCTGATAATCATCCACCGCCGTCACAATCCGCCCACCCCGAATTAAAACCTGACTCATACCCGTACCTCTAATCATTCCATCTTGATTTTAAAAGTAGGGTGAGACACTCTGATTCGGTTGTTACGATTGCATTGAATTCCTTACATTTTGCGATATATGATTACATTTGATCACATAGTCTAGGGAGAGAGTTTTGCTTTTTGGGCGCGATTGTCTAGATACCATTGGGCGATCGCAGGACACCAGATTTCAAATTGCTTAAAGAGGAGTTCAGCGAATTTTTGTGCTTCAAGTTGTGCATCTTTTTTCCAACGGAGATCAAGGAGGTGCATCAGCGATCGCACATTACAACTCAACACAAAATGCTGCCGCACATCAAACGGAATCGTCCCCCGCGCATGCTCTTCCGACATCCCAGATTCTAGATTCTGGGCATACCGTTGACAGGCTGAAAAGCACCACTCCAAATCTGCACGGCGCTGCTCTTCAGAATAAAAATATTTCTTCCCTTGTCGGTTCGTATAATTTCCCACTGGACGCAGATAAAACACATCTTCGATCTCGCGTTTGTCGTAGATAACATCTAGGATTCTTTGCCCTGTATAACGATTAGAATTATGAACAACAATATCATTCGCTACAAAGTTATGCCAAGGGTCGGAAACCTCAAGATCATATGTTTCTTGTAGTCTCAAAAATTCTACATTGACAATCTTGACTGGATGACATTTCAGTTTATGTCCATGGGCAACTGGTTTTGGTTGCCAATTCTCGACTTTAGTAATTGGCTCAAAATTTTGTGCAAATTCTTCTTCTAAATGGTTCTTGTGAATATGAGTATGACAACGTTTACAGAGGCTTACTAAATTTTCAAACTCATAACCCAGCGATTCATCAGCATACACTGGCACAAGGTGATGAGCATCTAACTTACCACCGCGCACACCACAACACTGACAGATATAGTCATATTTTTGATGAACTTGTGGTGCAATCTGCCGAGTCCAGGCTCCAATTTTTGTACGTTCACTAGAAACTCCACCCTTCCAAAAATTAGATTCTTCACCACGTTTAGTATATTTTTGAGCATTTTTTCGGCGTTTTTCTAAAGATTCTTCTGAAAGTTGTAGCGCATAACCGCCATTCTGCTTATTCCATGGGTTGTGTGCTCCCTTGGATCGCTTATTAAGTTTCAAGTCATTCTTATAGACCCACTTTGTGATGCTCTCAGCTGAACATCCCGCAAGATCTGCTATTTCATCTACATAAAGACCTTTTGCTAACTGCGCTGCTAACCATTGTTTATCACGGTAACACCCATCTCCCACCACTGTTTTTAGACCTGTATGATGCCCACTAGGAAGCTCAATATTATGATGTTTAGCCCATTGACGAATAACACTCGGATTGACCGAGGACTTTTGAGAAATTTGGTTGGCAGTGAGTCCTTGTCTAACTTGCTCTACTAGCCATGACTTTTGTGTGTATTGTGCTTCTACTCTTTCAATGCCTCGAACGATAACACCATTACACATGACCTCGCAGTTTTTGGTACGACTAATCACCTCGTAAGTTGTGTTTGTTAATAGTCCTGTTGCTGCTTCCATCGTTTGCCAACCTTCTGTTGTCAGAAAACGGTGATTTTTAGTACAGTCTATTGTTTTTCCATCTTCAAAAGTTAGTCGGTAGACAGGTTGAATCCCACGAGACATCACATTTTGAATATGCCCAACCTCAAATGTTTGAGTCTCTTCATTTAATACACGCAGCTTCATGTTGCGGAGGCGCTTCTTACAATCCCGCCGATACTGTCCTGGTGGTTCCCCATTACGGCCTCGAATTTTACGCTCTCGAATTGCTTTTTCTCCATTGATCCAAAGATCATACAGTTCAGAAATTTTGATTTTGCGTAGACTACCACTAGCATTAAGAAAGGTGATTTCTGCATTACCAGCAAGACACTGAACATCGAAACTCACGCCAACGCGATGAGTCCGAACTTGTTGCATCATGGAGTGGGGAAATGCACAAACATTGACGGTAATTTGAGGATGTTCAAGGGGCCCAAAATGTCCTTTATTACCAGCAAGTAAATGCTTGATCACCAACTCACCTGCTTTCTCTTCACTGGGGAATTTATCTTGCTGATCATAAACACAGTCTTCGCTGTAATCTTGGTGCATCGCTGCCCAGATTAGCTGTTGAGGGTTAGGAGTTGCAGCGAGGAGTTCAATCCGAAATTTATCCATGATGCCAAGCGTATAATCTAGAAATTATTGTGGATGTTAAACAATGATGATGAAAGAATAGGGGCTACACTTTAAACTCGTGAAACAATTACTTGTTCGGGCTGATCTTGATACTTTCCCTGACGTTTGTTGTAGCTCGTTTCACATTCTTCACCCTCTAAGAAGAGTAGCTGTACTACTCCTTCATTTGCATAGATTCGGCAATCTGCACTAGAAGAATTAGAGAATTCGAGGGTTAAATGTCCGCGCCAACCGGCTTCAGCGGGGGTAAGATTTGCAATAATTCCGCAACGTGCGTAAGTTGATTTTCCAATACATAATACGGAAATATAATCCGGAACATTGATCTTTTCAAGGGCAACGCCTAAGCCGTAGGAATGGGCAGGGAGGATGAAAAAATTGCCGTTTTCATCGTGATGTAATTCCACAGCTTCAAGGTTGTGGGGGTTGAAATATTTCGGATCAACAACTGTGCCGGGAATGTGGCGAAAAACGCGAAATTCGTTGGGACTGAGGCGGATATCATAGCCGTAGCTACTGAGTCCGTAGGAAATGACGGGAAGTTGATCGACTTTGCGGATTAAAGTGGCTTCAAAGGGTTGAATTAACCCTTCAGCAGCTTTTTGTTTAATCCAGATGTCATTTTGAATCATGGTGTTGTGGGCAATCAGGCGAGTTGATCAATACAAAGATGAAGATGGGAAAACAAGGGGCTTAGGCCCCTTGTTTTAATGATCATGGTACAGATCACGATGGGTGGTGCTTTTGGGGTTATGCGCCGGGGGCCATACCGATCGCGCCGGCGTACTTCGCGCGATCGCCCAATTCTTCTTCAATGCGCAGGAGGCGATTATACTTCGCGACCCGCTCACTGCGACAGAGGGAACCGGTTTTAATTTGGCCGGCACGGGTGGCGACGGCGAGATCTGCGATCGTTGTGTCTTCGGTTTCCCCCGAACGGTGGGAAATCATGCAGGCATATTGGTTACGGTGGGCTAGTTCGATCGCTTCGAGGGTTTCCGTCAGGGAGCCGATTTGATTGAGTTTGATCAAAATCGAATTGGCGGCACGTTCGTCGATCCCTTTTTGGAGGCGGGTCGGGTTGGTGACAAAGAGATCATCGCCGACGAGTTGTACCTTGTCGCCGAGTTTTTCCGTCAAGGTTTTCCAACTGGCCCAATCGTCTTCATGGAGGCCGTCTTCAATGGAAATGATCGGGTATTGATTCACCAGTTCGCCAAGGTAGTCGATGAACTCAGCCGGGCTGTGGGGCGTGCCGTCGTAGATATATTGGCCGTCTTTGTAGAATTCGCTGGCGGCCACATCCATGGCCAGGGCGATTTCAGTGCCGGGCTTGTATCCGGCTTGTTCGATCGCTGCCACCAAAAGATCCAAAGCGGCTTTGTTGGAAGCGAGGTTCGGCGCGTAGCCACCTTCATCGCCAACCCCAGAGAGTAACCCATCTTTTTTCAGCACATCACTCAAGCAAGCGAAGACTTCAGCCCCCCAGCGCAGGGCTTCGGCGAAGGTGGGCGCTCCGACGGGAACGATCATGAATTCTTGAAAATCCACGTTGTTATTGGCGTGGGAACCTCCGTTGATCACGTTCATGAAGGGGATGGGGAGGATGTTGGCGAGGGGGCCACCCAGGTAGCGGTAGAGGGGAATGCCCAGGGCCGCTGCTGCGGCTTTGGCGGTGGCGAGGGAGACGGCGAGAATGGCGTTCGCTCCGAGGTTGGATTTGGTGGGGGAGCCGTCGCGCTGGATCATGCAGTGGTCGATCGCCACTTGGTCGAGGGCATCCATGCCGCGCAGTTCGTCGGCGATTTTTTCGTTGACGTTGCGCACGGCTTTGAGTACGCCTTTGCCACCGTAACGGCTCTCTCCATCCCGGAGTTCGTGGGCTTCAAAGCTGCCGGTGGACGCACCGCTCGGAACTTGGGCGAGGCCGAAGGCTCCGCTGTCGAGCAGGACTTCGGCTTCGATGGTGGGGCGACCGCGAGAATCGAGGATTTCTCTGGCGTTGATTTCTTCAATAACCGCTTCAAGTTTATCGAGCATTGTAGTTCCTCATGATGACGAAACAACGGGGCTAAACCCCGTAATCTTGTTAAGCATAGGGTGAGACGGTGGGAGAAACTGTCTTTTTCACTAAAGTTTTAAGCTCAAGCCGGCGGGGGCGATCGCATTCATCCCAATCTGGCTGCATTGATTCGAGGGGGCTGGGCTAACGTTTGGGGGAGGGTCTAGAGAGTTTGGCGGCGGATTGGGTGAGGCGGCGTTTGAGGGTGAGGGATTCGCGTTGGTAGGAATGGGCGAGATCGTGGTTGCCGAGGGTGTGGTGAACTTTGCTGAGGTTGTTGAGGGCGACGGCTTCCCCGAAGGTGTCTGCGAGGGTTTGCTTGAGGGTGAGGGCTTGCTGATAGGCGGCTAGGGCTTCGGAATATTGGTGCAGTTGAAAATGACTGTTGCCGATGCCACTCCAGGCGATCGCTTGATAACGATCTTGGTGATTGTGTTGGCTGAGGGTGAGGAGGTCTTGATAGGTTTGGAGGGAGGTGCTGTACTGGCGGCAGCAGTAATGGGCATTGGCAAGCCCCACGCAGACATCGTACAGGCGCGGATCGGGGGTGGGGTCACTGCTGGCGGTCTGGCGGTAGTTTTCGTAGTGCTCGATCGCGCCGCTGTAGTCGTGGAGGGCATCATAGGCTTGGCCGAGGAGGAAGAGGAGGTCTTGAGCGCCCTGGTGGGCTTGGATGCTGTGGCGCAGGGTGAGCGATCGCTGATAGCAGGCGATCGCCACCTCGTATTGGCCAAGGGCATAGTACGCCTTACCGAGATTCAGCAACGATTGCGCTTCTCCGAGGCGATCGCCAATCGACTCCGCCAACAGGAGATGCTTTTCAAAATGATCCACCGCCAACTTCATCGCCAACCGATATTCCCCCTGGGAGTGATGGGTGACGGTGACTAACCGTTCAGGCGCGTGGCAGGTTTCCGGTTCAATGGCTTGCCAGTCGCCGCTTTCACGCTGAACCACCAGCGACTGTTGATAATGTTCGATCGCCTGCTGATATTGCCCCAAGGACTGCAACGCCACGCCCAAATTACTCAGAACATTGGCTTCCCCTTGAAAGTCGCCAATCTCCTGATACAACCCCAGCGCCTGCTGCCAGGTTTTCAACGCCACTTTAAACTGACTGGTTTGGTAATATTCCACGCCCTGACGAAAGAGGCGATCGGCATCTTGCTTAGTCTTCAACTGAATCACGGCATCCGATGGTTTGACGGTTAGCAAGGGATGATGTTGGAGGGTCGTCAGTAACGATTTGAGGCGGTGCAACTGAGGGTAAGAGGGGTCAGTCCCAAGGTGCTGCGATCGCTCCTGAATCATCTGAGATACCGTATCCACTAACTCCCAATCCATCAACTCTGACTGAGTCGCCAGCCACTGAGCCTCTGTCCCGATCGGACAGAGCAAGAGTTGTTCAATCAGTTCGAGGTAAGCCTGTTGACACTCCCCTACCTAAAGGCGAAGGGATTCTTGGTTCAACGAAACCACTTAATCGAAGTACCTTGCAGTGCTTCAACCAGAGGTGGGATTCTCCCCAAGCGTAAATTCGGGTATGCCCTACCCTATTCGCATTACTGCGAGTCCTTTTTTGAACTGAAACAATT
>NZ_JAQMTY010000016.1 GCF_028330765.1 Spirulina subsalsa CS-330 | reverse complement strand
TGGCCTCGTCTGCGTTTGATCCCCCTAAATCCCCCTTAAAAAGGGGGACTTTTTTGCGTTCCCCCCTTTTTAAGGGGGGCTAGGGGGGATCGAGAGAAGGTGAACATCGTTAAGAGCAGTTTGTGTATAAGCAGTAGCCCTAGGGGAGAGGGAACCGGAAAAATGGAGCGGCTCCCCTCGCCCTCTGGGAGGTTGGGGGTGAGGGCGATCAAGTCAGTCAACCAGGGGTTGGGGTCAGGATTAACTCCTACCCGATGCCTAATTCGCGTTTGAGGAGGTTGATCGATTTTTCGCCGATATAGTTTTCACTCCGGACGAGTTCGGGATGGCGGATCAGTTCGTCGCGGAGCTTGAGGATGGCTTGTTTGACGATTTCGTAGCTGGCTTTGTCGGACAGGATGGTTTGGGAACTGCGGATCAGGGCGTTGAGTTTGTAGGTGTCTTCCACTTGGGCGGAAATGACGAGGATATCATCCCCTCGGAGGCTGTGGGCGAGGGTTTCGGCGATGTTGAGGATGCCGGTGCTGAGGCTGACGAGGCCCAGGGTGGTGTTTTTGGGCAGGGTTTTCATCAGGGTGAGTTCTTTGGTGTAGTCGCAGATATCGACGGGGATGACGCGCACGGAGCGGGGGGCGGCGATGTCTTCGGCTTCTTTGATGAAGTAGCGGCTGGTGACGACAGTGCCGGAATGGGTTTGAGTGAGGATGGTGGGGAGTTCTTCGAGGGGGACGAGTTGGACGGGCATTTGCAGGGAGGCTTCGAGTTCTTGCACCATTAACTCGCCTGCGCCGAGGTCGCGGGCGGGGACGGTGACGAGGACGCGGGCACTACAGCGGAGCCGCCAATCGATTTCGGAGAGGAAGAGTTCGCGGGCTTGGGAGAGGGTGCAGCCTTGGGTGAGGAGGTCGTCGAGGCTTTTTTGGATCAGTTTGTAGGCATCGGGGTATTTTTCGAGGATGGGCGATCGCAAACTTGTCCCGCCTTCGTGACCTTGGGGTTTGACGTAAATCCCCGATCCGGCTTGGGATTCCACGAGGCCCGTATCTTCGAGTTGGCGGTAGACTTTGCTGACGGTGTTGCGGTGCAGGCCGGTGATTTGGGCGAGTTGGCGGGTACTGGGGAGGCGATGGCCGGGGGGATATTGGCGGGAGGCGATCGCAAACTGAATTTGGTCGAACAATTGCCGCGAAGCCGGAATATCGCTATCCGTCTGAATGTGAAACTGCACCGTATTAGCCATAGGACTGTGGAAAAATAACCAGTAGAACGCCAGGTTTCTCTATGTTCTAGTGTAGGCTGTACAGAGAAATTTTCGGAGAATCCACGCCCCATGTCTGCCCTTGCTGTCAAAACTGAGGCTGTCCAGGTGATGAACGGTGCTCTTGCCATTGATGCCTATGTCGCCCAACCCACCACGGGCGGCCCCTATCCGGGCGTTATTGTCATTCAAGAGATTTTTGGGGTCAACGCTCATATTCGCAGCATTGCCGAGCGTTTAGCCGCCGAGGGCTATGTGGCGATCGCCCCCGCCCTCTATCAACGCACCGCCCCCGGCTACGCAACCGGCTACAGCCCCGACGACGTGACCCAAGGCCGCCACTACAAAGACCAAACCCGCGCCGACGAACTCCGCAGCGACATCGAGAGCGCGATCCGCTACCTCTACCAATTGCCTAACGTCAGCCCCAATGGTGTGGGTGCGATCGGCTTTTGCTTTGGGGGTCATGTGGCCTATCTCGTCGCTACCTTACCCGATGTCAAAGCCACCGCCTCATTTTACGGCGCAGGCATTCCCACCTTCACCCCCGGCGGCGGCGACCCCACCCTGAGCCGCACCCCCGACATCGGCGGCAGGCTCTACGCCTTCTTTGGCAACGATGATCCCCTCATTCCCCATGAACACATCGACCAAATCGCCGCCGCCCTCAAAACCCATCAAATCGACCATCAAGTATTCCGGTATGATGGCGCGGGTCATGGCTTTGTCTGTGATCAACGAGGCGACTACAATGAAGAAGCAGCCAACGCCGCCTGGCAAAACGTATTAGAGTTATTTAAATCTCAGTTATCGCTACTGTCATGACCTCTCCCTCATCTCAACCGTCCTTTTCCATGGATGACTTCGCCCAAGCCCTCGAAAAAGAGAGCTACACCTTTAATTTTGAACGGGGGAGTGTTGTCACGGGGAAAGTATTTGAATACACATCCGACGGCGCTTTTGTGGATATTGGCGGCAAAGCGGCGGGGTTTATTCCCATTGATGAAATCGCGGTGACGCGGGTGTCCAATCTCGAAGCGGCGCTGCCCCAAGATGAAGCCCTGGAATTTTTGATCATTCGTGACCAGGATGCCGATGGCCAGGTGATTCTGTCGCGGCGACAGTTGGCGATTCAGCAACTCTGGCAGGATTTAGAAGCGCTTCAGGATGAGGGGAAAACCCTTGAAATGCAAGTGACGGGGAGTAATCGCGGTGGGTTGATGGGACAGGTGTATGGGTTGCGGGCGTTTATTCCGCGATCGCACCTCCTCGAATCCGAAAAACAACTGCTCAACGACGGCAAAGCCGATGTTCTTACCGGCCAAACCCTCACCGTCACCTGTCTTGAAGTCTCCCAAGAACGCCGCAAACTCGTCCTCTCCCAACGCAACGCCGCCCGCACCAGCGCCATGAAGACCATCGAAATCGGCGCATTGCTAGAGGGAACCGTGGTCAATCTCCAACCCTACGGCGCATTTGTGGATGTCGGGGGATTAACGGGCTTGCTGCATGTTAAACAAATTAGCCGCAACACCGTCCAAGCCCCCAGCACCGTCCTCAGCATCGGTCAGGCGATCAAGGTCGTGGTGCTCGATGTGGATGAGCAAAAAAATCGGCTCTCCTTTGCCACCAAGGTGCTCGAACGGTATCCAGGGGAATTGCTCGAAAAGTTTGACGCAGTGATGGCCGACGCAGAAGAACGACTCCAAGCCGCGCAACAGCAAGAGGACACCCCGCCTGCTCCTGCGGCAACCCCAGAACCCGCTACACCTGAACCGGAAGCTGCAACGTCTGACCCCGCTGTAGCAGAGGAGGAATAGAGCCGCTGGGGATGGTTTGAGCGATCGCGCTAGGTCTGGTGTTGCTGCTTAGAGGCAAGGGGCTTTAAGCCCCTTGTTTCCATTGAGTGAGGTTCATTTGGATCTGATTTTGACTTTTCAAGCCGCCTCTGATGTGTCGCGATGCCAGCAGGTAGACGATCGCACCCTCTTCATCGGGCCGATTGGATTTGGAAAAATGCGATCGCCGCCTGTAATTCCGTCGCCTGCTCCGCCAAATCCTGAGCCGTGCTAAACAACAGACTCGCCACCTCTGAATTTTGTTGGGTCACTAAATCCAATTGACCGATGGCCTGGTTAATCTGCGTCGATCCCTGTAACTGTTCACGACTTCCATTGCTGATTTTTTGCACAAAAGTAGCCGTGTTTTGAATACTCGGCATCAACTGATTGAGCATGGTTTCCGCTTGGCTGACACTGCTCACACTCGATCCCGCCAGTTGATTAATATCCGCCGCCGCATTGCGCGTTCGTTCTGCCAACTTGCGAATCTCTAGCGCCACCACCTTAAAGCCATTCGTGCCATCCTGCGATCGCGCCGCCTCAATACTGGCATTTAACGCCAACATATTCGTCTGCAACGCAATCTCCTCCACCACCGAAATCTTTTGGATAATCGTGTGCATCACCTCAATCACCGCTAAGATGGCGTGGCGCGTCGTCTCCGCATCCGTCGCCGCTTGACTGGCGATCGCCTGCGTCTCCTCCGCGTGGTTCGTATTCGCTTGGATCGTTTCAATCATATGTTCAATAGACTTGGATGCTTGCTGGGTCGCTGCCGCCTGTTCCGCTGCCCCCGATGACATCTGGGTCGCACTGGCACTCATCCCTTGACTCCGTGCAAATACTGCCTCCGATGACCGCTTCACCCGCGACACAATGCCCTGCAATTGACGCACCATCCGATCCATCGATGTCAACAATTGACCAATCTCGTCTTGGCGATTCGTGCCAATACTGACATTGAGATCACCCGACGCTAACCGATCATTGAGGGCGATCGCCTCCCGGAGCGATCGTGTAATTGAACGAGTCGTCACCACCGCCAAAGTAGCCGCCACCACCACCACCATCAACACCAGCCCCACAGTCCAGCGCAAACTTTGCAGCCGCTGCCGTTCTGCATCTTCCACAAACTCTTGCGCTTTATTGTTTGCAAAATCAGTAAACGCCTGCGTATCATCCAAGAGTTCATTCACATAGATCGCCCCTTCCCCCTTCGTAATCGCTGCCGCTTCTGCTATCTGACCCGCCTTCCGGAGTTGAATGACGCGATCGCGAATGGGTTTCCACCCCACAAAATTGCGCTGGAGAGCCTCAATCTCACTGGCATCCCCCAAGAAGCGATCGAAAAGGATCGTAAACTCATCCAAAACCTCCACCTCCAATTGATCCACCTGATCCGCTGCCGCATCAATCTCCGCCTCGGAATTCGCCAGCGCCACATCCTTCATCGAACGGTGCATCTTAACAATAGTAGACTCCAACTTCAAAACCGTTGTGCTCACCGTAAACGGATGATCGTACAATTGATTCGTCAACAGCGACAACCGATTCATACTCTGAACCGTATATCCACTTAGCCCCACCAAAACACAGGTAATCAAACCGTAACTCAACCCCAAACGGGTTCCAATATTCAATTTGAAGCTCGAAAAGGAACGTGAGGCAAGAACTTTCATAATCATAGCTATTACTTTCGACTACACAATAGTGAATTATTTATAAAATCATTGAGATTCAGAAAACATCTATTCTTACAGACTCGCGCCTTCCTTCAGTCTAAACATCACATTTTTTTTCGTATCAGGACACTAAAATCTTAAGAATTCAATGACTATTTACACTGCGCCACAAACGGCTCACCTTCATTCAATTTTTAGCGCACAGAGTATAGTGGAACCTTACCCCACCCCCGCCCCGCTCCATTCGCGCTAACATCCATCCGCACCACAACACGCCGCCTCACCCTGAAGCCCGTAGTGTATGGTATAGACTTAAATACCCTTTCAACCTCAGTAGTCCTATGACCGATTGGGCGATTCGCGTTGACAACCTTGGCAAAAAATACACCATTCGTCACCAACGTCAACATCAAACCCTCCGTCATGCCCTCACCGACGGCCTACGAAACCTAAAACGAGGGCGATCGCACCATCCAGCCGCCCCCACCCAAGAAGAATTTTGGGCCCTAAGTAACATTTCCTTCACGATTCAGCAAGGCGATCGCGTCGGCATCATCGGCCGCAACGGAGCCGGCAAATCCACCCTCCTCAAACTCCTCAGCCGCATCACCGAACCCACCACCGGCCGCATCCACCTCCGGGGTCGCGTCGCCAGCCTCCTTGAAGTCGGCACCGGCTTTCACCCCGAACTCACCGGCCGCGAAAACATCTTTCTCAACGGCTCCATCCTCGGCATGGAACGCCAAGAAATCCTCAAAAAATTTGACGAGATCGTCGCCTTCGCCGAAGTCGAACGCTTCCTCGACACCCCCGTCAAACGCTACTCCTCCGGCATGTACGTCCGCCTCGCCTTCGCCGTCGCCGCCCACCTCGAAACCGAAATCCTCATCATCGACGAAGTCCTCGCCGTCGGAGATTTGAGTTTCCAAAAAAAATGTTTAGGACGAATGGAAGAAGTCGGCAAAGAAGGAAAAACCGTCCTCTTCGTCAGTCATCAAATGGGACTAGTGAGTCAACTTTGCAACTATGCTTTTTTCTTGGAAAATGGTCAATTAAAACAAGAAGGAGAACCTCGTAAAATTATTGAAAAATATTTAGAGGAAATTCAAAGGAAATCCAATCAATTTGAACAAAAACAGCAGTTAAAAAAAAGATTTGGAATCCAAAAAGCCTCAACATCTGATAGAAAAGGCCAAACCAAAAATCAATTTTCTCATGATGAATCAATCATTCTTTCTCTCTATGTTAATACCGAAGAATGGCACACGGATGCTGTTTTTAGCGTAACAGTTTACGACATGCAAGGTCGTAAAGTATTTACTCATGAATATCCATGTGCAAATATCAAATTAAGTGAAGTATGCCTCATTGCTAAGATCGAAATCCCAAGTCATTTTCTTACCCCTGGTTTTTACTATTTCTCAGCTTTTATTCATGTTCCCAATGTTATTTGTTTAGATGCAGTAACAAATATCTGTGAATTCAATATCACTGATTTGGGATCTGAGTTTGCAAAGTATGGCGACGTTAACTATGGCTGTGTTTTTGCAGACTGTCAATGGGATTTTGTTCAAGTTTCTTTGTCATGCTAACTCAATCGATCCTGTAGTGCAGTTTTATTATGTTGACTATTGACCAAATCTTAGAAAATTCATTATTATTAAGCACATTATCTTCTGATGAATATGACGAGATTCAACGTATGTTCAAAGGTATCCAGTCACCGACCTTGGAGTTGCCAGAAATTTGGTCATTGATGGATAAGGTTTGGCATAATTTGGGGTGTGATAACCAAAAATTAGAGTCAGAAAAATTACAAGCGTTTTATCAACATCCAGTTTGGCTATTGAATGGTTTATTGAGCGATCGCGATCCGCTATCTGTCCAGCATCGTGAAGCGATTGCACAATGGATAACCGCCCAGGAGCATCTTAAAAAAGTAATTGACTTTGGTGGAGGAAGTGGTGTAATGGCTCAAAAAATTCATCAATTGAGTCCACATCGTTATGTAGATATCTATGAACCGTATCCCCATCCTTATTTTGTAAAGATGATTCAAGCTTATCCCACGGTTCAATTTATTAATCAGTATTCAGACCACGATCAATATGATTGCTTAGTGAGTCTAGATGTGTTGGAGCATACGGATGATCCGATCGCGCTCTTAAGCCAGATGATTAGTTTAGTCAAAAAAGGCGGCTATTTAATCCTAGCAGCCTGTTTTCATCCTGTGATTCAATGTCATATTCCTTCAACATTTTATCTTCACCATAGTCTTTCAAGATTTACCGAAAAAATGGGATTATTCGATTGTGGTGAATGTGTGGGAAGCCATGCAAAAATTTATCAAAAAAAATTAGATATTGAGTTTAATTGGTCAGCACTGCGTGCCTTAGAACGAAAATATCAAAATATTCACCGCCTGCGGCTTTGGCGAATTCGCTACCTTCAACCATGGAAATCACGATTACAGTTGCTGTTGTATGATCCAGGTGCAATGTATCAAAAGCTCTGGAAATCTAGGCAGCATGAATAAAGAAAAGTTAGTTCTAACTCAATGGATTTACGCTATCAGATGATCACTCTCTAAACTAGATATTTTGACATTTGATGCTCTTGTGATCAAGGGATTCAGTCCGCAAATTGAAACCGATAGCAGCTTATGAGGGCTTTAATTTGAGAGTTGTGCATTTGAATCAGTCGGATATTTCAGGGGGGGCGGCGATCGCTGCCTATCAACTGCATCAGGTGCTCCGTGCTGCTCAGGTGAATTCTCACTTGTGGGTGGGGGCTGTTCACAGTGGTCATCCTCACATCACCCCGGTGCAGCGGTGGGTTTGGATTGAGAATCAATTATCGCGGTTGAATCGGCGGGTGAGCTTAAATTATGTCAACTTGATTAGTAGTTTCAAACTCCATCAGCAAGAGTGCTATCAAACGGCTGATGTGTTGAATTTACATAATTTGCATACGGGGTATTTTAATTACTTGGCATTGCCAGGATTAACGCAGCAAAAACCGACGGTTTGGACGCTCCATGATATGTGGGGTTTAACGGGACATTGTGCCTATAGTTATGATTGCGATCGCTGGAAAATTGGCTGTGGATCGTGTCCCTATCCCCAGGAATATCCGGAGATTGAGTTTGATAGTAGTGGGTGGGAATGGCAATTAAAACGCTGGGTTTATCAGCGATCGCCCCTGGAAATCATCACGCCGAGTCAGTGGCTTGCGGATCAAGTGCAGCAGAGTATTTTGGCTCCCTGTCCAGTGACTGTGATTCCCAATAGTGTGGATTTGGTACAGTATCAACCCCTCAATTCTGAGCATTGCCGTGAGCTTTTGGGGATTCCGAAAACGGCATCGGTGTTACTGTTTGCCGTGGAGAATTTGGGGAATCGGCGCAAGGGGGGCGATCTACTCGTAGCAGCTCTGCAACAGTTAGATGCAGCGACCCGTTCTCATCTGGTTTTACTTACCTTTGGCCGGGGGGGAGAGCATCTTAACCAAGATCTAAACCTACCGATGGTGCATTTAGGCTATGTGCAAAATGCGCGGTTAAAAGCGATCGCCTACAGTGCAGCGGATCTCTATCTGCTGCCCACCCGTGCGGATAATTATCCCCTGTCAATTCAGGAAAGTTTGGCCTGTGGTACGCCGGTGGTGTCCTTTGCGGTGGGGGGAGTGCCGGAGTTAGTGCAGCCGGGAAAAACGGGGTATTTAGCCCCCCCGGAACAGGTGGCGGAATTTCGACGGGGCATCACAACCTTGCTCGGGCAAGATCTGCACCTGTATCGACAATCATGCCGCGAATTTGCCGAGCAGCACTTCCAACCCCATCACCAGGCCCAACGCTATCTTGAGCGGTATCACCACGCGATCGATCGCTTTCAATCCCTTAAATCTCGTCGGGGATGACCCATTGGGTGGGTTCGCTGAGTTTTTTGATCCGGGCGGCTTCGGCGATGTTGAGCAGGTCGTCAAGGGAGGTTTCGGCCATGAATTTGGTGGCCTCTTGGACATAGGCGCGGTGGGGGCATTGATCCCCCAAAACACACCCATTAACGCAGGCTACAGCACAGTTGATTTTGGGTTCCATTGTGATATTTGCGATCGCACCATTACAACGCTGAATATTGTACACGCTGGCTCTAGAAATCGTCAGGCGAGATCCTAGGGGGTTGTGGGCCAATGGATGTAGATGGGGTCAGGGTAGGGGGCGATCGTCAGTTCTAAATGGGAGGGATGCAATACGCCCTGATAGCCACAACTGGGATGCTGAAACCGCAGGGGTAATTCGCCGCTGATGACCGCTTGGTTGAGGCTGATCTGTTGGGCTTGGCCATCGATGCGGAGGGTCTGTTGGCTGAGTTGGTCGCGGATTTGCACCTGGGCAAAGCGGGGGATAGCTTGGATGTGGAGGTGCTTCAGTTGGAGGCTGAGGCCGTCGGGGGGTTGGGGGCTGACTTCCACATCGGGGGGGAGGCCGCTGATCAGGTGTTCGGGGGTGGTGTCAGCGGTGACGCTGATGCTCAGGGGTGGGGGGATTGTGAGGTCGAGGGCTTCGGCATCACATTGCCATTGGGTGGCTTTTTTCTGGAGGTCGTTGCGGGCTTTGAGGGCGCGGCGGACGTTGCCTTGACGGGTGAGGCTTTGGTCTTGTTTTTTCTTGACGACGAGCCAGCGATCGCGGGCAAAGTCTCGCAGCAGAATGTTGGGGTCTTGGGTGAATTGGTCGTAAAAGCTGAGGCTTTCGGCGATCGCGCCCACCCGTTCAAGGGCAATCCCCACTTCCGGCATCGAGAGGGCGATCGCGTCACTGTCCGCCGGGGGTTGTCCCCAATCCGGCGAGAGGAGGACATGATCTTTTAAAAATTGCTCATAGCGGCGGCGCAGATCCCGATGCAGGTCACTGGGTTCGAGGTTGGCATGGGCGAGAGCTTGGACGAGATGGGCCGTGATGCCGAGGCGTTGGGCGTTGGGGGTATGGAGCAGAGCGGGGTAGGCTTCGAGATGGGCGATCGCCGCTTCCCACTGCTCGGCCTGGGTGGCGTTTTGGAACAGGATCAGCAGCACCGTTTCGCCTTCCCCTTGGTCTTGGGCGGCGGTGATCACCTGGGGGATCAACTCCCCATCCTCAAGCTGTTGGGCATAGTCGAGGGCTTCGAGCCAACGGGATTGAGCAAGCAACGCCAGGATAATCCCCGGTAGCCAGTTTTCGGTATTGGGACAATTGGCCGCCCCCCAGGCGTTGAGGGCTTCGTCATGTTGTCCCGCTTGCACGAGTTCCACGAGGCCCGCCGGCAGTCCCCGCACTTGGGCCTGGGCGAGGTGATAGGCGGGGGTGTCCTGCTGACCACAGTGGTTCCAGGTGGCGATCGCATCTTCATACCGAGCCGCGTAATAAAAACACTCCCCCGCCAGCGTATCCATCCCTTCATATTCCGCCCCCGCTAAATTGCGCAGCACCTCCCCCCAGGCTTGCCACTGTTCAGCAAGCATCGTCGCGGTGGCCTGGGCACAATGGGACGCGATCGCCTCCCGATAGCGATCGATCACCGCTTTCCACGGCCCCATAAACCGATAGTCTTCCAGGCGTTGGGAGGCGATCAACGTCGCTAAAAAGGCGGTGAATTGATCCACCGTGGCCACCGTCGGCTCCACCGTCGCCATAAACTGCACCAAAGGGCGCACCTCCGTCGGTTGCACCGTGAAATCATGGTCGCGGATCTCGCCCCAATCGCAATGGTGATACCACGCTTTTAGCTGCATCCAGCATTCCCCCTGCCAAAAACAATTCCAGGCTTCCACATCATCCCCCTGGGCCACAAACTGTTTGCCCGCCGCTTCATACTGTTCAGCAAATTTATGGCTCCACGCCTCACAGCGAGCCGCCTGCACCGTATCGCCTAAGCGCTCATAGGCTTCCTGGGCGCGGTACATCAGATCAGCATTTTCCGTGTGGAGGCCTTCATCAAACAGGGTTTGGGCGATCGCTGGTAGATCATCGGCGCTAATCGTCGCCGTGCCGTCCCCGGTGCTGATCAGTTGAATATGGCTTTCCCACTGTTGGCGGTGCTTAGGGTGAGCAGCGAGGAAACGATCCAACTCCGCCACATCGCTCCCATGCCGCCACAATTGGCGATCGCCCTCCGGACTATCCACAATCACCAGCCGTTCCGTCGCCCGACTCGCCGCCACATAGAGCTTATTGAAAAAATACCGCGCCTCTTCAGAATGTTCACTGTGGGGATTCCACGCCCCCGTGGGGCAAGCCTCGCCAAACTTGTAGAGCACCACCTGTTTAAACTCCAACCCCTTCGCCGCGATCGCGCTCAACACATTCCACGGCGCACCCCGTTTCCGGCCCGTCTGCAACACCCGCAACACCGGATCACGCCGCACAAAATCCGCCTCCCCCCCTTGATCACAGGGCACAATCACGATCGTATCCTGGAATTGATGCTGCACCGTTTCATCCGTCACTTCTCGACCGACGATCCATTTTTGGGGCAATTGATCCCCCCCCTTGCGGGCCTGCTGGGGTTGAATTTCTGGCAGATCAAACAACACACTACGCCACAGTTGAATCAGATTATTCACCCGCACAATCGGCGCAGCAGATCGATAATTCGACTCCAATTCCTCAAAATTCATCTCTAGATCCAACATCCCCGTCGGTGACAGAGTGGTGATCACTTCGTTATAAAAGGCCGCCTTTAAACTGGACCAGCGGAACCCCGTCGGATTCAAAGTCTGCAACGGATCACCCGCAAAGGCAAAGGGCAAACTTTCCACATGTTGATGCTCTAAATCATATTGCGAAAATACCGATAAACGCATAATCAATTGCAATTCTAAATGGGTAAAATCCTGGGCTTCATCGCAGAAAATCGCCGTAAATTCACCCCGGTAACATTTCAATTGCAACACGCGCCGAATCAGGTCTTGATCATCCCATTTGCCTTCGTCTTTGAGGGTGCGATCGTACCATTTCCACACCGTTTCATAGATTGCATCGAAATCCTCGACCGATACCGTGCGCTCTTTGCGGGGAATTTCGCGATAATCATCGACTTCTAAATAGGTATCCCGTTCATCCAAGTGATACCCCTTAATAAATGTCCGAATCACCTGCCAACAGACTTCTGGCGAATAGACCCGCCGCCGGGTTTTGAGATACTGCTGGCGAAAGTAGTGAAATGAAACATAATTCGCATCATTAAACCGATTCCGTTCCGCTAGGGGTAAACGGTTGCGCAAAAAGGTACGAAAGGATTGAAAAAACGGACTAATATCCGGCAAGGCTTCGGATTGGCCCCGCCGTTCTAAAAAGCGATGGTGCGATGCGAGGAGGGGAATCACCCGTTCTTTCGCGACTTTGAGGAGGCGATCGTTATAGGCGAGGAAGAGGGGGCGAGGAAAACTGAGGCAGGGGCGACCTTCTTCGGTGCAGTAGCGCAAATGGCGGTGGCAATAGTCAGCAAAGAGGTGAAACAGCATTGTGGATTTTCCACTACCTGCCTGACCGTTGAGAAAGAGGGGCAGGGAGGGTTTTTGAGTCGAAACGTTGTGTAAGATCGCTTCTTCTTCGGCGGAGAGGGCAAGGTTGGCGCGTTCGTCGGTTTCGATTTCGAGCCAGTTGGTTTCGTCGGCGAGGAGGTAGTCGGGATAGGCGCGGCGGGCGATGGTGGTGAGTTCGTCGAGGGTGGTGGGGGTTTGGGAACTGAAGAGGTAGCGGTTTTGTTCGCCGTTGTGGTGATGGTGGCTAATTTTCCAGAGGGGATCGAGGATGGTTTGGAGGGTGTCGGGGTCGGGGCGATCGCGAAAGGGGGCAATTAAAAAGAGCACCTGACGGGTGGGGTGATCGGCGGTGGTGATGCGGCTGTAGAGGATGGCGTGTTCGGGTTCACAATAGAGCCGGATGCCGTCCCAGGGGGTGGGTTCGCCGCGATCGCCCTCAGCATCCGCGAGTTCGGTGATGATCCGGTTAAAGGTGCGCCATTCGCTACGGCAGTGGGGTTCGGCAAAGCGGGCCAGCCAGGCTTCGCTTTCGTAGATGACGACTCCGTTGAAGTCCATGCGGAGACTGGGGCGATCGAGCCAGCGGCGGAGGGATTCGCTTAAGGGGGGGGAGGTGGGTTGGGGCTGGTTTTCGCTGTTGTTTTTTTGTTCATTTAACCAGTCCCACAGGAGACCATCGGGGATCTGGGTATCTAAACTATTGTTGGCCCAATCTTGGCGATCGCGCAAAAATTCCTCATAGTCGCGATCGCCCCGCCTGAACACGCGCAACCAGCACAATATTGGTTCATTGCCAATTCGTCGTATGCGGGCAATGAGTCGTAGGTTGCTTTCCTTGCGTTTTAGGTAGGGATAAACACGCTCAAACCGCGATAGTACCTGCTCAAGGGGCATGGTTTCCAATTCACGACAGAGGCGATCCACATGTTCGGCGAGGCCAGCTTTTTCGTGAACTTGGGCATTGAAGGCGGAAGAGCGATAACAATACATCAGCAATTGTCCTGGTACAGATAGAAGGAATAGTTTAAACGGGAAAGAGCGGGTCAGAAGTTTGGCCCGCAACACTCTATCTTAAGTGTTGCCAGAGGACTCCCGTTATACCGACGACAGCAGCGATTTCTCCCCGTCGGGGATTGAAATCCCCGCCTCAGAGCGAAAACCCGTTCACACGGGTTCCACCGTGGGCATCAGCCCACTTTCGCTCTGAGCCAAGAATCTTGGCGGCTTGGGGTTCAGCAAACTCATCTTCTGTCGTGCGAGCATCTCGCTCGCTGCCCTGATCAGGGAGATCAAAAACAAGCCATAGCAATCCTATTTGATTCATGCACAGGCAAGGGGCTTAAGCCCCTTGTTGATCAGGAGATAAGATCTCCGATTGATTTAGGATCGCTATAGTGCAGCGTCAATGCCAAGAATCAGGATGTTTGTAGGGTGCTGTTAGCGAAGCGTAACGCACCGTCACGTTGAGCATTGAACATTCAATAGAATCCGAATATTAAGTCTTGACTCTTGACTAGGTCAACGTTTGCACGTTATGGATCGTAGTCCCGTGGGAGAGGGGTTTGGGGTGAGGGTAATAAGTGAACAAGCTGTAAAGCCGCCTCATTTTAGCTGTGTCATGGCATTAGGGCTGATCTTGCCGAAGGAGCGGGGCTTGAGACCTATGACTTGGGTAAATTCCGATCTACGGAAATTGGACAATCTGCGCTAATATTACGCCTAATCGTCAGCCAATACGCTTAATGATCATGTCTCCCATGACTTAGCATGGGAGGCAGTTCGGAGGGTAAACGCCAAGAGGCAAAATTGATCAAGGGGCGTTGCTTTACCTCACAAGCATTTTTGAGAGCAAGTCTTTCCTCATTTTCAGTCATAATAAAACTATGGCTTGTTGCGATCGACTCTGACCCCATGGCTTCCTATCGTGGGCCAACGCTGCCCGTCACAGATGGGACGGAGACAGGTTTTTAGATCTATTGTGAAGTTTTTCAAGACGGTCAAGGCAACGGTTTTGGCTCTACAATCCCATCAATTTCTTTCCCTACGGCAATGTTTGCGGGCTGTGGGGTGAAAACGGTACGAGTGATCATAAATAAACGATGAATTGTTGTTACAAGCGCTTGCTGTAGAGGAATTATGACGACCCAGCCCCGCCGTCTTCTCCATGACTTATGCTGTCAGGCGTGCCATCATCCGAAAGGCAGTCGAGAACGTCGTGTGATCCTGTCGCGGTTGATTGAGGCCATCATTGAGTCTAATCTACTGTGGCGTGGGAATGAACCCTACTATGAAGATGCGCTGCAATTAACCTGGATCTATCTTAGTCGTAACCTGTGCGAATCGGAGACGGGCAAGCAGTACGATGCCAGGATTAGCACTGTTACCACCTGGCTCAATGCCTATCTCAAGCGGCGCTTACAGGATTTTCGTGAGCGCGATCGCGATGAAAACAACAGTCGCTATCACCCCACGGTCAATACACCTGATCCAACGGCCTTGATTGTGGCAGAGGACGATATTCCACCCATTTTAGAAAATACTCGTCACTGGATCGAAACAGATCCAGAGGGAATTCTCAAGAGCATTGTGCTCAAGCAATATCCCCACATCACCTGTCAATGTCTATTGTTGCGCCGCCTGCCCCCTGAAACCGCGTGGAAGGATCTAGCGGCTGAATTTGACTGTTCCATTTCAACGCTGGCTAGCTTCTATCAGCGCCATTGTTTTCCTCAGTTGCGAAAATTTGCTCAATCTGAGGGATATCTAGAGTAGAACGACTAATCTGTTATTCATTGTCATAGTGTCACTGTCATGGGAAATTTTTCCAGTCTAATTTTTCCAATTCCCTCTCATCATTGGGCGATCGCCCAATCATTCACCTCGCAACAGGCCAACAGCCTGAAAGCGGCCCAAACCCAGCTCAACACCTTAGCCGTCTTGGCGGTTCATGACTATTTGCAGATGCTGGATATTGCCACGGATCTGACCCAAAGCGATAGTTGGAACCCAATCATGCGGCTGATGGCGGATGTCGCCGATCTGAAAATCGTCGGCCAAGGGGTGGTGGAATGTCGGCCGGTGCGATGGTCTGTCGATGCAGCGGCTCGCCCCTCCCACTGTCTGGTGCCGCCGGAGGTGTGGAGTGATCGGGATGAGTCTGGGGTGTTGAACCGGCTTGGGTATATTGTGGTGGGGATTGACTATGCTCAACGTCAGGCGACGTTATTGGGGTTTTGCGCCATGGTGAAGCAAGAGCGCTTGCCCTTGAGTCGTTTGCAGTCGCTGGAAACCTTCTTGATCCTGCTGGATCGGTTGAGTCCGGTCTCACTCTCGGCTTGGTTGCGGGGCGAGGCTGACCCGGTTTGGCACGATGCGATCGCCCTCTTGCAGCATGATTTCCAGGTTCAGGCCCAAGCCACCCTATCCATGGCGGTGGCCATGCAGCAACAATACCCCTGGTGGCAGCGGTGGCGCGATCGCCTCCTGACCCGCCGCCCCCCTGAGTTTGAACCGTCGTGGGCGCTCCGGAGTGCCTTGAGTCCCCCCGGAGAAACCGCCGCCCATCCCCTCGCCCCCGGCAAGATTGCCAAGGCCAAGCACCTCCGCCTCGGGCCATCAGAGGACTCCCCCTGGGTTACCCTCGTCGTGGCAATCACCCCAGAAGCCCAGCAGCAGATTCAGGTGGTCGCTCAACTGCATCCGGTGGGGGGCGATCGCATCTTACCCCCGGACATCTCCCTGGCCTTACACGAAGGCAGCGACGTTCCACTATCACAAACCAAAACCCGCAGTCACGATCAAGGCATTCAGCTTCGCCCGTTCCGCGTCCAGAACGGCACAGACTTTCAACTCCGGGTAACATTGGGAGAGTCTACCATTGTAGAAGCATTCACGATTTGAAGCATTTACAGTTGAGGTAAGGAAATGACACGAGTGGTGGTGCTCAATTTTGGCTTGGGAAGTCTAGAAACTGGCTTCCCATCCATCACAGCTCGTCTAGGACTATCGGGGCCCCTCCTCACCCAAAGCACCGCCTCCCTGCCCCCCGCTCCCCACATCGTTCAACTGTATCGAAGCTGGCGCGTCCTCTACGATGCCCTAGCCAGCTATCCCGTCCGGCAACTCTCCACCCCTGGCATCAGCATCGAAGCCACGGGAATTACCCATATTTCCACCACCGACTTTGAAAACCTCAACACCAAACTGAGCCAGGCCCTCAACACCTGGCTCAACCACACAGCCTTTCGCCCCATTGAACGCCACCTGCGCACCCACATCAGCCCCACGGAAACCTTTCGGATTGTGATTGAAAGCGATCAAGAATTGTTGTGGCGTTTGCCGTGGCAGGCCTGGGAATTACTCAAAACGGACTACCCCTACGGCGAGATTGCCCTCAGCCCCCCCAACTACTCCGCCCCGGTCTTGTTTTCGCCACCCCTACGACGGCAGAAAGTGCGTGTGCTCGTGATTCTCGGTGACAGTCGGGGCATCAATGTGATGCACGATGTTCGCGTCCTGAAACAATTACCGGGCATCCAATTAACAACCTTAGATGAACCGAGCCGAGCGGAGGTGATTCAAGCCCTGTGGGCCAAGCGTTGGGATATTTTGCTCTTTTCTGGCCATAGCTCCAGTCATCACGATGCGACCCACGGCACGCTGTTTATTAATCCCACCGCGCATCACAATAAAATCACGATTACCGAACTGCAAGAAGCCCTCAACCATGCAGTTCAGCAAGGGCTACAACTGGCGATTTTTAACTCCTGTGATGGGCTAGGCCTGGCCCGGGATCTGGCCGCTGCCCAGATTCCCCTGCCCCCCTTTGTGGTGATGCGGGAAGCCGTCCCCGACTGTGTTGCCCATACGTTCCTGAAGAGCTTTTTGCGAACGTTTGCAGAGGGGTATCCCTTTCATTTGGCGGTGCGCTATGCCCGTGAGCAGTTGCGCAGCCTAGAGGATAAATTACCGGGCGTGTCAGGGTTACCGATTATTTGCCAACATCCGGCGGTGATCCCGCCCACCTGGGCGGAGTTACGCGGTCAGGAACTTAAGACGACTCAGACGCGGCCCCTCCCTGGGCAGCGACGGTATGGCTGGGGTCTTGCCCTGGCTAGTGTGCTGGTTGTCTATGGTTTTTGGGGTGAGATGCTGGCCCAGCAGTTGAACCAATGGGGAAATGCGGCGGCCCAAGAGGATCACCTCGTCACCTCACGCTGGTTTTATCAGGGCGCGATCGCCCTGGCTCCCCTCGCGTCAGAAGCCTACTACAACTTGGGTCGTCTCTGCGAACAAAAGCAAGAGAATTTGGACTGTGCCTTCAAGGCCTATCGCAATGCGGCGAACCGGGGATCGGGCGCTGCCATTGTTAAGAGTGCTCAACTCTCACTGCGCACTCAAACCCACCGCGTTGAAGAGGTCATTGTGATGACCGAGCGGTGTTTACATAGCTCTCAAATTCAGGTGCAAGCTGAATGTTTTAGCACTCGTGCTTGGGCGTTGTGGGAAGATGGTCGTCCTCAAGAAGCGAAATTTTGGACACAAAAATCCTTACGATTGTCCCTGACGAACCCCCATGCCCTCTGCCTCTATGCTCAAATTTTAGAATCTGAAAAGAATCCATCCCAAGCACGAGTCTACTGGGAACAAGTGATCAAATATTCCCACTATCACACCAATGAACAAAACACCTGTTTAAAAAAAGCCTACCAACGGCGTTCTAGTTAACCAGACATTGTTGCTCTTGACCGGGGAAAGGATAGCCATGTCCTTCAAGTTCTGGTGGTACTCTAGCGATCCTAAATCAATCGGAGATCTGATCTCCTGATCAACAAGGGGCTTAAGCCCCTTGCCTGTTCATGAATCAAATAGAATTGCTATCTCCTTCAAGTTCTGGTGGTACTCTAGCGATCCTAAATCAATCGGAGATCTGATCTCCTGATCAACAAGGGGCTTAAGCCCCTTGCCTGTTCATGAATCAAATAGAATTGCTATCTCTACGATCTTAATCCTCGTGAGATGTGAGGAACCCTTTTTTGAAATCGGTTCAACCGTTGCCGGTGATCCTGCGATCGCCTTAATCCATCGTTAACCCAATCGTCATAATTTTGATTAAAATGTGGGGGAGAATTAGGGTGAGTTCGAAGGGTTTCAAGCCTTGAGGCTGGGGATAATGATTCTGAATTGATCCATAGGAGTAGATTGCTGGTGCAGTGACCCGTCTGCCCTCCAGATTTTCACGCTCATGTCCGATCGCGACATCCTGTACTTTATCCAAGCCCAATCATCGAGAGTTGAACAGTACAGATACCAACAGTGATCATGATTCGACGACGGCAATTTATTGGATTCTCTGCTTTTTTTCTCGCCAGTTGTGCGGGTGTTCAGGTTTCTAATTCTGTGAGTTCTGATCCCGCTCATCCGGACTCGGTTGTGCTGCCGGAGGTGATTCGGTTTAGCGTCACTGACATTATGGGTTTAGAAGAGTTAGAGGCTAATTATTCTGAGTTGCGGGCCGCCCTCGCTGAGGCGTTGGCGACAGAGGTGGAATTTGTGCCGGTGGATGATCAGGTTGCGGGGGCGGTGTTGTTGAAGGATGGTCAAATTGATTTAGCCTTGGTGGGGCCATCGGAATATGTGGTGATCCAGGCGCGAACCAATGCAGTGCCGGTGATTGGCATTACCCGCCCGAATTATCGTTCAGTGTTGGCCACAAAAGCCGAGAGTGAGGTTAAGGCGATCGCTGATCTCAAGTCCAAAACGCTGGCCCTGTCGGATGTGGGATCAACCAGTGGTCACTTGGGGCCGATCGCGATGCTGATGGCAGCGGGTTTAGATCCGCAGCAGGATTTAACCGTGGAAATGCTCGGTGATGATGGCAGTATGGCGGCGTTGCGATCGGGGCAGGTGGAAGCGTGGGGAGGATCATTGACTGACTATGAGGATATGAGTCAGGATGCACCGGAGCAGTTTGTGATTTTGCAAAGCGGGCCATTATTGCCTAGTGATGTGTTTATTGCAGGCAGCCATCTTGCAGCGGATGTGGTGACCGCAATCCAAGCTAAAATGCTGGCTAATGAGGCGGCGTTAACGACAGCGATCGCCACCCATGAGCGCAAATATGAAGGATCAACTCTCAAAGTCACGCAAGACCAAGACTATGATCCGATCCGTGCTGCCTACAGTGCGATCGGCCAAGGGAGCTTTCTCAATTAGCAGGGTGAGCCTGCCGTACCCTGCCCCGACCTCCATCTGTTTTGCATGATTTTAATGTCACTGTTTTCACCCCTGAAAGTTTGCCAACAATCCCTAGCGCGTTTAGGCATCGCCCAGAAAATCACATCGGGCCTCGTGTTGGCCCTTGGGGTCGCTACGGTTGGGGTGAGTTTGGGGTTGCTGTGGGGTGAACGCGCTGAACGCCAGGCCCTTGAGGCCTTGACGGTGGCGAGTCAGCAACAGTTGCTGTTGAAAGAGTTGGAAAAAGAGGTGCTTGAAGTTCAAGCCCACCCCCAACGCTTGATCGCGGTTTTAGGGAATTCAGTCTGGGCGCAGTATGAATTCACGACGTTTCGGGGTGATGTGGCAGAGGTGAGGCAGTTGACCGAACAGTTGCAAACCTTCATGACGAAGACTAACACGGGGAGCACCCTGGATGATTCCGCCCTCCGTACCTTGGCCCGCGAGTATCGAGGGACGATCGAAGCCTACGATCAACAGGTGACGCAACTATGGGAGGTCGTGCAGCCGACCCAGATTGGACGCGATCGCGATGCCATTCGTCAAGGGCGGCAACTGGTTTTGGATCAAACCACCCAGGGCGCATTTGTCCAATTACAAGTGAAATTTGAGCGGCTTGCGGAACAGTTGGTGGGGAATGTGACGGCGGCTGAACGGCAGTATGAGGCGGCTACCCAGCAATTTGGCCAGGCGCGGGACGTGCGACGACAGATTATCAGTATTAGTATCGCGGTTTCGGTGGCTCTGGCGTTGCTCTTGGCGTTGGTGATCAGTCGGGCGATCGCCTTCCCGGTGCAGCGCATCACCCGCATGGCGCAACAAATCACCCAAGATGCTAATTTTGACCGCCAACTGCCCCACTTCAGCCAGGATGAAATGGGCCGGTTAACGGATTCGTTTAATCAATTAATCCACAAAGTGCAAATCCTGCTGCGGGAGCAGGCGAACCATGCGATCGCCCTCGAACAGGCCAAAACAGCGGCAGAAGTGGCGAACCAGGCCAAGAGTGATTTTCTGGCCAACATGAATCATGAATTGCGCACCCCTTTAAACGGAATTTTAGGGTATGCCCAAATTTTGGAGCGCGATCGTACCCTCACCCCCAAACAACACCAAGGCATTCAAGTCATCCAGCAATGTGGCTCCCATTTACTCACCCTGATTAGCGATGTTCTGGATCTCGCCAAAATCGAAGCCCGCCGCGTCGAACTCCATCCCACACCGGTTCCATTGCCCGCATTTTTACAAGCCACCACCGAAATTTGCCGCATCAAAGCCGAAACCAAGGGCGTACAATTTCGCTACATCACCCACGGAACCATTCCCCCCGTCGTGCAAACCGACGAAAAACGCCTGCGCCAAGTCCTCCTCAATCTCCTCAGTAACGCCGTGAAATTCACCGATCAGGGGACAGTCACCCTCCAGGTGGCCCACCAACCCCAGCCCCCCAACCGTTCATCCGACAATCCCACAGAACGGCTGCAGTTTACCGTCGAAGATACCGGGGTAGGGATGCCCCCCGATACCCTCAAGACCATTTTTCTCCCCTTTGAACAAGTGGGTAGTCGCGCCCACCGCGACCAAGGCACGGGGCTGGGTCTGGCCATTAGTCAGCAGATTGTTGAGTTAATGGGCAGTGAATTACAGGTGGCGAGCCAAGTGGGGCAGGGAAGCGCGTTTTGGTTTGAGTTGGATCTGCCCGTTGGGGAATCCGTGAGCCAGAGGCCGGAGCTTACCCCAACGGCCTCAATTATTGGCTATGGCGGTGAGCGGCGCAGGGTGTTGATCGTCGATGATGATGCAGCGAATCGAGCCGTTTTGCGGGACATGCTGGAATCCATTGGGTTTATTATCCAGGAAGCCACCAATGGCCGCACCGGTTTAACCCAAGCCCAGGCAGAACCGCCGGACTTGATCATCACTGATTTGGTGATGCCGGAACTCGACGGTTTAGCCATGACCCGGTGTATGCGTCAAGATCCCAGCCTCACCACCATCCCGATTATTGCGGCCTCGGCGAGTTTGTCCTTGCCGGATCGTGATGCGAGTTTGCAGGCTGGGTGTAATCACTTTATGGCCAAGCCCATTGATTTTGCGCTCCTGTTGACGGCTCTCCAACAGCAGTTAGATCTGCACTGGCATTATGCGGACTGTCCCGATGAGACAGAGGCGATCGCTCCCACTGAACCTTCAACCCTGATCCTACCCACCCCCGCCGAATTACAGCCCCTGCGGGAGGCCGCCGCTGATGGCTTAGTCACGAAAATTCGTCAGGTTACAGCACAACTCCAACAGCAAAACCCCGCCTATGGCCCCTTTGCCCAACAGATCTTAGCCTGGGCCGATGCCTTTGAAATTGAAGCAATTTTAGATTGGATTGAACCCCATGCTTGAACCGGATCAACTCCACACCCCCACACCCGCCACAATTTTAGTGGTAGACGACACCCCCACCAATATTCAAGTGCTCTTTGATGTGCTCGATCAGTCCGGCTATCAAGTGGCCATTGCCAAAAGTGGCGAAATTGCCCTCCAACGCCTTGAACGAAACCTGCCGGACTTGATTTTGCTCGATGTGATGATGCCGGGGGGTATAGATGGGTTTGAAACCTGTCGGCGGATTAAGGCGAATCCCCAGAGCCAAGCCGTGCCGGTGATTTTTATCTTAACAATGTGCAAAGAAGACTCCCACTATAAAGCGAGTCCGAGTAGAGTTACCGAAGGTAACGGCGGACGTGCCTTTTAGTGGCGAGATGAATTTGCACCAACAAACAAATCGAGCGACAGCGAGTCCTTTAATTGAATTTTTG
>NZ_JAQMTY010000190.1 GCF_028330765.1 Spirulina subsalsa CS-330 | reverse complement strand
TCCCCCTTATCCTAACTTTCCTACAGGACTAAGTCAACCCTGTAGGATTCGCTTCGCTCAGTTTTCTTGGTTGGTCAAAATTCATCTCACCGTTAAGCCTTCGGCTATAACGGGAGTCCTCTTTTGACACTTGAGATAGACCATCGATCATGATGATAAATGATCTTATTCTCTGAACGAAGCATACGGATCATTGATTGACAGTCTCGAAGACAGGGGGAGAAGTGTTGTGTAGGTCACAATCACTTCTCCCCTTTCTCAACAAATAATCTTAAGATATCTGACAGGTCATTCGATTGAGTGAGGGGGTATCCAAATGAGCGATCAGACCGAAGCTCAAAGCGTGGGTCGGTTAAGGCGATCGCAATAGGCTTCCGACTCTCCCCCGTTGACCACCTCCCCCGTATGAAGAACCATCCCCATGAGTTTCACTATGACGCTAATCTTGTCCAGCAGTCCGCTCCCCTCGATCACCCGGCTGTGAGCCTCGCGTCTGTCAAGCCTTCTCCTTCCCCCTCCCGTCGCCCAGCCACCACCGCCCTCACCCTCCTTAGCCTCCTCCTCCTCGCCCCCCTCCCCGGAGCACCAGCCCTGGCCCAATCCATCACCGCAGCACCCGATGGAACCGGAACCACCGTCATCCAAAACGGCAACCAATTTACGATTCAGGGCGGCACAACCATTGACCAAAACCTCTTCCATAGTTTTCAAGACTTCGGCCTCAGTGCCAGCGAAACCGCTCAATTTTTGAGCAATCCCAGCATCCGCAACATCTTGACCCGCGTGGTCAGCGGTAACCCTTCCCTCATTAATGGTCTGATCAGCGTCATCGGCGGCAACTCAAACCTATACCTCATGAACCCCGCCGGTATTGTGTTTGGCCCCAATGCCCATCTCAACGTTCCCGCTGATTTCCTCGCCACCACCGCCACCGGCATCGAATTCGCCAACGGCACATTTCACGCCTACCAAAACAACACCTACGCTGATCTGGTCGGGTCACCCCAAGGCTTGATCTTCAGCGATACCGACAGTGGCACGGTGATTAATGCAGGGCAGTTGCAGGTCAACCCTGGGCAACGCTTAGGCTTGGTCGGTAAAACCGTGATCAATACCGGACAACTCAACGCACCCGGAGGCACGATTCAGATCGTGGGTGTTCCCAATTCATCCCGGATTCGGATTTCCCAACCCAATCAACTCCTCAGCCTCGAAATAGACCCCAACGCCGCCACCCGTCCCGGCCATATCACCGCCCTGGAATTACCCCAACTGCTCACCGGCCCTACGGATCTGGCCAGTATTGCGCTCAATGGCGATGGTACGGTGCAGCTTAATGGGTCTGATCTGGCCGTGCCGGTGTCACCCGGTCTTGTGGCCCTGTCCGGTGAGCTTGACACCCAGACCACAGATGCGACCCAGACCCCAATGATCCAAGTTGAGGGCGATCGCATTGCCCTCACCGCCACCACCCTTGACGCATCCGGCACCAACGGCGGCCAAATCACCATCGGCACCAACGCAAACCGGGTCATCGTCGATCAAGCCAGCACCATTCGAGCCAACACCACCGCCCCAGCAGGCAACGGCGGTGATATTTTAATTTGGTCTAACGAAGCCACCGCCTTTCTGGGTTCCCTCGAAGCACGAGGGGGCAACCAAGGCGGTGATGGTGGATTCATCGAAGTGTCATCACGGGATAATCTCGCCTACAACGGTCAAGCCAACCTCACCGCCCCCCATGGTACGAACGGAACCCTCTACCTCGACCCGACCAAAATCTTTATTGTGAACGCGGCCCTCGCAATCAACGATGATCAATTACCCAGCATCCTGCAAAACAATAGTCCCGGATCTATATTTACCCTCTCTGATACGGCGCTCAATGCTCAATCAGGCACGCTTTTGTTAGAAGCAACGGATGAAATTGAAATCGATAGTTCTGCCAATCTCAACTTCTTGAGTCCCAGCGTGACATTTCGGGCAAATTCCATTATTTCCAAGGCTTCTCTCACGGGTACAGCATTCACCTTTGATGCTCAAAATACAATTGTATTACGAGAACGGATCACCGCCCAAAATGTAAAACTTAGCGCGAACAGTATCACGATCCATAATCAATCGGGAGGCGTTGGCATCAGCACGGGTTCATTAACCATTGCCGCCAATGCTTCGGCGATCAAATCCCCCATTGAAGGCACAGGATCATTGAGCCTGAGTACGTTTACGATGGACAAGGATATTCAAGTCGGTCAAAATGGCAGCACACCCGCCTGGGATTTATCAACATCAGAACTCAGTCAATTTCAAGGATTTAGCTCAACTCAATTAGGAAATCCGAATAGTAAGGGAACAATCGAATTTATCAATAATCCAGTCACGATTGATTTCATCAATCGTGCGCCATTAACAATTATCGGTGCGCAGCAACTGACAGGGTTTAATCAAGATACAAACTGGTTACTGCAAGGAACCCAACAGGGTCGGATGAGTAATGATCAAGTATCGTTTGGGTTTCAGAATGTTCAAAAAATTCAGGGCGGGACTGCATCCGATACATTCATTTTTGGTAATGCTGTGAATTTTGGCGGTGTGTTAGACGGAGGGCCAGGAAAAGACACGTTAGATTATTCAAACTACGGTAGTCCTGCACAGGTGGATTTAGTGAATAATTCTGCCACTGGAACCCTGGGAGTCTTTCAGATTGAAGACTTTAAGATGACGGATAATGTAGTTTCGCCACGACCTTCATTTCCGCCCTTGACTCAAAGCATCGTCCGTAAAAGTCCTAAATCTTTATCAGATTTCGATCGATTTGAAGCGAGGGGTTTATTCGATTCTCACGCTCAAGGTGAGACGAGAGGTTACGATCGCACCCTCATCCATAACTCCATTTTGGGTGATGATCTAGAAGCAGCGATCGCCGCCTTGGATCAATTGTATAGTGCTGAATTTGCGGAACAACTCGGTATTGAGTTACCACAACGCACCCTGAGTGTTTTAGAAATGCAGGGAATTTTAAAAACTCGCAGTGAAGCCACAGGCATTAACTCCGCGATCATCTATGCTTTTGTCCGACCGGATCAACTAGATTTACTCCTCGTCCCGCCGGTGGGTCAACCCATTGCCTATACTGTGCCAGTGAGCCAAACCGAGTTATTAGAAACCGTCCAAAGCCTCAGACTTGAAATCGGTGATCCGGTACGTCGTCAAACCGTGAGTTATCGCCCCGATGCTGAACAGCTTTATCAATGGTTAATTGCGCCTTTAAAGGCAGATTTAAAACGCTTTAATATTCAATCATTGGTGTTTAGTTTAGATGCAGGATTGCGGGCTGTGCCAATGGCGGCATTGTATGATGGTAATCAGTTTTTAATTGAACAGTATAATCTGAGTTTAGTACCGAGCTTATCCCTAACCCAAACCCATTACACTAACCTCCAACGTGCTTCGGTTTTGGCGATGGGAATTTCTGATTTTCAAACTCAATCTGATTTACCGGCTGTGCCAGCAGAATTAGCAGCGATCGCTCATGCTACTGCCCATGCCACAACGCTATTCAATGATCAAGTTACCTTAGCCAATTGGCAACAAACCCAACAAAACCCGGTTGATATTGTTCACCTCGCCACCCATGCAGAATTTCAAGCGGGCCACCGGGAAAACTCCTATATTCAACTGTGGGATCAACCCCTCACCTTAGAGGCGATTGAAGTGATTCCCTGGCAACAACAGCGGGTGAATTTATTAGTGTTGAGTGCCTGTCGGACGGCGTTTGGGAGTGAGGAGGCGGAGTTTGGCTTTGCGGGTTTGGCGGTGAAAACGGGGGTGAATTCCGCTTTAGCAAGTATTTGGTATGCCAATGATTTAGCCACTTTGGCATTAATGCAGGGCTTTTATCAACAACTGACCCAAATGCCCACGAAAGCGGAGGCGTTACGGCAGTCCCAATTAGCATTATTAAATCGCAATACGGCACTACAAAATGGTCGTCTTGTCAGTAAAAACAGCAGTGTTGAATTACCGCCGGAATTGTCCCGGTTTGGCGATCGCACCCTCAGCCATCCCTATTATTGGTCGGGCTTTACCCTCATCGGCAGTCCGTGGTGATCGGGTGCAGTCCTGGGATGTTTTAAGGATGGATGACGATGGGTAACGCGGCGATCGCGTTCAGCCAATGGTATTCAACAGCATCGGGCTGGCGTTGGATTGCGAACGCACCGCGCAGGTTGGGCAGCGGGGGTAAATCGGCGAGATACCAGGGCGGCGCGGGGGGGTGCAGGGCGAGGATTTGCGGGGGGGAGGTGTGGGATATTTCGACGGTTTTTAAGCCGGTGATGCCTGCGCCGGTGGCTTTTAAATAGGCTTCTTTGCGAGTCCAGAGGGTGAAGAAGGCGGTTTGTTGCTGGGCAGGGGGGAGGGCAGCGATCGCATCGGCTTCGGCGGGGCAAAAGAAGCGGCGGGCTAAATCCAGGGCGTTGGGCAAGGGGCGGATGGTTTCAAGGTCAATGCCAACGGGGTGATGGGGATGGAGAGCGATCGCGCCCCATGCGCCGGAATGGGTGACGTTGAATTGCCACGGGGATTGGGTTAATTCGGGTTTGCCGGTGGGGGTGGTGGTGAAGGGGATGTCTTGGGGGGCGCGATCGATGCAGGGGCTGAGGAGGTGGCGGAGACAGCCCCGCGTTAGGGTGAAGCGTTGGCGATCGCGCTTGTGGTGATAGCGGTGGGCGCGGTGTTGTTCGGCGGGGTTTAGCACAGCAAAGAAGCGATCGGTGTGGGGGGCGATCGCTTCAAAGTTTAATAACCAAATCTGGATCGGTGCGGCCATTACTCCCGCGAAGACAATGCCATCACAATCCGCAGAATATACAAAAACAGCAGTGCAACGGACGCAAAGAGTTCCAGCGATGCCGCCACATATTGATCAGTGCGGTAATGGCGCATCACTTTTGAGGTGTCGTAGAGAATGGCCGCTGAGGCAAAAACGACCATGATCGAGGAAAAGAGTAACCCTAATGGAAAACCAAAAATTGCGCTACAAATAATCACCCCGATCGCTACGAAACCGCCGATTTTCAAGATGCCGCCGAGAAAGGTGAAGTCTTTTTTTGTGGTAAAGGCCACCAGTGTTAATCCCCCGAACAGCAGCAGCGTTAAGATTCCGGCGGTGGGGATGACGGTGGGATCATAAAATGTGGCGGCCATGTAGAGCAACGGTGCGAAAAAGACCGCCTGAGCCACCGCATAAAGACCAAGTCCCATGTATTGCTGATTGATCGATTCGGTTTTCGTGGCGAGTTCGCGGGCATACCACCCGACTAGGGAAAAGATTGCTATCAAAGCAAACCCGCCAATCATGCCGGTCGCAATCAGCAGGTTAAAAAAGCCCTCAGCAATGCCAGTGGTGAAGAGGAAGAATTCAACGACGATGAACCCACCGATCGCAGCGGCTAGGTGGGCGTAGGTTTTTTGGATAAATTCGGCCCGCTGATCGGGGCGTGTTTTGGCGACGACAATCATAAACCAATCCTTGAATGTGGAGGATATCAAACGCAATCATCTACCTATATATGATAGCGATCCCGTTTTTCCGTTGAGAAGAGCGGCTTGGGTTGGCGTTCTGGGATGGGCTGGATTAGACTCCAAAAGAGCACCGTTGCAGGGAAGACTATGGATGATGATGTTTTGCGTGGGGGGATTGAGCAACGTCAGCAGGGCGATTTTGCCGGGGCGATCGCCACCTTTACCGCGATTCTCCAAGACTATCCCGACTTGGCGGCGGCCTATGGTCAACGGGCGATCGCCTATTTTGATGCGGGTCAACTTCACAGCGCGATTTCCGACTATACCCAAGCCCTCGAACGCGATCGCGACAACCCGAAACTGTATTACGGTCGGGCGTTGGTGCGGTTGGCGTTGGGGAATCTTCCCGGTGCGCAACAGGATGTTGAATCGGCGATCCAGCGCGATCGCACCGATGCCGCGTCCCACGAACTCCAAGGCACGCTTTACCGCAAACAGGGCAATGTGACAGGGGCGATCGCCAGTTTTAAAACCGCAGCGGATCTCTATCTCAAGGCCAAAAATGCGGCGGCCTGTCGTCGCTGCTTAGACAAAATTGCCCCCCTGAAGCCCAAATCCGCCGCCCCACCGCCGCTTAACAGTCCCGCCACTCCCACCCCCAAGCCTGCCGCCCTAATTTACCCACAACTGATCGCCCGCATTGAAGCCGGGGAAGCGGAAACGGTGCGGCAAGAGTTGGATTGGTTGCTGCACAATGGGGCGGCGGATGGCAACGCCTATCGCTGTCGGGGGTGGGCGCAGCATCATTTATCGCAGTCTTTCGCGGCCCTGTCGGATCTGAATCGGGCGATTCAACTCAACCCCCAGGATGCGATCGCACTGTGTTATCGCGGCCAGGTGCGCGGTCAGATGGGCGAAGCGGGGGGCGCGTTGGCGGATTTGGAGGCGGCATTGGCGTTGAACCCAAACGCGGCGGGGTTCTGGGTGGCGCGGGGTGATATTCACCACGCCCAGCAGGCCTACGGGGATGCGATCGCGGACTACACCCACGCCCTTGAACTCGATCCCAAAAGTGCGATCGCCTATGTCCACCGTGCCCAAGCCCAGATTAAACAGGAAAACCTCCGCCAAGCCTGCGACGACTACCAACAGGCCGCCAGTCTCTACTGCCAACAGGAAGATTGGCCCCGCTATCAAGCCATCCTCGACCACCTCAAAACTCTCCAAGGCTCCAGCCTACCCACCGCATCACAACCGGAAACCCCCCGCCATCAAGCCCTCCTTGCCCTCGTGGGTGGCCAGTGGGGCATCGCTGAACGGCTGATTCAACAGGCCAAATCGGAGTTTCCGGGCCGCTCAGAGGTGTGGTATTTGGAAAAAGTGATTGCGGATCTAGAGCGCGATCGCCCCTAACGGATGAAGTTAGGGCCGTGAGCGAGAAGGTAGCGAGGCTCGCACAACACAAGCTCAAGGCCATGGCAGTGCGAGCTCCCGCTCACTGATTCAAAATCTGACCCCAATCCTCTCATGCAGGGGATACACAACGGGATTGAGGATTAGGAGTGCGATCGCGCCTTAATGTTCCGTTAAGTCATCCGGGGCCAACTGCAAAATCTTATGGGTCAGCAGCATACTTTCGTTGTAAAGCACCTCTTGGCCCCAGCGTTGCAACTGTTGGCCCAAAAGCTGCTCCGTCTTTTGATCCGTCAAGGACGACACTTGGTTAATCCGCAGGGATTGCGCACCGCCCCCGGCTTCCATCCGCATACAGCCCGTCGTTTCCGAACAAAGCACCGTCCCACAATCCGCCTTCGGGTTACTCGAAGCTAATTTGAGACTAATTAAATCCCCCGGAATCTCGCCCCAGTCCGCCGTTGGAATACCGGCGAGTTCCACCTCAACGGTGCGGTTATGTTTCCCGGTAAGTTGAATCCGGCGAATGTCATAATCACCGCCCTCGTAGTGGTAGCTCACGGGAACCCATTGCAAACGACTGGCCAACCACCCCAAAAACATCAACGCCTGGGCTGGGTTGCCTTTTTCGTAGTCGATCACCACTTGATCCACTTCCCAAATATGGTTACGGCGTTCCGGGGGATCAAAGGCCTCGGCGCTCAACTCCTGCCAAGGGGCTAACCGTCGCCAGTTCAGATCCGCAATCACCAACCGTTGATCGATCAACTGCCCCAAATTTTCCAAGTCCGCTTCCGGGTGACTAAAGCTGCTGGAATCCACAATCAAGCTGTCGCAGTCTTGGGTGAGGCGTTCAAACAGGTCAAAATCCAGGTGCGGGGTCGCTTTCCACCAGATGAATTTCGGGAGGTCTTGGATCATCAACGCGGAGATCACGCCGCCGATCCGTTCGAGGGCGTTGGCTGTGCCTCGCAGGGTGATGTATTCGCAACAAACGAGGGTGCTGCCGCTCCGTTTTTGAATCGGGCAATAGGCCGAGACTTGGGCGGTAACTCCTTCGTCTTCGCCGACGGTGGGACAGAGGGTAATGATCCGGCAGGGGTTGGAGGCAGCGATCGCATCCGCAATTCCCACCCCCTCCAAATCCGGCGCATATTGGGCCGCCGTGCGCAAATTTTCCGGCGTTTGCTTATCACGGGCAATCAACTGACTAAACTCTGCCTGGAGCCGATTCACCAACGCCTCATCCGCCTGACCCGTCACCTCAAACCCATAGGACTTTTGCGCCGCCTTAACCGCCGCTTTTGTGCGAGCCCCATTGATCCCATCAATAGGCCCCGTATAAAACCCCAACGCCGACAAATAATGCTGCGTCCCGTCCGGCTCATAGACCAAAAAACTAAACGTTGTCGCCCGTGTGGCTGCTAAACCATCATCACCCGTGGCGTAACTTTGCCAGATTTCCCGTAAGGATGCCTCAATTTCATCAATCGAGACATCTTTCGGAGCCTGAAGCGGAACTAACGGAGGGGAAGAGGTCTGCATAATCATGATCCCTATCGGTTTTCAAACAGTGAACAGTGAACAAACAAGACAAAATTGGGTCGGGTGGACATTACCCACGAGAGCACAGGCCAAGAAATGACAGAAGGCGGGCCATTGCCCACCAGAGAGACTTACAACCTGCGCCAATGACGGCCATCCCGGTTCATCAACAACTCCGCTTCCGGCGGTTGCCAGGTTCCCGCCTCATATTGGGGAATCGTACTCGGATCGGCCGGGGCTTCCCACGCACTCAGCGCCGGAGTCACCACACGCCACGCTTCCTCCACCTCATCAGCACGGGTGAACAGGGTTTGATCCCCCAGCATCGCATCCAATAACAGACGGTGATAAGCATCAGCGGTTTGCATCCCAAAGGAGGAGCCATAGCTGAAATCCATATCCACCGTCCGCGTCCGCAAGTCCGGCCCCGGCATCTTCGCTTCAAACCGCAGCGCGATCCCCTCATTGGGTTGAATCCGCATCGCCAAAATATTTTGGTTCGCCTGTTGAGCAGCGGATTTGAAAATGAGCAACGGCACTTCTTTGAATTGAATTGCAATTTCCGTCACCTTCTTCGGCAATCGCTTCCCGGTGCGGAGATAGAACGGCACACCCTTCCAACGCCAATTGTCGATCATCAATTTCATCGCCACAAAGGTGGGATTGAGGGATTCCGGGTTGACGTTGGCTTCTTCGCGGTAGCCCGGAATCGGTTGGCCCTTCATCCAGCCCGCACTATATTGCCCGCGAATCGCCGATCGCTCCAAATTATGCACATCCGCCAAATGCATCGCCTGCAACACCTTCACCTTCTCATTGCGAATCGCGTCGGCTTCGAGGGAGTTGGGCGGCTCCATGGCGGTAATCGCCAAAATTTGCATCAGGTGGTTTTGCACCATATCCCGCAGCGCCCCAGAGGTTTCGTAATAGCCGGCCCGGTCTTCTACTCCCACGGTTTCCGCCACGGTAATTTGCACATGATCGACAAATTGCCGATTCCAGAGCGGCTCAAAAATGGCGTTAGCAAAGCGAAAGACGAGGATATTCTGTACGGTTTCTTTGCCGAGGTAATGGTCAATCCGGTAGACCTGTTCTTCGCGACAGACTTGTTGCACGACGCGGTTGAGGGATTTGGCAGTGCCGAGATCTTTCCCAAAGGGTTTTTCAATCACGACGCGGGTTTTCACGGGGTCGCTAATCATCCCGGCGGCTCCGAGATTGCGCAAACCGGGCTTAAAAAAGCCCGGTGAGACGGCGAGATAAAAGACGCGATTGCCGCGTGTTTTGCGGGTTTCGTCGAGTTCAGCGAGGAAGGTTTTCAGTTTTTGGTAGCTGTCTTGCTGATCCATGTTGCCGGAGCAGTAGAAGAGGCCCTTGGCGAAGTCTTCCCAGGCTTCTTCGCTGCCGATCCCAGTGCCGAATTGCTCAACGCCTTCGCGCATCTGTTCCCGAAAATAGTCATGGCTCCATTCCCGGCGGGCAACGCCGACAATGGTCACTTCTGGGGGGAGTCGGCGTTCCTGTTTGAGTTGATAGAGGGCGGGAACGAGTTTGCGCTGGGTGAGATCGCCCGAAGCTCCGAAGATCGTGATGATTAAGGGTTCGGGGGTGCGTTCTTGTTGCAGTCCGATGCGCAGGGGATTGTCAAGTAATGTAACCATGCTGATTGGGATGGATGGGACGGGGGAGGGTGGGCGGGAGGAGACGAGTCTCCCACCGCGTCGGGCTAGGGGACGGGGGCAAGCTGATCGACTTTGGCGGCGAGGGAATCCATCAGGAATTCAAAGGGTTTGATGAATTTGTCGATACCTTCGGCTAAAAGTTCGTCCATGACGGCATCAAGGTCGATGGCGACATCGGGATCAGCAAGGGTGGCGATCGCACCTTCGGCTTTTTCTAGATCGGTTTCGATCCGGTTCGCCGGGTCGCAGTGGTCGGCGCAGGCTTCGATCGTGTTGGGGGGCAGGGTGTTGACGGTGTTGGGCCCGACGAGTTCATCCACATACATCACATCGCTGTAGGTGGGGTTTTTGGTGCTGGTGCTGGCCCAGAGGAGGCGTTGCACGGTGGCTCCTTGGGCTGCGAGGGCTTGCCAGCGATCGCTACTGAAAATCTCCTTATATTCTTGGTAGGCGATCTTAGCGTTGGCGATCGCAATTTTCCCCTTCAGCCCCTGCAATTTCGCCGCCGTGGCAGCGTCCACCCCAGCGGCCACCTTGGCATCGAGGCGATCGTCAATATTGCTATCGATCCGGCTGAGGAAGAAACTCGCCACAGACTTAATCGAGCCAATCTCGTGGCCCGCTGCGGCCCGCTGTTCGAGACCCGCAATATAAGCCCACGCCGTCTCAATGTAGCTCTGCACCGAAAAGAGCAGCGTCACATTGACACTGATCCCCGCTGCGATCGTCGCCGTCACGGCGGGCAACCCCTCCGGCGTGCCGGGGATTTTAATCATCACATTTTCACAACCGATCGCTTCGGCATAGCGCCGGGCTTCGCGGATCGTGCTGTCGGTATCGTTGGCGATCGTCGGGGGGACTTCAATGCTCACATAGCCATCTTGGCCCTCGGTGGCATCATAGACCGGCTTGAAAATGTCGCAGGCCGCCCGAATATCATCAAACACCAGAGATTCATAGATTTCCGTGATGGATTTCCCGGCTTTGATCCCCGCCGCAATATCCGCGTCGTAGATTTTGTTGCCCGCGATCGCTTTTTCAAAAATAGCCGGATTGGAGGTGATCCCACAGATGCCCCGTGAGGTCATCAACTCCTTGAGTTGCCCGGATTCGATTAAATCTCGGCTGAGATTATCCATCCAGATACTTTGGCCATAGTCTTTAGCGATCGCCAAAATAGGGTTAGTAATGGTCATTGGGTCAATACTCCTGGTCATAACAATGCGACATCGATAGTTAAGATCTCTGCGATGGTGTCGAACCGAGATCGTTAAACTCTGAAATTACGGGCGATCGCGATTCGCCCGATCTTGAATAAAAGATTCCACTAACTGCACATCCTCCTGAGAACCGATGATCAGCGGTGTGCGTTGATGTAATTCACTAGGAACCACATCCATCAATGGGCCGAGTCCAGTACTGGCGCGTCCCCCCGCCTGCTCAATCAAAAACGCCAAGGGAGCCGATTCATACAGCAAGCGTAGCTTACCCTCTGGTTTACTCCGTGTTCCCGGATACAGAAACACCCCCCCTTGCATTAAGATGCGGTGAATGTCGCCCACCAACGCGCCACTGTAGCGAGCGGTATAGCCCTCATGGCGATGGACATAGCGAATGTAATCCCGCAGGGGATCATCCCACGCCCAGAAATTCCCTTCATTGACACTGTACACCGGGCCATGTTCGGGAATCTTGACATATTCCTCAGCGAGAATAAATTCGCCTAAACTGGGGTCGAGGAAGAACGAATGCACCCCATCGCCGACGGAATACACCAGCACCGTTGCCGGGCCGTAGAGCATATAGCCCGCCGCAATTTGTTGATGGCCATCTTGTAGCAAATCCGTCGCCTTGCCGTCGAGGTCGTCCCCTTCCTGCTGCCGAATCGAGAAAATCGACCCGACATTAAGATTAATATCCACGTTAGAAGAGCCATCAATGGGGTCGTAGAGCAGGGTATAGCGACCAATGGGGCAATTTTCCGGAATATAGTAGGGGTCTTCCATTTCTTCCGAAGCCAGACGGCAGATCAAGCCACTCTGCTTAAACACGGAGATAAACACCTCATTGGCATACCAATCCATCCGCTTCACGGATTCCCCTTGCACATTCACATCGCCGGTAAACCCCAAAGCATTGGCCATGAGTCCGGCCTGACTGAGCCGCCGGGAAATCAATTTCGCGGCGAGGCCCAGGCGATTCATGATGGCACTGATGTCTTGGGCTTCGGGGGCCAGCAATGACGAGGCCTTGCCGGTTTTCATCAGTTGCTGAAGCACATGGCGAGATAGGGTGGTACAGTCTCGATCGAGAGTCTGATGGGGGGATGTGGAACTTTCTGTTGCGACCATGGATGGCCCTCCGTTACAGCCTGAGGATAGAAACAGTCCATCGGCCCGCCCTCAACTGAATGGGGGAGAGTTATGGCCTTCTACCTCATGTCCCATGATAGGAAGTCCCTCGGCGAACCCCCACAAGCTTCATACTCTTTCAAGAAAATTGATGAAGCGATCGCCGTTGTTTAAGGGTTGTTTAAGAGTCGTGACCGTGTGGAAATCCGGGGATCAAGACGGGAGCCAGCCCGGTGCAGCGCATTATGCAGCAGGGATGGCGGTGTATTTTTTGGGGGGATCTATCTCTGCGATCGCATCCCCTCATCAATCCCGATCCATGGAATGCCTAGCGCTCCAATGGGTTCAGGTTTCAAAAAAAAGGCCGCGATCGTGGCCTTTTTTTGAGATTAAATTGAATTAAATTGCCATGGGATCAGATTCGATCATTATCGTATTGATGCTTAATGCAGAGATATATTATCACTTCTTATCTATGCAATGGCGTGATTCCAGCATTGCAACGCTTTAATCTTCATCCCAGGCTTCCACGAGGAGAATTTCACTGACGGGATCTTGCATCGAAAAGCCAAACTCAAGGAGTTCATGCTTCCAGAAGCTCCAATCGTCGCCGTAGAGGAACGCAATTTTCCAAATATTATCGCCCGGCTTGAGGATGTTGGAATCCACCAATGAGCGCACTTTGCGTTGTAACTTCACCATCGGGTGAGCAACTTGTTGAGTCATACGCTTTCTTTCAGTTTTATTGAGGTAGTGGTTTTAAATGTTGTCCTGTTGTCTCCCATGCTGACAATTTTCACGAGGGGGAGACCCTAAAAAAGTGAGGTTCACTGCATATTTATCTATCTTAAAGTGGTGTCAATGTGCAAGAGTTAGGGGTGAAATAATGTAAATGTTTAGATTGTCTTAAGATTTGAGCGATCGCCCCCTAGTGCAGCGTCAATGCCAAGAATTAGGATGTTTGTCGGGTGCTGTTAGCGAAGCGTAACGCACCGTCACGTTGAGCGTTGGACATTCAAGAAAGACAATCCGAATAGTCGTGGCACGTCTTAATCGGTGGGTTACGGCGGATTGCTAGATTGCAGTAATAGTCTGTATTTAAGCCGCCTAACCCACCCTACAGTTCAGCATTATTTTAGCTGTGCCGTGGCACTACGATCAAGCCAAGCCCCACGAGTGACAAGCGATCGCACCTCTAGACGTTCGATCAACCGCCTGATGCGAGCTTAGGCCTCATCCTCCGTCATCACCTTTTCAATCGCTTGATCCAACACGCTTTGAAGCACGGGGGACAGGTTGCGATTGAGGCGACCGGCGCGAATATATTCGGCGTAGGTGTCTGCTTCGATGTCCACGAGTTCTTCGCGGAGTTGCTCCATGGTGATGGCGAGGAGTTGGGGGTTTTGGGTTTGCAGCTTGGTGATCCCATCTTCCACGTCCCGCAGTTGGCCGCGCACCAGTTGCTGTTGATAGCGGTAGAAGTCGGGGTCAATGTCGGGGGATTGTTCCACCTCAGCGAGGAACTTGAGAACGCGATTGAGGGCGGTACGACGGGCGATCGCTTCGGAATAGGCCTGGCGTTGGGGTTGATCCCCGACGAGATCCAAGCGTTTGAGAAACACTTGCGTGGTGAGGCCCTGGACGAGGAGGGTAAACAGCACCACCCCAAACACCGCATCAATGATTTCCTGGCGACCGTCGAGGATCGCGGGCACACTGAGGGCGAGGGCAATGGAGACACCACCCCGCAGGCCACCCCACCAGAGGACGGTAAACTCACGCCAGTTAAAGGTGCTGCCCTTGAGGGCGTTGCTCAGGTAGCCGAGGCCGAAAATGACCACGAAGCGCGTACCGACAACGGTAAGGATCGCGATCGCAATCAGATCCAGATTCTTACTCAAACTGCCAAAGTTAATCTGATCGCCAATCAGCAAAAAGACGATGGAATTGACGAAAAAGGCGAGAAACTCCCAAAACTCCGAGACAATCAAGCGCGTCCGGGGACTCATGCCAATCCGGGAGCCAAAGTTCCCCAAAATCAGCCCCACCGTTACCACCCCAATCACCCCCGATCCCCCCAATTCCTCGACGAGGAGATAGGTTCCGTAGGCTGAGACCAGGGTTAACGACTGTTCCACGAGGGGAAAATCAAACCGCTGCGTCAGGTAGGAAATGCCATAGCCGATTAAACAGCCCAACCCAGCCCCAATGCCCACGAATGTCCCAAATCGCGCCACGGTGACGGGAATCGAAAATTCTTCCACCCCCAAAGGAATCCCCACCAACAACAGGAATGCCACCACCGCCACGCCATCATTAAAGAGGCTTTCCCCTTCCATGACGACGGTGAGGCGTTTCCCGGCTCCCAGTTCCCGAAAGAGGGCGACGACGGAGACGGGATCGGTGGCGGCGAGGCTCGCCCCCAGCAGCAGGGCGATGGGGAGGGAGAGGCCGGTAAATTGGCTGATCGGGAGGGCGACCCCCAACACGGAGATGATCACACCGGCGATCGCAAACAACCCCACCGGAACCAAACTTTCTTGGAGATCCCGCCAGCGAATATTCCACGCCGCCTCAAACAACAGGGGCGGCAGAAATATTTCTAAAATTAATTCCGGTGACAGGTTCACCAAGCGCACATTTACAAACGCCAACCCCAACCCCACAATCACCAAGAGCAGGGTATAGGGAATGCGGCGAAACCAGCTAAAAATTCGAGACACCGTCGCCACACTGAGGGACACGGTGAGCACCACTAAAAACTGTTCCAGATTTTGCTTAATAACGGCATCGGCAGATGTGGCAGCCTCAAATTCCATAACTTCCTACGGTTGGGTGTTCTTGGGCGATCTTAACGGGTTTGGGAAAAGGCTGTTAAGCGGTGAGGAGAGCGGGCAGTACCTCCGGAGCCAAGCGGGGGCCGTATTGGGTCACGACCTTGGCGGCGGCTTGGGAGGCGAGATGTCCGGCGGCGGCGTAGTCCATGCCGTGGGTGAGGCCGTAGAGGAAGGCCCCGGCGTAGGTGTCCCCGGCGCCAACGGTGTCGATCGCTTCCACGGTGACCGGCGCGATGTCGTGGAGGGTTTCGCCGTCAAACACAAGGGAGCCTTTGGGGCCTTGGGTGAGGGCGAAGGTGTGCGCGATCGTTTTGAGGTAGGCGATCGCAGCCTCTAAACTCTCGGTTTGGGCCAATGCCAACGCCTCCGCCTCATTGGCAAAGAGCAGATCCACCCCAGCGCCGATAATCTCCAGCAGGCCCGGCCGGAAAAACTTCGCCATATTCGGGTCAGAGAGGGAAAAGCTGGTTTTCGCCCCCGCCGTTTTCCCCAAAATCAACGCCGCCACCGCCGCTTCTTTCCCCGTGGGGGAGGTGACTAAATACCCTTCGGTGTAGATGTATTTCGACTGATTCAACGCCCGTTGATCAATTTCTGTGGTGGAAATTGATCCCGAAATGCCCAAAAATGTATTCATGGTGCGATCGGCATCGGGAGTCACCAACACCAAACATTTTCCGGTGATCCCATCGCTGCGGTGTTGATGTTGCAAATTCGTATCTAGGCCACATGCGAGCAGATCCGCCATAAAAAAGCCGCCCGTTTCATCGTTGGCCACCTTACAGGAATAAAACCCTTTCCCCCCCAACTGCGCCACGGTGACGAGGGTATTGGCTGACGATCCACCGCTGGTTTTCTTCGGGTTTAAATTCTTGAGGGCGGCGGTGATTTCCCCTTGGCGCAGTTCATCCACAAGGGTCATCACGCCTTTGTCGATGTTGAGTGCTGCCAGTTGTTCGGGAGTGACTTCGTACTCCATATCCACCAAGGCATTACCAATCCCGTAAACGTCGTACATAGGTATTGTCAAAAATTGAGGACAGGGCTAACCCGAAGCATTCCGGTTAACCGCTTTTCAGTTAATCATATTGATGCCGTTGCGATCATTGCCGAATCCATGGGGCTTGAAAATTTGACATCCTCCCCAGCCTAAAGGCGTGGGGATTCCCAGTCTAGCGAGCCAAATGGCCAACTTCCTGATGGGTAGACAGCTCATCGAGAACCGCCCCAGTTGGGGTCTTACCTTCTCTCCCTGTCCGTTTAACGTCGTGGGTTTGCCCAACCCCGACGGATTCAATATTCCTGGCTGCATTGATATCCCGGTCGTGGAAACTGCCACAGTTCAGGCACACCACTTCTCGCACCGAGAGATCCAACTTGCCCCACCGATAACCACAGTCTGAACAACATTGGCTCGTGGGTTCCCAACGGTTAATCACCTGAAATTCACGATTGAACTTCGTTGATTTCGCCTCACACATCACTCGAAACTCTCGCCAGCCTGCTTGGGAAATAACCCGTGAGAGTTTCCGATTCTTGACCATCCCTGACACATTCAAATCCTCTAGGGCGATCGCTTGGTTTTCACGAACGACTCTGGTGGAGAGCTTGTGCAGGAAGTCTTTACGGAGGTCTCGCTGTCTGGCTTTGAGTTGGGCAATTTTGAGGCGGAGGCGGTGATATCGTTGGGAGCCTTTGACTCGTTTCGATAAGCGGCGTTGCGCTCGTCTGATTTTGCGGTCGAGTTGAGCGTAATCAGGCGCTTCTATCTTTGCTCCGGTACTCAAGACGGCAAAGGTCTTCAGTCCCAAATCAATCCCGACACTGGGAAATAAGGCGGGAATCCATTCGGGTTCAATCTCAACCACAAAGCTCAGGAAGTAGCGGCCGGCTCGGTCTTTGATCACAGTGACGGATGAGGGGTCGCTGGGGAGGGGGCGTGACCATTTCACTTTCAAGTTGCCGATTTTGGCCAGGTAGATTTTTTGGCCTTTGAGGCTAAATCCTCCTCTGGTGAATCTTGCGGTTTGCCGATTGTCTTTCTTTTTGAATCGCGGTGGGTTGACTTTCTGACCTTTGCGCTGGCCCTTTAGGGAGGTGAAGAAGTTTTTAAAGGCAACTCCTAAATCAATAATGGATTGCTGCAAGGGGATGTTGGAGACTTCTGAAAGCCATTCCCGTTCGACTGTCTGTTTGGCTCGGGTGATGCAGGTTTTCTGGAGGTCGCTGTTTTTGGGGAGTTTTTCGGCTTGTTTGCTCTGGTACAGGGCATCGTTCCACACAACGCGACAGCAGCCAAATAGTTGAGCGAGTTTGGTTTGCTGTCCTCGTGTTGGGTAGATTCTGTACTCGTATCGGACTTTCATGGCGCTATTCTACCTAAAGTCGCCCTAGAAGGGCGAGGCTTGAAACCCATTGGTTTTGGTCAAGAATTACCATTGCGATCGCACTTTCCTAAAATTAGGCAACAGAATCTTGCGGGTCTTGCCCATCCGAACCCTGCCCCAAGGTCGCTAGACTAGACTCGCTCAGTCCCTTGATCTGCCCTAGGCGTTAGCGATCGCACCATTCAAGTTTTGCACCGCCCCTTGGCCCGGCTGCCAATCCTCGTTTTGCCACACCTGACCATCAAGGGCCATCTTTTCGATCGCACTAGCCAAGCGCAGCGCCTTTAACGCCTGTTCACCGCCCACCGAGGGTTTTTCGCCACCGCGCACACAGTTCACAAAATGCTCTAGCTCGGCGTGGAGGGGTTCAATGTTGCTGGTGTAGACTTTTTCGATTAGGCCGTCCTGACGGTAGAGGACTTGGCCGTAGTCCGTCATGCAGTTGGCGGTGGTTTGGCGGTGGATGAGGATTTCGTTATTGAGAAAATCTGCTTCGGTGAGGGAATGTTTACAATGGGCGGCAATGCGGCGAATTTTGCGGTGGGTGACTTTGCTAGAGGTGAGGGTGGCGACGATGCCATTGGCAAAGCCGAGAGTGGCGGTCACGTAGTCGAGATAGCCGGAATCGGAGGCCCGGCTACCGCTGGCGGTGACTTTGACCACGGACGATTTCGCCAATTCCAGCATTAAATCAATGTCATGGATCATCAGATCCAACACGACGGACACATCATTGGCGCGATCGGAATAGGGACTCATGCGATGGGCCTCGATCGCCAGCAATTCCTCCGTGGCCAGGACTTTGCTCAGTTCTTGGAAGGCGGGGTTAAAGCGTTCAATGTGGCCAACTTGGAGAATGCAGTGGGATTCGGCGGCGGCATTAACGAGGGATTCGGCTTCGGTGATGCTGGCAGCGATCGGTTTTTCGATCAGGACATGAACCCCAGCGCGGAGGCAATCCATACCGACCCGATGGTGCAGGCGGGTGGGGACGGCAACACAGACGGCATCAACGTGGGGAAAGAGGTCGTGATAGTCTTCAAAAAAACGGATGCGGTATTTGCTGGCAGTGTCGAGACCGCGCTCGACGTTGAGGTCAGAGATGCCCATCAGTTCCACATCTTTGAGCAAACTGAGGACGCGGGTATGATGTTGACCCATGTTGCCTACGCCAATAACGCCGATGCGGATAGGTCGATGCAGAGGGCGCTGAGGGGTCACGGTGTGTTGTGCGTTGCTCATGCTGGTTGTGCTCCTCTATGACTCTCTATCATGCGTCTGATCAGCGTTTTGACGGTTGCTTGGTTTCACCCAAATCGTATCACAGTCTTAAGGAGTGCAAAGAATCTTCACGGTTTTCGATCGCATTCTTGACGCTTGGGGCGACCTTTGCCAGGCTGATTGGCTCCATTATCGCTGCATTATCAAAGGGGGAGGGGCGATCGCAGGTGTTACCCTGTGTCACTTTTTCAGTTGTCCCCTCCCGGTGGGCTACTCCGTCAGGGCAGGGAGCGAGAAGCTCGCACTCCAGAGAATTCCAGGGAGTGTGAGCCTCTGGCTCACTCACATAGCAGGAGTAGCCCGGTGGGCGAGGGACGTTAGCTCACTCGTTGGTTGTAGGGGAGTTTCGCCAACAGCATCGCCATGGCGCAGGTTCCCGACAGCCCCGCGAAGGTTAGCCCCGCGCCCACAAACCCACTCAAAATCAAGAACCACGGCGAAACCAACCCCAAGAGAGTCCCCGTGAGAACTAAACTCCCGGCAATGATTTGCACTTGGCGCATGATGCTGATCGGTGCGTTTTTGTTGATCTGGGTGGGCTGTCCGGCTTGTTTCCAGGCGGTGATGCCGCCGTCGAGGTGAATGACGGATTCATAGCCGGCAAGGATGAGATGGCGGGCGGCTTCGGTGGAACGGTTGCCGGTTTGACAATAAAGGACGACAGGCTTGCCGTCTGCGTGGGGCAGTTGGGCGGGTTCAAACCGGGAGAGGGGGACGAGGTGAGACCCGGCAATTTTTTCGCCGGCATGTTCGGAGGGTTCGCGCACATCAACGAGGGTGACGCGATCTTCTGCTAACCATTGTTGGAGGGTGGCGGGGGCGATCGCTTCGAGTTGGGTGTTAATCGTGGTCATGGATGGATACTCCGAAGGGTAGGGGTGAATAGGTTAGGACGTGAAACGTGAAAAGTGGCGAGTCTAGGCGACTTGGCCGCAATGTTGGTTTGCCGGCACTGCTTCCATGATTTTTTTCGGATTGGGGAGATCAAGGCTACCCATGAGGGCAATGAACTGATCACGGCTTTGTCCGGCCAGGCGGGGATTATGTTGCTTTTCTTCGCCAATGGTGGAGACGGTTTGGCCGCGATAGTCGTGACCCGGATAGACGAGGACATGATCCGGCAGGGTAAATAATTGCTGGGTGATTGAATCATAGAGTTGACCCGCATCGCCGCTTTGGAAGTCGGTACGGCCACAGCCTCGGATGAAAAGGCTATCGCCGGTGAGGAGGTGGGTGTCGTTGACTAAGTAGCTCATGTCGCAGTTGGTGTGACCGGGGGTGGCGATCGCGGTCACGGTGATGTCGCCGATGGTGAAGCGATCGCCATGATCACAGGGCACATCGGCGCAGACAATGCCGGATTTGCGGGGGGCTACGCCAGAACAGCCAGTGCGATCGCGCAGGGTTCCCGTGCCGGTGATATGGTCGGCATGGATATGGGTTTCAAGACAATACCGGAGCGTGAGTCCGAGTTCTATTAAAAGTCGTTCATCGCGGTCTACTTGTTCGATCACCGGATCGACGAGAATCGCCTCACGGGTGGTGCGATCGGCGATGAGATAGGTATAGGTGCTAGTTTCAGGATCGAAGAGTTGACGGAATAACATAATGGGTGGAGAGGGTTACACATAAGTCTTGTACAAATCATATTATCATATAGTAATATGATGATTGATCAAAAACCGTAGAGTTTTCTTGGGGATAGTAATGTTATGGATTGTGGAATCAATCAGATCGCGCAGATTTCGCCCACAGTGCTCAATCGGATTGCCGAGTATTTCAAGGTGTTATCCGAGGTGAGCCGGCTGCAAATTTTGTGTTGTTTGAAGTCTGGTTCTAAAAATGTGACGGAAATCATTGATGCCACTGGGTTAGGGCAAGCCAATGTGTCGAAGCATTTAAAGCTGTTAACTCAATTGGGCATGGTGAACCGCCAGCCCCAAGGGGTGAGTGTGTATTACGAAATTGCTGATCCGAGCATTTTCAAGATCTGCGATATTGTCTGCGATCGCATTGCCACCGCCCTAGAGAGCCAAAACCAAGAAATCGAAGCCTTCAGCATCTTTCGCGGCTTTAGCGATTAAGGTCTGATCTCCAATCCACATCCACCTTCAGCAAATTCCTGCACGGTTTTTTCCGATAGGGGATGGGTGGCCAGAGCCTGTAATTGCGCCAGAGGTAAGGTAAGGTGATCGGCTCCGGCTTGGAGGGCGGCGGCGGCTTCGTCGGGGGATTTAAGGCTGGCGGCAAGGATGCGCGTCGGGCTGTTGCGGAGTATTTGTGCCATTTCAGCGACGAGAATAATGCCGTCACCGAGCAAACGGGTGGCACGGTTAACGTAGGCGATCGCATATTTTGCCCCCCCTTCACCGGCCACGGCCGCCTGAGCCGGATGGTAAATTCCCGTCACAGAACAGGAAATCTGGGGCGAAAGCTGTGCCAATGCCTGAAATCCCATCGGGGTCGCAGGAATTTTTAACACCGTTTGCGACCCGATCAACTCCGCCGCCTGATGGCCCTCCCGGAGCATGTCATCTAGGGTAGATGCCATGAGTTGATAGTAAAGCTCTCCCGGACAGAGTTGAGCCAACGCGGCGAGGGTCTCAGCCGGAGACTGCTCACTTTGGGCAAGCAGGGTCGGGTTCGTTGTAATGCCTTTCACCCACCCCCACGCCATCGCCTGTTTTGCATCGTTAATCTGAGCAGAATCAAGGTAAAGAGCCATAATTCTCTTCTTGAGGACAAAGATTGAACAGCAGCCACGCTCTAGATCTTAACTGTTACAAAACGTAACATGCAGCAAAATAGCGAATGATTTAAGACTCGTGACTTGCATGAGTATTATTACTTAGCATAAGCCATCTGGTATGCGTCTCAACGCGAGATCAGTCGCCCCTGTCGCCAAAATCCGAGGGTGAGCCATGGGTTGACTGATTTGATAGCCCTCACCCCCAACCCCTCTCCCAGAGGGCGAGGGGAGCCGATCCGTTTTTCCAGTTCCCTCTCCCCTAGGGAGAGGGCTAGGGTGAGGGCTTTCCGGGGTCTGGTTAATGTTGTCAGTCAACCAGGGTGAGCCATGGGTTTAGCTGGAGGCGCTGGTGTAGAAGCGGAGGGCGAATTGCCAAAATTGGTGAGCCACGGCGAGGAGGGCGATCGCTAACCCCGCCGATCCCCAAAGCCAAACCGGTTCACCCCGTCCTAAAATCACCTCAGCAGGGATCGTCGTTAAAAACGCCACCGGGATCACAAAGGTAAAGAGGAGGCGATAGGTTGCCGGATAGGCCACCATCGGAAAACGCCCCGCTTCGAGGAGACCCCGCAACACCTCTGTCACGTTGTAGATTTTCACAAACCAAATGCTCATCGCACCGAGCATAAACCACAGGCTATAGAGAATTGCCGCCCCACAGAGCAGGGGGAGCACGCCCGCCCCATAGTTGAACCAATGGAGGTGCAGTTGGGAGCCGCCGTAGAGAATAATCGCACCGCCGAAAATGAGATCCGGCAGGCCCCAGGGGGACACCGTCCGGGTTGAGAGCCAAAATTGACTGCTAATCGGTTTGAGCAGCACAAAGTCGAGGGTTCCCTCTTGCACCTGATCGACAATGCGATTCAGGTTGGGCACGAGGCAAGTGGCGGCGAAGCCTTGGAGGAGGGTGAAGACACCGAGGACGATCATCGCTTCGGGCCAAGTCCAGCCCTCAAATTCGTAGCCGGTGCGATAGAAGAGGAAGAGGCCGAAGAGGCTGCCGGTGAGATTGAGGGAACTACTGAGGAAGGCGATCGCAAAATTCATGCGGTATTCCAATTCAGCGGCGATCGCTGTACCCCAAAACAGTCGTAACACCGTCCAGTAGCGGCTCAGGTGCAAGGTGTGACGTTCTTTAGCCATAGGTGGACTTTGCGGGAATGGGCATGAAAAAGAAGCCCCAAGCTAACAAAATCTGTGAGCGATCGCCCAACACCCTTGTTACCTTAGGACTTCCTGTGCGTGAAATCCACGTTAAATCAGTTCACTGAAGCACTAGGATTCCGGGCCAATGGAAACATTCAGCTTCCGATAGGGCACAGAACTCATGCTCACCGTTGAGGTAGACACGCGGGGGGTGTTGACCCCTTTGGCACTACTGAGGCTCCGAGCCGCAGCCAAGAAGTTGGACGGATCGCCCGCCTTGGCTTGCTTCTCTTGGGGCACAAAGCGACGCACGGAATTTTGCCACACGATTTGAGGGAACCCAAAGATCGAGCGGTAGTAAGCGTCGTAACGCGGCGACTTGAGGTTAAAGGGCATTTCCCCTTGGTCACGGCTCGGCAAGGAGCGGCGACGTTGGTAGGGAACGATGGTATCGCCGAAGTTTTCGAGATATTCATCGGAGTTGATTAATTCATCGATGAAGCCTTCGATCCCTTTGGTGGCAACGGTAATCGACCAGGCGATTTTTTCCCGCTCACTGTAGACATCACGACCTAAAACCCGTTGGACAGTTTGCTCAACGAACCGATAGTTGTTGTTGAGGTCGTAGAAGCTCCGCTTGTACCGATCCGACAGCACCAGGCCCCGCACAAACTGGCGCACGCTGATGTTGCCATTGCGCAGTTGGGATTCCAGCACCGCTTCGCGATCTGCCTTGAAGGCATGGAAGTACAGTTGCCGATAGGCCGCCTCAATGACGTTGCCCATATCTTCGCTAGACATCACACGATCCGTGGAGAAAATCACGGGTTGTTCGTCGGTGCCCACTTCGTATCCAGCTACGCGGCTGTTTTGACTGTTCGGCGCATAGTTTAGGAGAGGAATAGCCAATGTAAAACCTCCGTTTTCTTACAATTTTTTACAAAGTTTAACCCCTATCATAAAGGAGGGTGGAACGGAGCGCCGAAAAATCTTATTAATTCTTACAAAATCGGGCAGGGTGTGGGATTGAGGGGTATGGCCTGGCTGGGTTTGGTGGGGTTTTCGGGTGGGGTTAGGGTGCGATCGCGCTGGTCATGGGAGGAGAAAGTTTGTAACAGTTTCAGGGGCAAAAAATTAATTTTTGTAAAGACAGATTCAGATTTGCTCAACCGGTATGCTTAATGGCGCATTGCTGCGGTGCGGGTGCGACAGCACAATTCCCCGGCGTGATCCAAGAGCCACCCCTTGAGCCATTGCCTTGGTCAGCCTCAACTCCCTGGCGAAGGGGATTTCGCTCCCTTCCAAAATTCGCTAGGCTGTGAATTAATGCAGATTCAGCCTAGAGGGTGATACAACATGGCACGACGGAACGCGAACAAAAAGGAGGCAGCCTCTACACCATCAGCCCCAGACCCAGCCCTCGCCCTCTCGTCTTTTCATGAACAATTGGCGGCACTCAATGCCGATCGCGCCTGGCTGTTAAAGCAAATTCGCCGCAAGCGCACAGAATTGGACAACTTCATCACCCAGATGCGATCGCTGATCACAGAAATGTTTGAGCGTTCTGCCGAACCGAGGGCGCAACTGCAAGCCCTCGACGCAGAGATCCACAGCCTGTTTGCCGAACTTTTCACCACACGGAAATTTGGTCAACAAACCGTGAAAAAAATTCAACGCCTGTACAAGTCCCTTCAGTGGCAAGGGGTACTGAGTCACCGCCCCATCCCTGGACAGGAGGATGAGGAGTTTGATGATCCGTTTGCGGGGTTTGACAATTCGTTTAGGGACGAGTTCGACGATGATGCCGATGCGTTCGACCCATCGAGGGCGAATGACGAGGCGCGATCGCCCTCCGCCAAAGATCAGGCCGCCCCGAATCAGCGGGAAATGCGCCAAACCTTTCTCCGCCTCGCGTCCCAATATCACCCCGATCGCGCCACGGATCAAGACACCCACAACCAAAACACCGAAATTATGAAAGAAATCAACCGGGCCTATCAGGACGGGGATTTTGCGCGGTTGCTCGAACTAGAGCAGCAAAGTTTTGAAGACCGATTTACCGCCGTGGAACAGGGGGACGATGTGGAGCGCACCTGTAAAAAACTGCGGCAGGAAAACAAAAATCTGCGCGACCAATATGAGGGGATTAAGGCAGAATTGCGGCATCTGCGCAATCATACCCACGAAGGCGAAATGGTGACGCTCTATCGCCAGGCCAAGCGGCAGCAAGTTGATATGTTTGAGCAGATGATCGAGGAGGCGGAGGCGGAGATCGAAGGTTTAAGGATAGTGCGGGATTTTGTCCGGGATTTTCGCGATCGCAAAATGACCATCAAACGATTTCTCCAAGGGCCGAGATCAGCGGACGGCCCCCTCACCCCAGAAATGATGGCCCAACTCATGGAAGAGCAACTGGGCATCATCATCGATCCATCACAATTCTATTGATCTATCGCAATCTTTATTTGATTCATGAACAGGCAAGGGGCTTAAGCCCCTTGTTGATGAGGAGATAAGATCTCCGATTGATTTAGGATCGCTATAAATCAATGCTTGTGAACAATGGGGCCTGAATTTGGGTGTGGTGGTTATCCTGCCGTGGCCCAAGCTGCCAGCCGATCAACCTTGCAGATACGCATGAGCCGCCAACGCCACCAAACCATTCACCAACGCCACCGCCACCCCTGGCCCCCCCTTGCGGCTACTGACGCGAATATTGGCAACCATGGAATCCTGAAGGCGTTCTTTAGACACATCCGCATCCATAAAGCCTGCCGCTGCGCCCACCACGAGGGCCGGTTGAATGTCTTCGGCTTCGATTAATTCGATCAAGACATTGAGGGCGGCAATCTCTTGACCGACGATAAAAATGCTTTCGGGGTATTGGTTGGCGAGGGAAACCATGCCTTGGGCAACGAGGGAGCGTGAGTCTTGGACATCGGGGGGGACGGCGCTGGCACAGAAAACGGGATTACAAAAGGTGCTTTGGATGATGGGGAGAATGCCGGTCATGACCATCGGCACATCGACAATAATGGCGGTGCGGGCAGCGAGGGCGGCGGCTCCCGATGCGATCGCCCCTTCGGCAAAACCCGACAACCCCACATAGTCAAGATCCCCCGTGTGATAGACCACCCGCCGGACGAGTTCATATTCAGCGGGGCGAAAGCGGTGCGAGCCGATCTCACGATCCACAATGGCTAACCCCTGCACATCCGCAATCGACCATTCCATCATCTTGGCTCTCACCCAAAAAACTCTTTTCATTTTAGGAGCCTCCGGGACGAATCGCCCCTAGGTTAACCTATCCGCCGTAAGTCCCCCGTCATAATTGTAAATTTGACGGTGGGATATAAGGCGGTTTTAGTGTTATAAAAGATGCAAACGGCTATACAGGAATGTTCTTCCGGGCTTGTGAGAGTGAAAGGTAGGCTTATACGCTATAGCATCCACTGCTTTAGGGTTGCCGGAACCTCCACGAAAGCAAAGAACTGGTGTGAAAGCACTATTAGCAATAAAACTCGATGCATTGTACCCAGGGACACTGGGGAATCAAAACGCCTATCTTCAATGCAAAAAGAGGACTCCCGCTACACCGTTAGGTTAGCGGTGAGATGAATTTTTGCCAACAAATAAACCGACCAACGGGAGACGACTGAATTCAGTTTTGTGTTAGAATCGGGAGGCCAACGCACCCAAGTG
>NZ_JAQMTY010000189.1 GCF_028330765.1 Spirulina subsalsa CS-330 | reverse complement strand
GTGCCGTTCTTGGAGATATCGTGAGACCCACAGGTCGGACAGGTCATCTCAATAGCCATGAGCTTGTCTCCCTAGTTATCGTAGTTGTGTAGCCTGATTTTCCTCCGTCCCGTGCATTAATGCACTACCCGGTTTTTGTAACGGGCGGATGGTTTGGGGCAGGTTGGGTTAGGCTATAGCCATTGTTTTTGTCGGTGTTGAGGTGGTGGTGATGTCTTTGCACTTAGGTCTGTTGGGTGGGATTGTGTTGTCGGGTTTTGTGGCGACGGGGGCTGTGGCGGTTGAACCGGACAGGTAATGACAAGGCATTCACTGCCCGTAAATATTGCCCCGGAAGTTAATGTCATAGACAAAAATTGTTTCTGCTTCTGTCTGAATCTGAAAGATGATGCGCATCTTGCCCACGCGAATTCTAGAGAACGATTTCAACTCGCCTTTGAGCTTTTTGATGTCTAGCTCTTCGGGAGGATAGACTTTCTGCGTTTCTAGGCAGGTTTTAAGGATGCCAATTTTGGTGAGTACAGCTTGGCGACTGTTGGTATCAAGTTTTTTGAGGAATTTGTGGGCAGATTTCCTGAGCTTGACTTTCATGATTCAAACCAGTCGGTGATGTCTTCAAACTCCTCATCTGCGTAGTCGGCTGGGTTAAAGGTGGCTTCGATCTCAGTCTGCTCGGTATCGTCTACATAGGGGAGCAGCATTTCAAAGAATTTAAACCATTCTTCTCGCATCACTTCCCGGACTCCTTCTTTAATCAGGGTTTTGAGGGTTTGGGGGTCGAGGGGGGTAGATTGTTCCATTGGCTGTATGGGTGCGGTTTGGTTCTTATTCTAGCGGCTGAGAGCGTTACGGTTTTTGAAACGGGCGGATGGTTTGGGGCAGGTTGGGTTAGGCTATAGCCATCGTTTTTGTCGGTGTTTGAGGTGGTGGTGATGTCTTTGCACTTAGGTCTGTTGGGTGGGATTGTGTTGGCGGGGTTGTTGGCGGGGGAGGTGGGGGCGATCGCGCCGCTCCATCGCGCCCCCGAATTTTCTACCCAGTCTTTGCCACCAGACCCCGAATTTTCCCGTGAACTCCTCGCGCAAAGTGCCGAAGCGAATGAAGCGTTACTGCTTTATCAAGAAGGGCGGGAGTTGTTCGACCAAGGGACAGCCGCATTGTTTCCACACATTAACATTAGACTATGAGCCAGATGTATCGTTGTTTTTAACTAACCATGGAACGCAATACAGCCACATTGTTTGAGAAGCTTCAAAGTCTTCCTGTGGAGCAATTACCAGCAGTTGAAGATTTTATCGATCGCCTTCTGGCCCAGTCAGAGCGGCAGCAGGTTGTTATGAGTATGCAGCAAGCCGCCGCACCTATATTTGCCACAACAGAAGATACCCCAGAAGATGTTGTTTATGATGAAATGGTTTTGGCTCAGGATTGGTTGAAACCGGAAGAGGATGAAGCATGGCGCGATTTGTAAAGGGTGATGTGGTGGTTGTGCCATTTCCGTTTTCAAATTTGGCTGGAGCGAAGCGTCGTCCGGCTTTGGTGGTGGCGACGTTGACGGGGGAGGATGTAATTTTATGTCAGATCACCAGTCAAACGGTGCGAGATACTTACAGTGTGACGCTTGGACGTGAGGACTTTTTGAGTGGGGGGCTGAAGCAACTCAGTAATATTCGACCAAATCGTTTGTTTACGGCGGCGAGTGGTTTGATTTTGTATAAGGCGGGACAGATTAGGTCAGCTTGTCTGGAGAAGGTTCATCAACAAATTGTTGCTATTTTGCGGTGTTAGTATTGTGTATTTGTCGAGGTTGTGATCATGTCTTTACGGTGGGGTTTGTTGGGTGGGATTGTGTTGGCGGGGTTGTTGGCGGGGGAGGTGGGGGCGGTTGGTAGCAATGGGGCGGCGCAGCGCAGGATTGAACCCCAATTCTTGCCCTCGCTGGATTTCCAGGCTCAACCCCACGCCCCCCTAGGGTTGGAGGTTCCCCGTGAATTGTGGGCGCAAGGTGGGGAGGGCAGTGAAGCATTTCAGCTATACCAAGAGGGGCAGGAATTATTTAATCAAGGGACAGCAGAATCGTTACAAGCAGCCATTGAAAAATTTGCAGAATCGATTGCGTTATTTGAGGCAAGAAACGAGAAATTTAGTGAAGCGGCTGTGCGGTATTGGTCGGGGTTTGCTCATCTCAATTTGGGATACAACCGCGAAGCGTTAGAACAGTACGAACGATCAATCGCCATTTTTGAAGCAGCCGCCCAACAAGCCACGGGCGAAAACTTACAAACCGCCCAAACCTGGCAAGCCCGAACGTTAATGAGTATGGGATTTGCTTACGATGCCTTGGGTGAAAAGCAACGGGCGCTGGAGTATTTCGAGCAAGCCTTACCCCTGTATCGAGCGGTGGGCGATCGCGACGGGGAAGCAAGAACCCTTGGTAATATCGGTCAGGTTTACGACTCCCTAGGAGAAAAGAGCAAAGCACTGGGGTATTACAGCCAAGCCTTGCCCCTGTTTCGGGCGGTGGGCGATTCTCCAGAGGAAAGGCTTCGCCAACGAGGCGGGGAAGCCACGAGCCTCGCTAGTATCGGTACGGTCTATTCATCACTAGGAGAAAAGAGCCGGGCGCTGGAGTATTACGAGGAAGCCTTACCCCTATACCGGGCGGTGGGCGATCGCGGCGGGGAAGCCACCACCCTCACTAATATCGGTGTGGTCTACTCATCACTAGGAGAAAAGAGCCGGGCGCTGGAGTATTATGAGGAAGCCTTACCCCTGTTACGGGCGGTGGGAAATCGAAGAGTGGAAGCCACCACCCTCAATAATATCGGTGCGGTCTACTCAGATTTAGGAGAAAAGAGCAGGGCGCTGGAGTATTTCAACCAGGCTTTACCCCTGAGACGGGCAGTAGGTGATCGCAGCGGGGAAGCCAGCACCCTCAATAATATCGGTGCGGTCTACAACTCGTTAGGAGAAAAGAGCAGGGCGCTGGAGTATTACGAGCAAGCCTTGCCCCTAATGCAAGCCACAGGTAGCCGTGAAAACCTCAGTATTACCCTCAATAATATCGGTAGAATATTCGCCGCCCAAAACCAACCCGAAGTCGCCATCATCTTCCTCAAAGAATCCGTCCGCGTTCGCGAAACCATCCGCACCGACAACCGCCAACTTGACGAACAACTCCGCCAAACCTACGTCACCACGATCGAAGACGACTACCGCTTCCTCGCCAATCTCCTCCTCGAACAAGCCCGCATCCCCGAAGCCCAACAAGTTTTAGACCTGCTCAAACTCCAAGAACTGCGCGACTTCACCAACACCCGCGCCAGCTTCACCAGCGACGGCCAAATCCGCTACACCGACCCCGAACAAGCCGTCCTCGACGACCACAACAGCCTGATCGCCCTCGGAACCGAAATCCTCACCTGCCAAGAGACCAACTGCGACACCATCGCCCAACTCTACGACCAACGCATCAAACTCAAAGAGCAATACAACGACCAAGTTAACCAATTCATCGCCACCATTCGCGCTAACCGTGCCGATGATGAAGTATTTCAAGACCCCGAAAAACTCAGCGGTGATGCCAACACACTGCTCCGCGCCTACAATCAAGCCGGACAGAACGCCGTTTTGATTTATCCCTTCGTCCTCGAAGACAAACTCTGGCTCGTCTGGGCAGCAGCCGGGGGCGTAATTGGTAGCATTGAAGTCCCCGTCACCCAAGCCGAACTTGCCCAAACCGTCCAACGCCTCGGCAATCAACTCCAGCGTGACGGCAGCCTCAGCAGCCTCCAAGCCACCAGCCAACAACTCTACAACTGGATGATTAAACCCCTCGAAAGTGAACTGGTCGCCAACGAGATTGACCATTTAGTATTTGTGAACGATCGCGTCACCCGCTACATTCCCATGGGTGCATTACATGACGGCGAACAATATTTACTAGAACGCTACACCCTCTCCAGTGTCCTCGCTCCTGCCCTCACCGACACCAGCAGCCGCCTCGCACCGGACACGCAAGTGCTCGGCATGGGTCTCACCGATGCGATCGCTGGTTTTAATCCCCTCCCGGCGGTGCAAGCTGAATTGGATGCGATCGTGACTCAAGGCGATGATCCGGGGGTGTATCCCGGTCAAGTGCTGCTCAATCGTAACTTTACCTTCGACAGCCTCAAAACCAACGTCTTTCGCCATAACATTTTGCACCTGGCTACCCATGCCGCCTTTGTGCCCGGTCGCGCTGATGAATCCTACATTCTTTTAGGGGATGGCAACCGGCTCAAAGCCGACGATATCAACGCCATTGAAGACCTCCTCGAAAACGTGCAACTGGTGATCCTCTCCGCTTGCCAGACCGCCCTGGGGGGCGAAGCAGGAGATGGCACAGAAATCGCCGGAATTAGTTCCTACTTTCTGCGTTCCAACCGTGCCGAGACCGTGATCGCCTCCCTCTGGAAAGTCAATGACAGCAGCACCAGCGTTTTGATGCAGCGATTTTATGCCCTGCTCTCTACGGGCGAACTCACCCAAGCCGAAGCCCTCCGCCAAGCCCAACTCAGTTTGCTCTATCGGGAAGAAACCGCCGACTTTGAAACGAGGGTAGCCGATAGTCGTTCTTTGGTATCTGTGCGACCCCGCAACGGTGCAGCCACCCCCGCCGCCCCCGGTTTCAGCCATCCTTACCATTGGTCGCCCTTTATTTTGATCGGCAACGGCTTGTAGGCGATCGCACCCCCAACGCCCCAAATTCAGCGAGAGCGATCGCGCCTAATTTCGCTATGCTACATCCTGATGCTGATCACGGCTTACCCCAACGCACCGATGACCTTTCTTGATCCGTTTTACGCCCTGTTTTTGCTTGCTCTCACCCTGCTGTACTGGTGGCCACGGCCACGGGCGGCCCGGATTCGCCTTTGGTTGGTGTTGCTGGCCAGTTTGGTGGTCTATACCTCGTTGCAAGTACAGTATTTGCCGCTGCTGTTGCTGCTGACGGGGCTGAATTTTTGGATTGGCAAGGGGATGGCGATCAAGTCCCGCCCAGAGGTGCAATCGGATCAGGCTCATCTGTCCAATGAAGCATGGGAGGCGATGCAAACCCTGTGGAGTCAACGGGCGACGCAGTTGTTGATTCTGGGGATTGTGCTCAATGTGGCTTGTTTGTTTGGGTTTAAATATTTGCTGCTGGTGTTGAATGGGGTGGTGGCGATCGCACCTAGTCCCGCCGTTGAAGTGGGGCGATCGTGGTTGCAAAACCATATCCTCGTACCCTTGGGGATTTCGTTTTTTACCTTTGAAAATTTGGCCTATCTGATTGATGTCTATCGCGGCGCACCGGCCAGCCGTGATTTTCTTGATTTTGCCAGTTATAAATTCTTCTTTCCGAAACTGATTTCGGGGCCGATCACCCGGTATCACCCCTTTATCACCCAATTCAATGACCAAACCCGCACCCCAAAATTGGAGCATTTCACCGAGGGTTTATGGTTGTTTGCGGCGGGAGCAGTGAAAAAGGCCCTGATCGCTGACCCGCTGGGGATGTTTGTGGACTTGTGTTTGGGAAATTTGGAGCGGGCGGGGAGTGTGGATCTGTGGTTGGTGGTGTTGGCCTATGGGTTGCAGTTGTATTTTGACTTTAGCGGCTATGTGGATATGGCGCGGGGTAGTGCGATGTTTCTGGGGTTTACCCTGCCGGATAATTTCAATTTTCCCTATTTCACCACGAGCATCGCTCAGTTTTGGCGGCGCTGGCATATAACCCTAGGGGATTGGCTGCGCAATTATCTCTATTTTCCCTTGGGCGGGTCGCGGCGGGGGTTGGTGCGCACCTGCATTAACCTGTGGCTGATTCTGTTCATCGCCGGGATTTGGCATATTGATACGCGGGGGACGGCTTGGGGGTTTTTGGTGTGGGGCGGTCTCCATGGGGTGGCGTTGGTGGTGCATCGCCTGGGCGATCGCTACAGTCAAACCCATGCCCGCTGGGGCCAATGGTGGGAGTCTGTACCGGGGATGGTGACGGCTTGGGTGGTGACCCAGGGCTTTGTGTTTTTGGCGTGGATTTTCTTCCGGTTGCCGGATTTGCGACAATCGGGGCTGATGGTGCGGCATCTCTTCGGCGTGGCGGGGGATATTCAATTTACCCAGAAGGTCTATTTTGAGGCGTTGGGGTTGGGACGGTTTGACCTGTTGTGGTGGATGATGGTGTTGGTGGTGGTGATGGCGTTGACCTATTTGGTGCAGGGGGGGTTAAAGTTGCAATTAAATTGGCATTTAAAATTAGTATTGGTTCCCCTCTGTTTCTTTGCGGTGTGGATGCTTGCCCCAGAGGGAGGAACGCGCTACATCTATTTTGATTTTTAAGCCGCCAACGGGAGAAGCGATCGCACCTGCGATCGCT
>NZ_JAQMTY010000188.1 GCF_028330765.1 Spirulina subsalsa CS-330 | reverse complement strand
CGCCGCCGCATGACGCTGCAACTTCAAGAGCGGCCGCGTGATCCCCGCTATCATCACCCCTAACGCCCCCACCGAAATCCCCAGTAAAATCCCCAACCCCCACACCAAGCCATCGGGGTTAGTCGTCATCCCCGCCATCAATTCAGCCTCCGGGATGACCATCACCAACGACCAATTCAAACCGGGAAACTCCGTATCCAAGGCGCTGACCTGTAACCAATAGGGCTGGCGCTGGAGGGTAAATCTCTGTTGCCACAGGTTTTGCGATCGCTCCACCCGCTGCGGCTGAAGCTGCACAATTTCAGTGGCCGCCGCCGCCAAAACAGGATCAGTAAAGTCCGCCAAGGTTAAGCGTTGAAACTCACCTTGATAACCCGGATAGATCTGACCCTCGACGAAGGGGGGCAGTGGCTGCGTCAGTTGAAAGAGATCATCCTGACTCGACGTGGCAATCACCTCGTCTTGATCATCCAAAATCAGAACAGAGCAACCTTCACAACTCGGAGCCGATCGCACAAAGGTTTGTAAGTCGCGTAAATTGAGATTGACCGCAAACACCGCCTCCAGTTGCGATCGCTCATCCAAAATCGGGAGATAGGCACTAATCACCAGTTCAGGACTTTGGCCCACTTGAAACGGCTGCGTCCAGCCTGCCTGCTGAGTTTGTAACGCCTGGTGATACCAAGGGCGGTCTTGCACCGGAAACGGATCAAGCACTGCCAGTTCCATCTCCGGCTGCCCCGTCGCATCTAAGCCATAGACATTAAACTGCTGCGGGCGATCGGGGTTCGATTGACCCTGTTCCAGTAGCCCCGGCAATAGGGTGCTGCGGTGCATGGTGCGAAAATTACCATTCGGGCGACCCATGAGCAGCGTCGAAACCGTCTCGAACTGTTGGAGGCGTTCATACATCATCTGCTCAACCGCCGCCAAATCATCCAGATCCAGACGACCCCGCTGCACATCTTGACGATTCATCTGATTAATCAATCCAGGTGTCGTTAAGATGGATTGCACATAACGTTCAATGTCTTGTTCGACTTTGAGCATGCGTTGACTTAGCAATTGGTCAACGGCAATTTGACGATTTTGATACGCCAAATAGCTGACCAATCCGGATGTAATTAACAACTGAGTCGCACAGATTCCGCCCAGCATCACCCGGATAGAAAGAGAGTTAAAGCGAAGTTTAAGCGGTTGAATCACAAGGCCTCATCAACGTTGACTAAAGGATCACAATGTGTTTTTTTTGATTGTCCAATGACTTACAGCCCTGACCTTGATCACCAAGCACAGTCTTGCCAAGACGCGATAGGGAATGACACGGGGTTGGTGTACTCAATATTTTAAGGAAAGGCTGTATCGCAGTTTTCATAAACATGAGGGACAAAAGATCCCCCTCAATCTCCCTCAAAAAGGAGGCGGCGGCGTTCTCATCTTTTCGCAATTTGCCATAATGCTCCCGCTAGTTGAAATGATGGACTGATATCTCAGTGTGCTTTAACAATAAAAATATTTGAAATGTAATGTCACTAGACAGCCTATTGATCAGCATATTACTTAACCTTACCACAGAATATTTTGACCTGTTTGTCAACAAATAACACGTCATTCCTAAGACTGAATCTTAACTATTTCAGATGAGTTTCTCGCCTTTTTTCTGGGTGCATCCCACTTTTACAGATTCCCATGGCTCGCCAGGGAGCACCCTCATCCCCAGCCCTTTTCCCGCAGGAGAAAGGAGCTAAAAGCCCTCTCCTGCGGGAGAGGGTTGGGTGAGGGATTGCATAACTGGGATGCACTCTTTTTTCTGTACAAAAGTATTTAAGAATATTCAGCACTGCGATGTAATTCAGACGGGTACAAATCCATGACCTGGGTGATGTTAAAGCGAGATTGCACGCCGAGGTTCAGCGGGGAATAGTGACCCAAGCGGACGTGTTCGGCGGCGGCACAGGCGATCATGGCGGCGTTGTCGGTGCAGAATTTTAAGGGGGGGAAATGAACGCCGAGGCTGTGGGCTTGGGCGGCGTGGGTGAGTTGCGATCGCAGTTCACTATTGGCCGCCACACCGCCCCCAACCGCAATACATGGCAGATGATGATCCAGAGCGCAGGCGATCGCCCGTTTCGTTAGGGCTTTCGCCACCGTGTGCTGAAAACTCGCGGCCAGATCTGCGATCGGTAATTGATCCGACTCAGCCTGAAGACGCTGCACTAGGCGCAAAACCGCCGTTTTGAGGCCGCTAAAACTGGAATCGTAGGGATGAAAACCGCCATTGTTGGGCAGGGAAACGCGCCCTTCCGGGAGGGGGTAAGCGTGGGGGTTGCCGGTTTTGGCGATGCGATCGATCGCAGGGCCGCCCGGATAGCCCAAACCCAAGAGCCGCGCCACTTTGTCAAAGGCTTCTCCGGCGGCATCGTCGCGGGTGCTGCCCCGTTGCACGTATTGGCCGCAGGCGTTGACCTGAATCAAACTCGTATGGCCCCCGGAGACGAGTAAACAGAGAAACGGCGGCTCTAGCTCCGGTTGGCTGAGGTAGGTGGCGTAGAGATGACCTTCGAGGTGATGCACGCCTAAAAAGGGTTTCCCGTGGAGGAGGGCGAGGGTTTTCGCGGCGGTGATGCCCACGAGCAACGCACCGACGAGACCGGGGGCGCAGGTGGCGGCGATCGCATCAATCCCATCCCAGCCTAACCCTGATTCAGCTAAGGCGGTGGCAATACAGGGGTTCACCGCTTCGAGGTGCTGCCGCGAAGCCAGTTCCGGCACAACGCCCCCGTACTGCCGATGGAGGTCAATTTGGGACGCGACCACATTACTGAGCAGGGTGCGATCGCGCACCACCGCCACCGCCGTTTCATCACAACTCGTTTCAATCGCTAACACGGTCGCCATAGCACACCAAAAAATAATTCAGAACACAATCATCATGATCAATGCCAAGCACCCCATCCCAAGGGTCAGCACCCGATTGATTTCAGGATGTCAGCATCATCACCCTCTCCGGCTCATCTGCCCCTTGATTGCCAAATCAGGACAGTTCACCGCGTCAAACTGTGTCAATTATGGGAATTCCCAGACGCTGCATCACATTTCGTAACGTAATCTTTACTGGGTTAACGCCTCAGAGTAAGATTGCATCGATTGTACACCTGATTTTTTGAATCAACGGTACATACCTTGTAGTATTTCGTAACAAAAGGTAACATTTCTATGCGGAAGTTGTTGGCTTTAATCTTGGTTGCGACGTTGTGGCTTAACTTTGCCCCCGCCGCTTCAGCAGATGACTATGGCCTCGTCCCCTGTAGCGAATCGGCTGCGTATCTTCAAAAATCAAAATCCTTTTTGAATACCACCGCCGATCCTCAATCCGGTCAAAAACGTGCCGAGCGTTATTCCGAAGCCCTCTGTGGCCCGGAAGGCTACCCTCACTTAATTGTGGATGGTCGCTGGGACCACGTTGGTGACTTCACCATTCCCGGTTTAATGTTTCTCTATGCTGCGGGTTGGATTGGTTGGGTAGGTCGTGCCTATCTGATCGCCATTCGTGACGATAAAGATGCAGAGATGAAAGAAATTATCATCGATGTGCCGCTCGCCTTCAAACTCATGTTGGGCGGTTTCGCTTGGCCCCTGGCGGCGTTTGGTGAATTCACCTCCGGCAAAATGACGGTAGCGGACAGCGATGTCCCCATTTCCCCCCGCTAGGGTTGGGAATTGAGCCGTTGAAGTTTGTTTGCATAGATACATATTGGGAGAACCGTCATGGCAAAATTTCTTTCGACTGCGCCCGTGCTAATCATGGCGCTATTGACTGTCACAGCAGGCTTGCTGATTGAAATCAATCGTTTTTATCCTGATTTGTTGTTTCACCCTCTCCAGTAGGGAAACACCCTGTCACACCGACAACATCATTAAATTGAATGCTTGAATGGTGTTGCAAACTCGCAGTTCATCCTCATGAATTGCGGGTTTTTTGTGGGCTGGTGTTCGGGACTCAAGCTCAGAGCGAATCAACCCGACCCAAGTTGGGCAAAGGGTGCATCTCACTTTTGCAGATTCCCATGGCTCACCAGAGACCCCCCTCATCCCCAGCCCTTCTCCCGCAGGAGAAAGGAGCCAAAAGCCCTCTCCTGCGGGAGAGGGTTGGGTGAGGGATTGCATCACTGAGATGCACCCTAGTGGATTGACACACCTTAAACGGTGGGTTAAGGCGGATTACTAAGTTGTAGTGATGGCAGGAGTTTAAGCCGCCTAACCCACCCTACAGTAAAGCCTATTTTTAGCTGTGCCACGACTAAAGCAAGGCATTAAGTAGGGTGCTGTTAGCGCAGCGTAACGCACCAAGCACGGATATTTCAGCGATCGCAGTCATTGCATAACTTAAGACGTGCCACGACACTAGGCAAATAATGGAGATGATGGTGCAATTAACAGCAGTGCAGGGGGAAGTGGCGGCGTTGGGCGGGGCGTTGCTTTGGGCGATCGCATCGGTGATCTATGGGCGGATGGGGCAGCGGATTCCGGCGCTGGTGTTGAATTTCAGCAAGGGGGCGATCGCGATTACCCTGATTCTCTTCACGCTGATTCTGGGGCGATCGCCCCTGCCCGATGTTGCGCCCTCGGTGGTGTGGCTCCTCGCCCTCAGTGGCATGATCGGCATTGGCCTCGGTGATACGGCCTACCTCAATGCTCTCCGCGCCTTGGGGGCCCGCCGCGCCCTCTTGCTGGAAACCCTCGCCCCGCCCCTCTCGGCGATCCTCGCCTGGGGAGCCTTGGGCGAAACCCTCACCCTAGGGTCATGGGCGGGGATTGCCCTCACCTTACTCGGCGTGGCTTGGGTAATTAGTGAACGCACGCCGACCATAGAGACAGCGATCGCACCGTTAAAACAGGGCCTGCTGTGGGGGCTACTCGCCGAATTCGCCCAGGCAGTGGGGGCGGTGATGTCGCGGGCGGCGTTGGTGGATTCTGCGATGCCGCCGCTGTGGAGTAGCGTGATCCGACTGGGGGGCGGTGAGGTGATTGTGCTGCTGTTGCTCCTCGGCCGGAGGGCGCAGATCCGGGATACCCTGCCGACCCTGACCCGCCGGACGGTCGCGGGGGGGGGGGGGGGGGGGGGGGGGGGGGGGGGGGGGGGGGGGGGGGGG
>NZ_JAQMTY010000015.1 GCF_028330765.1 Spirulina subsalsa CS-330 | reverse complement strand
GTGCGATCGCACCTTCCCCCGATGCAGCTTAAACCTCGTCTTCCTGGAGGTCTTCCGTCGTCAAGGACTCATAGGTGGGGCGACTGGGCGTACGGCGGCGCTCCACATCCGCCATCAGATCCACCTCGGTATCATTGCTATTGCCATCGGTAGCCGTATCCACCTTATGCACCGCAATATCCAAGCCCAAGGACTGAAGTTCACGCATCAACACCTTGAAGGATTCCGGCGTTCCCGGCCGGGGGATCGGCTTGCCCTTAACGATCGCATTCAATGCCTCGTTCCGACCCTGCATATCGTCGGACTTCACCGTCAGCAATTCCTGCAAGATATAGCCCGCGCCGTAAGCTTCTAGGGCCCAGACTTCCATTTCGCCGAACCGCTGTCCACCCTGCTGCGCCTTCCCACCCAAGGGCTGTTGCGTCACCAAGGAATACGGCCCCGTCGAACGGGCGTGAATCTTATCATCCACCAGGTGAACCAGCTTCAGCATATAGGCGATCCCCACGGTCACCGGGCTATCAAAGGGTTCACCCGTGCGACCATCGCGCACCGTGATTTTGCCCGGATTTTCCGGATCAAACACCCAATCTTTCCCAGCCCGTTGGGTGGATTCTTCGAGCTTGCCATGCACCGCCGTCCGGGACGCTTCCTCCCCGTACATTTCATCAAACGGTGTCATCTTAAAGCGCACCCCCAGATTCTCCCCAGCCCAGCCGAGCAAGCACTCGAACACCTGGCCCACATTCATCCGGGACGGCACACCCAGCGGGTTCAAAACAATATCCACCGGGCGACCATCGGGGAGATAGGGCATATCTTCCATGGGCATAATCCGGGAAATAATCCCCTTATTCCCGTGGCGACCCGCCATCTTATCCCCCACTTGGATCTTCCGCTTCTGAGCCACATAGACCCGCACCACCATATTCGCGCCAGGGGGTAATTCATCCCCCTGTTCCCGTGTGAAGACCCGCACATCCACAACCCGGCCCTTTTCACCGTTGGGAACCCGCAGGGAATTATCCCGCACATCCCGCGCTTTTTCGCCGAAAATCGCCCGCAGCAGTTTTTCTTCCGGGGGTTGGTCGGATTCCCCTTTCGGGGTCACTTTCCCGACGAGAATATCGCCGGATTCCACCCAAGCCCCGATCCGGATAATGCCGCGCTCGTCTAAATTACGCAGGGCATCTTCCCCGACGTTGGGAATTTCGCGGGTGATTTCTTCGGGGCCGAGTTTGGTTTGACGGGCCTCGATTTCGTATTTTTCAATGTGAATACTGGTGTAGACATCGTCCATCACCAAGCGTTCACTAATCAGGATCGCATCCTCGTAGTTATAGCCTTCCCAGGGCATATAGGAGACGAGAATATTTTGCCCCAGGGCCAGTTCGCCCCCTTCTGTGGCCGAACCATCGGCCAGGACTTGACCCGGCACGACCGGCTCATCTTGATACACCAAGGGCCGCTGATTTAAACAGGTATCTTGGTTGGAACGTTGATATTTTTGGACTTCGTATTCCACTTCATCGGGAAGGCCATCGGGGTTGGCCTCTAGTTCTTCGTCGCTCCAACTGACGCGAATTCGCACCCGTTCCGCATCCACATAGCTCACGGTGCCGTGGTGACGGGAAACCACCACCATCCCGGAGTCACGGGCGGCTTGGGCTTCGAGACCGGTTCCCACTAAAGGACGTTCCGGGCGCAACAGGGGCACGGCTTGACGCTGCATGTTCGATCCCATCAGGGCGCGGTTGGCATCGTCATGTTCGAGGAAGGGAATCAGGGACGTTGCCACCGAGACGATCTGCATCGGGGAGACGGCGATGTAGTCCACTTGTTCGGGGACGGTGGTGGAAAATTCTTGCCGGTAACGGACGGGGACGCGATCGCCCAGAATTTTCCCTGCATCATCGGTGGCCACATCCCCCGGTGCCACTTGCAAATCATCCTCTTGATCGGCGGTTAAGAATTCCGGCTCTTCTTCATAATGGACATAGCCATTTTCCACCCGGTAATAGGGGGTCTCAATGAAGCCATATTCATTCACCCGCGCATAGGTGGCAAGGGAACCAATCAACCCCGCGTTGGGGCCTTCCGGCGTTTCCACCGGACAAATCCGCCCGTAGTGGGAGGGGTGAATATCCCGCACCGCAAACCCTGCCCGCTCGCGGGTGAGACCACCAGGGCCAAGGGCCGAGAGACGGCGTTTATGGGTCAATTCCGCCAGGGGATTGGTTTGATCCATAAACTGCGACAGTTGCGACGAGCCGAAGAACTCTTTGATTGCCGCGACGAGGGGTTTGGGGTTCACCAAGGAAGCGGGGGTGAGGGAACTGGCTTCAGAAACCGTCATCCGTTCGCGAATAATCCGCTCGAGGCGATTTAAACCCACCCGCACCTGGTTTTGCAGCAGTTCCCCCACGGAACGGACGCGGCGATTCCCCAGGTGGTCGATGTCGTCGGTGTAGCCCGCATCAAATTCCAGGTTGATCAGGTAGTTGATCGCCGCCATGATGTCCTCGTTGGTGAGGACACGCACGGTGTCGGGGGTGTTGAGGCGCAGCTTTTTGTTGATTTTGTAGCGGCCCACTTTGCCGAGGTCGTAGCGTTTGTTGTCGAAAAAGCGGGATTCAAGCAGTTGACGACCGCCGTTCACTGTCGGGGGTTCACCGGGCCGGAGCTTGCGGTACAACTCCATCAGGGCTTCTTCTTCGCTGGGGTTGCCTTCTTTGTCGAGGGTTTTTTGATAAAAGTCGGGGTGACGCAAGCCGTCCATGATCTCGTTGTCGGTGAGACCGATGGCCTTGAGGAGCACCTGGGCGGAGAGTTTGCGGGTTTTGTCGATCCGCACCCAAACGAGGCTGTTTTTGTCGGTTTCAAATTTGAGCCAGGCCCCTCGGTTGGGGATCAGGGAGGCGGAGTAGGTGCGGCGACCGTTTTTGTCGGTTTCGGCTTTGTAATAGACACCGGGCGATCGCACAATTTGATTGACGATTACCCGCTCAGCCCCGTTGATGATGAAGGTGCCGCGATCGGTCATCAACGGCAAATCCCCAATAAACACCTCCTGCTCTTTGATCAACCCCGTTTCTTTATTGATCAAGCGGGTCGGCACATACATCTGCACCGAATAGCTCGCATCCCGCCGTTTGGCTTCATCCACGTCGTATTTGGGTGCATGGAGCTTGTATTTGTCCCCAATAAAGTGAAGTTCCAATTTACCGGTGTAGTCGGTAATGGGGGAAAAACTTTTCAGTTCTTCGATCAGACCCGTTTCCAGAAACCAACGGAAGCTAGACCGTTGAATTTCAATCAGATCGGGTAACAGGTTGTAGGTTAGGTTCGTCTTAGTCATGTGGTTTTGGGGATTTGGACGGCTAAGAAAAGGGGGATCAGCCTAAAACCCCACCGCTAGAGCGCCAGGCTAACGGTAGAGACAAAGGTATCCAGTTGGGACAGGCAAAAAACCGACATAGGTTAGGGGCTAAGCACCCAAAGGACTGGCGGGTAGGCGGAACAGATGGCGGGCGTTGGCGGTGGTGGTCGCCGCGAGATCCCGGAGGTCTACCTCGCGGAGTTCGGCGATCGCCGCAGCCACGTAATAGACGTTACTGGGCTCATTCCGTTTGCCGCGACGGGGCACGGGAGCCAAGAAGGGGCAATCGGTTTCCACCAGGAGGCGATCGCTAGGCACACCCTGGGCCGACGCTTTGATCGCGTGGGCGTTTTTAAAGGTGACAATGCCGCTAAAACTGATGTAAAACCCCAGATCTAGAAACCATTGGGTTTCCGTGGGGGTTCCACTCCAGCAATGCATCACCCCGCGCAGGGGGCCGCAGGTCTGCTGCACGTCCATCAATAGATCGCGCATTGCCTCCGCCGCATCGCGGCAGTGGATGATCACCGGTAAATCCAGCTCAATGGCGAGTTCCAGTTGCTGACGACAGACCTGTCGTTGATGGTCTTGATTGTCGGCTTTGAAAAAGTCGAGACCCAACTCACCGATCGCCACCACCCGCCCATCGGACTGGGCACAGTTCCGAATTTGGGTGAGACTGTTCGCAGTCCATCGGTCGGCATCCAAGGGATGGAGTCCAACGGCAAAGGAGAGTTCCGGAATGCGATCAGCGATCGCACGAATCTCGTCAAATTCATCGGGTTGAACACAGGAATGCACCAATTGCACAATCCCAGCTTCGCGCCACCGTTCCCGCACAGCATCAAGATCTGCGTCAAAAACATCAAAATTGAGATGAACGTGAGTGTCCACTAGCTGCATTGCAACCCAGGGGTAAGTGATCAGCCGTGTCAAGCTCTAAACACAGCAGAGTTGTCCGCTTTGGGAAACGGACAGATTACACGGTGAAGCGGGGCTCCTGCGAGTAACCGCACGCAATACACCCTAGGCAGAGGCTTCGGCAGCAGCGGCTTTCCGATAGCGTACCAAGCGGGCCTTCCGCCGGGCTCCCGTATTGGTATGGAGCACACCACGCTTGACGGCTTTATCGATTTTGCTGTACACCCGTGCTTGGGTGGTGTCCACGTTCACCAACTCGTCAGGAGTTGGATTCGAGGCATAGGCATCCACCGCCGCGAAGTACCGCTTGGTGAGGGTTTTCACAGCAGATTTGTAGGATTTATTACGGAGTCGGTTACGCTCAGCAATTTGAATACGTTTGATAGCAGATTTGGAGTTAGCCACGGTCGTCTTCTTGAAAAGGTCGCTGGGTTTGCAGGTACAATATTAAACACTTACAGGACATATTAATATATCACTTGCACAATCAACCCTGCAACTTGATTGGAGAAGACCCGAAGCGCGACTCCGAAGCCCGCCTCCCGCACCCAAGAATCTATCCACGTTAAGCTAGACCAAGATTCTAAAATTTAACTCTGCACGACTAGACCTGTGCTCTAGACCCTCAGAGTTCACTCAACGTTCCCCCTATCGCCAAGGCATTGTCACACTATGCTGCGAATTATTACTGAGGCAACTGAGGCCCGTACCGAACTGAACCGGATTAGCAAGCGGACGCATAGCAGCGCCATGTTAAGCCAAGAGGAGACTGTGCGCGACATTCTCAAAACGGTTCAGGAGCATGGGGACGCGGCTTTGCTCGACTATACCGAAATGTTTGACGGCCATCGCTTCACCCTAGACCAACTCCGGATTTCTGGGTCAGAACTCGATGCAGCCTATCAGCAAGTGTCGAAAGAGTTGCTCGATGCGATTATCTTAGCCCGCCAAAATATTGAAGCCTTCCACCGCCAACGGATGCCCAAGTCTTGGGTGCAATTTGGTGACCATGATACGGTTTTGGGCAAACGCTATACCCCAGTGGATCGGGCTGGCCTGTATGTACCGGGGGGGCGGGCATCCTATCCCAGTACGGTGCTGATGAATGCGATTCCGGCCAAGGTCGCTAATGTGCCTCGGATTGTGATGGTGACTCCACCGGGGGAGGGGGGTAAGATTAATCCGGCGGTGTTGGTGGCGGCCCAGGAAGCGGGCGTGACGGAAATTTATCGGGTGGGGGGTGCGCAGGCGATCGCAGCCCTCGCCTACGGAACGGAACGCATCCCCAACGTGGACGTGATCACCGGCCCCGGCAATATCTACGTTACCCTCGCTAAAAAAATGGTCTATGGCACCGTGGGCATTGACTCCCTCGCCGGGCCGTCGGAGGTTCTGGTGATTGCCGATCGCTACGCTTCCCCCGTCCATGTGGCCGCTGATCTCCTCGCCCAGGCTGAACATGATCCCCTCGCTGCGGCCATCTTGATCACCCCCGATCCTGACCTCGCTACCCAAGTACAGCAGGAAGTGACGCGACAACTTGAACATCATCCCCGCCGGGTGCTGACGGAAAAAGCGATCGCCCACTACGGCGTGATTATCGTCGTCGATTCCCTCGCAACGGCGGCCGAATTCTCGAACCTGTTCGCCCCGGAACACCTCGAACTCGAAGTCGAATCCCCCTGGGACCTCGTTGAGCAAATCCGCCACGCTGGGGCGATCTTCCTCGGCAACTCCACCCCCGAAGCCGTGGGCGACTATATCGCCGGCCCCAACCACACCCTGCCCACCTCCGGCGCAGCCCGCTACGCCTCCGCCCTGGGCGTGGAAACCTTCATGAAGCATTCGAGCTTAATTCAATATTCCTCCCATGCCCTCAATCGCGTGTCCGGTGCAATCCAAGCCCTGGCTAACGCGGAAGGCCTCCATTCTCACGCTGAATCCGTGCGGCTCCGCCTCGAAAAAAATAATGAGGGGGGATGAGCGACGGATCACAAACCGCCCAAGGCTTGCTACTGCTGATCCACAATGTTCTAATGTTGACCTGGCCTGCGTTTGATTCCCCTCTCAGCCAGGGCAGCGAGCTAGAAGCTCGCAGAAGATTCCAGTGGGAGCCTCTGGTTCACTCGTACTCGCTCCAGACTAGCGCAGCGTCAATGCAAAGAATTAGGATGTTTGTAGGGTGCTGTTAGCGAAGCGTAACGCCCCGTCACGTTGAGTGTTGGACATTCAAGACAATCCGAATAGTAAGTCTTGACTCTGTACTAGCGCGATCGCATCTCACGCAATCCATCCCCTGATTAAAGTATCCTGATGGGATCAACGATCAGGGTAATTGCTGAGGCATGGCCCCCTCGATTGCTTAGCTCTTGTGTGTAACTCCTGGCATGAAGCGAACTCGCCTGACACCGCTGCCCCTCTGGATTGTTCTGATTGTGCCGTTCATCGCTCAATTAGCGATCGCCATTAGCGTAGTGGGCTATCTTTCTTGGCACGCCGGACAACAGGCAGTGAACGATCTCGCCTCCCAACTGCGCAGCGAACTCACCGAACGCATCCAGCAACGTCTCCATAACTACATCCGCACCCCCCACATCATCAATCGCCTCAACACCACCGCCGTCAATGAAGGCGCTCTCAACATTCGCAACACCCAAGGCGGTTATCAATTCCTCCAGCAAATCAAAGTTTCCGCCCTGATTAACGGCATCTACTGCGGCAATTCCCAGGGGGAATTCTTCGGGGTGACGCGGCGCACCCTGGGGGGCAGCTTTGACCCGCGCAACTTTCAAATGATGGTGAGTAACTCTCGCACTGACTATCAATACCAACTCTACGACACAGATAACCGGGGCAACCTCACCCATCGCCTCCAAACCATCGGCCCCTACGATCCCCGCCAACGGCCTTGGTATCGGGCTGCGATTCAGGCCGGTCGGCCCACCTGGAGTCCGGTCTATTTAGATTTTTCCTCCCAACTCCCGACGGTGACGGCCAGCACGCCGATTTACGAAGGGAATGCGATCGTGGGGGTCTGTGGGACTGATGTGGTGCTGTCGGAGGATCTACAAGCTTTTCTTCAAGAGTTGCAAATTGGTCAATCGGGAGAGGCCTTGATCATGGATCGCCAGGGGGCACTGCTGTCAAGTTCTACCGACGATACCTTTGCCGTCAGTGAGCAGCAAAATCTACGCCAATTGCAAGTGGTGGAAAGTGAAAACCCGTTGGTGCGGGCCACGGTCAAGCATTTACTAGAACGCTTCGGATCATTTGAAAAGATTCACGGTGCTCAACAGTTGGAATTTTGGTGGGACGGCCAATTGCAATTTATTCAGGTGGCTCCGTTTCAAGATGGGCGCGGTTTAAACTGGCTGATTGTGTTGGTGGTTCCTGAGGCGGATTTTATGGGGCGGATTCATGAAAATAGCCGCAACACGATCGCACTCTGTCTGTTGGCGTTAGCGATCGCCACCGTGATCGGAATTTTCACCTCTCGCCTGATCAGTCGTCCGATGGTGCGCCTCATCCGTGCCACCGAAGAAGTGGCCGGTGGTCAATTGGAGCAAAATGTCTCCACCCGTGGCATCCGCGAACTCCTCAGCCTGGCCAAATCCTTCAACAGCATGGCCACCCAATTAAAAGCCTCATTTGCGGATTTAGAAGACCAACGCAACTCGTTTTTGCGCTTTGTTCCGGCGGAATATTTGGGGTTTTTGCGCCGGGATAGTTTGGTTAATGTGGCCTTAGGGGAGCATGTCAGTACAGACATGGCGATCCTGTTTTCCGATATTCGCTCCTTTACCACCCTGTCGGAGCAAATGACCCCCTCGGAAAATTTTGCCTTTATTAATCGATATTTGGGCCAAGTGTCCCCCGCGATTCGGGATCATGGGGGCTTCATTGTTAAATATTTGGGGGATGGGATTATGGCGGCGTTTCCCCGTGGGGCGCGGGATGCTGTGGATGCTGCGATCGCTCAACACCAATGCGTCCAACGGTATAACCAAGACCCCATCCCAGCAAGCCCCGTCCCAATTCAAATTGGCATCGGCATTCACTTTGGGCGCATTATGGTGGGGATTGTGGGCGAAATGGGGCGGATGCAGGGGGATGCCTTTTCCGATACGGTCAATCTGGCAGCCCGCTTGGAAGGCTTGACCAAGTTTTACGGTGTGGCGGTGTTAATTTCCGAGACTGTTTTAGAGGCGATCGGCCCGGGTCATCCCTACTCCGTGCGCTTTTTAGATCGGGTGATTGTCAAAGGGCGCAACGAAGCGATCGCCATTTATGAAATCCTCGATGCTGCCGATCTCCAAAGCCAACAGTTGAAAGCCAAAACTCAACCCAATTTTGAACAGGGAATCGCCGCCTATCAGCAGGGTAATCTTGAGGCTGCGATCGCCGCATTTCACACGGTCCTCGATCTCAATCCCCAAGATAAAACCGCCGCCCTCTACCTCGAACGTATCCAGATTCTAAAAAATAACGGCATTCCTGAAGATTGGCAAGGAATTTGGCAATTTACTGAAAAATAAATTATTAGATGTAATCTATCCATGATCTAGTTTGAAGGAGATGAAGAAAGGCGTTCAAGCTGGGATTTTAATTCTGTTACCATTGTGTCTTTTTCTGCCGGTGCAATATTTTCATTCGCTTCAATCTCTAGAATTTGTTGCCCTAAGCTTAACTCCCGGATCGGATGCCAGACTTGATCCGTCGCGCTTGCAAATCCAGACCATTCCATTTTCTTGAGTTGTTCTGTATTGTCATAATTCCAGAAAAACGTTTGAATTTTTGCTTTTAAGTCAGCGGGTAAATCACGATGATAGGCAATGGGATCATTGGGAATGAGTGGCGATGTCCAAAGCACGGCAATGTTTTGATGCGCCTCAGCATGGCTACGTTTGAGGCGATCGAGGGCTTCATTATTACTCGTGGCAATATCCACTGTTTTCGCTGCTACGGCTAACGCTGTCGCTTCATGAGTGCCGAGAAAGCTCATCGATTTAAAAATACGCTGAGGTTGAACATTATTTTTCGCAAAAATATAATAACTAGGAACTAAAAAGCCAGAGGTTGAGGTCGGATCATTAAATGCAAAGGTTAAGTCAGCGGCATTTTCGAGGAGGTAGCGATCGCCCCCCATCACTTGCGCCTCTTGGACAAAGGGTTGATCAATGTGGGTGATTAAATGGGCTTGATACCCCTGGGAGCCATCGGCGGCTAAGGTCAAAGCAAAGGCTTCAGCCCCAGAGGTTTGGGCCGCCTCAATATAGGCATTACCCCCCAGCCACGCTAAATGAATATCCTGCGATCGCATCCCCAAAATCAAATCATCATACTGTTGCGCAAAAAAAGGCTGCACCGATACCCCAATCGCCGCGCTCAACTCAGCGAGAAACTCTTGCCAAAAGCCTTGCTGATTGTCTTCATCTTCCGTCGAAAGAATGCCAAACTGCAATGTTGAGAGATGTGAAGATTCGGAGTTGAAGGACGTTGTACAGCTACTGAGTTGTGTTGAAACCCAGGCCGTCGTTACCGCAAAAAGTCCGTAACGGAGGGCTACCCGTCGGGACAGCGGGGAAAATACATTAAACATGATTAGACTCCTCCAATGAAGGGATACAGTAATCGCAAAGCGTTAGAATTTTAGGCAGGGTAGAGCATCAAAAGGCAGCAAGGCAGATCCATCTACATTGTGATCCAAAACACTCCCGATCAGTCCATTCATTAACTGACGTTAAAGAATCGATGGGAATTCATGAGTATCCTGAGACATTAGCGACATCAGTGCTTATTTTATTTAAAATATTGAAATACTCAAATCAATATACTGTTTTAATATACTCAGCAAAACAACCTTGTCAGACACCATTCAGAAAAACTATAGAAAATTATCAACCCAGTTGTTGACAGGGTTTGGTATTTCCGTATTGATGGTCGGGATACTCATCCTTGGGGTTAACTATCACTCCATGCAAGCAGACTTGCAGTGGCAAGTAGAACGCCGGGCCGAATCCATTACAGGAGAATTGAAGTTTGCCACAGAAGGGTTGATTTCCGTGGGCTACACCAGCATGGTGGGGCGAATTGTTGCCAATTATGCGACCTTACCCGATGTGGAAGAGGTAGCTATTGTCACCCCATCGGGTCAAACCCTTGCCCATAACGTCATTACCCAAATCAACCAACCCTATCGCAACGTTCATCCAGAACTGACTGCAACCCTCAATGATGTGATTGAAAATGGCGACCCGATTAGTCGCTACATCACAACGGATCATACGCCAGCGATTATTGCATTTTCTCCGTTTAAAAGTACATTATTTGGCTCAACGACAAAATACGGGCTAGTGGTGACCCGGATTAGCCTTCAACATATTCAGGATCGGGCGTTTAAAACATTTCTCCAATCAACAGCAACGTTACTGGTTGCGATCGCTGTCATTTTAGGGCTGATGGGTGTGTTGATTCAAAAATTTGTTTTAAGGCCACTGTGGAGTTTAAATATTGCAATTCTGGAAAGCCAAGCGACTGGATCTTTTCATTTCCCTAAGCGCTTACCTAAAAATGAAATTCGATTTTTAGCCACGACTTTTGATCAAACCTTTCGGATTGTGTCTAGATATGAGCAACTTGAGTCAGAAATTGAGCAACGCAGACAAGCTGAATTGAGTTTAATTGAAAGTGAGCAACGCGAGCGCATCAAATCTCAAGAATTAGAGAACACTTTAATTCAATTACAATCTACTCAGCTACAATTGATTCACACAGAAAAAATGTCCAGCTTAGGGCAAATGGTGGCGGGAATTGCCCATGAAATTAACAACCCAGTTAGCTTTATCTATGGTAATTTAGAACACCTCCGAGACTATACAACCCAGTTATTTACTCTCCTCCATCTCTATCAATCACAATATCCTGATGCTATGTTTGTCATTCAAGATCAACAGGATGACTATGATTTAGAATTCATCGAAAATGATCTACCGTCTCTACTTGATTCGATGACCACAGGAGCCAATCGGATCAAAGCAATTGTTAAGTCATTGCGCACATTTTCGCGTTTAGATGAATCGGCTTTAAAGAGGGTCAATATTCATGATGGCTTAGAGGATACGTTATTGCTGCTCCAAAGTCGTCTGACCCATGCAGCTACCCACAAACCGATCCAGGTCATTAAAGATTATGGAGCGTTACCCCCGATCGATTGCTATGCGGGTCAACTCAATCAGGTCTTTTTAAATATTATGAGTAATGCGATTGATGCATTACAAGAGTTTGGGCCATGTGATCGAGAGCCAACGCTTTGGATTCGGACAAAACAAATTGAGGAAAATAGTATTGAAATTCAAATTGAAGACAATGGCCCAGGCATTGATCCGCAATGTCAGGCGCGTTTGTTTGATCCATTTTTCACGACAAAGGCGGTGGGAAAGGGGACAGGGTTAGGGCTATCTATCAGTCATGCGGTTGTTGTCGATCAGCATCGTGGTCAATTGATCTGCTCGTCTCAGTTGGGTCATGGTACTGTGTTTACGATTCAAATTCCGGCGATCGCTGCTGCATTGTTGATCTAGCTTAATCGCCCAAGGATCATAACTGCACTCAGTTGTCATTAGTGATAATTACTTACTGTGCGTTGATCGATCCATGACAGGGTTAAGCTCACTTGCTTGAAGCGATGTCATGATGTTTGACTAACGGCTAAAAATGCTTCTTTGGCGGCGGCTTGTTCGGCGGCTTTTTTGGAGGGGCCTTTCCCATACCCTAGACATTCTTCATTGAGCCAGACTTCAGCCGAAAATCGTTCTTGGCGAGGGGTGGGGGCTTGGTTTTCTTGGACGCGATAGTCTGGGAGTTTTTTGTATTTGCCTTGGGTCCATTCTTGGAGGGCATCTTTATAGTTACAAAAGGCCGGATCGGCGCGAACTTCGGCAGATTTTTCGCGGAGAATGGGTTCAAACCAAAAGCGAATTAAGCTCATGTCCATGGTGCTGCGATAAAACGCACCGAGGACGGCTTCAAAGACATCGGCGAGGCGGATTTGTTGGGAGTTGCGACCGGAGGCGAGGCGATTGCCGCTCATGATCAGATAGCGATCGAGACCGTATTCAAGGCCGAGTTCAGCGAGGACGCGATCGCTCACTAACACCGAACGAATGGCGGCAAACTCGCCCACTAACGCATCGGGATAGGTTTCGAGGAGAATATCAGAGGCGATGAGCCGTACGACCGCATCCCCAACAAATTCCAACTGTTCATAGTTGGCGTGGCGATCAATACTCGGATGGGTGAGGGCGAGGTTGAGTAACTGGAGATCAACGGGGGCATCGGCGGCTAATCCAAACCGCTGCATGAGGGTGTGGAGTTGTTTTTCCCGACGCGGATCAGTGAGGGTGGACATAGACAGGTATACATTGAAGCTAACCCTTTAGTGTAGCAATTTAATCAGCCTGAAGAGTCCTAACCTATTGATCAATCCGGACTCCGAGCGGGTCTCGCGCCGGGATGCGTTAGCCCCCGAAGCCGCCAAGGGATTGGCGCAGGCCGGGCGATCCTTGGCTGAGGCTGAGGACGGATTGGGAGAAGACTTGGAAGGCGTTCCGAATTTCGCGATCGCTGTTCCCCGGTGTCAAAATCCATTCATCACGAATCCCCATGGTTTGGAACACTGTGCGAAAATCAGTGCCTTGGTCTTCAATGCCCATCGCTGCCACAATGTGCTTTTCCGCCCGCAACATATCCCCGACTAAAGTTTTGACATCGTTGGCCCGCGATCGCTGGGAATGCTCATCGGCTCCATCGGTAATGATTAGGGTCAAGGTGCGCACTGGCACGCCATTATCTTCAAATTCTTGGGTCTTCGCGAGCACCGTCCCCAACAGCACGACGGTTTGATCATACAGGGGTGTGCCTTGATTGGGGTTGTAATTTTGCGGGGTCATGCGCACGGCTTGTTCTAGGGGGCAGTAGGGGTACAACACATGACCGTTAAGGTAGCGGGTGTGAATCAATAAATTGTCCTTTTGCTGGGTCGCCATCAACGCATCAATAACGCTGTTGTGACCGCCGCGCACGGCTTGGGCATTCCCTCCAAACCGAATCGAGCTAGAATCATCGGGCATAATCGTCACCAGCACCACTTCGCTGGCACTGACATCATTAATATTGACCCCCAAACCGGCTTGAATTTCCGCCCCAATATCAATGACATTCAAGGTGTGCATCGATGCAGTGGACAGAGATCCTTCGGCGTGGGCGGTGTTAAAAAGAGCGTTGAGATTGGGTGCAGAGTTGGACATGGAAACCTCCAAAAATGGGGTGTGGATGTGAATGGTGATGAGTTTGCAGCCGTAGCGGTGAGCGATGACCGGAGGGGGTCGCTCAAATCGGTGCTGGGAGCCGGGGCGATCGCACTCAAGCGGAGGGGATGCGATCGCTCAATACGCCTTAACGATCAAGCCCCGGCCATCGTTCAATCGGATCAGTAGACTTCACCAGATGCATCCCCGCATCGGCAAACCGTTGAAATGCGGCGTTGCCTTGGTCGGTAAAGTCCACCACCCCCGGAACCACCACCGATGAGGTGCAATCTTCCAGGAGATACACTTTTTGCGCCAAGGTGGGATCTTGGGCTTGAATTTCCGTGAGCAGGTCGTCAATCGTCCAGGCCACACAATGGCTCTTCGCTTGCCCCGCAATCACCACCGCATCAAAATCCAACAGCTTTTGAATAAAGCGCGTATTTTTCTGAGCAATGGGACGACCGTCCGCCCCGGTTAGCACCTCCGGACGCAGCACCGAATAGTTTTCCGTTAACGGATTGCCGCCTTTAATTTCAAACCGGGTTTGGCTGTGACGTGCGATCGCATGGAAAAACAACGCCTCTTCTACTGCTGATGCGATCGCATGGCCAATTCCCCCCAGCATCGAGTGATAGGGCCAGACCGTCAGGGGATATTTCCCCTCATCGCTCAACTGCTTAACATAATGCAGCGCGTGCTTTTGCAATGCCAGATAATGCCCCCCCGCCAGGCTATAGGTCATCCCTGGATTCACCTTCCAGACCCCATTGCAAACATCCTCATAGGTGATCATCGTCGCCGCCGGAATCGGATGTTCCCCCGCATCATTCACCCAGAAAATCGGGTGAAAAATCTGCATCGCCGTGTGGGTGTCGAGGGTCGGCGCAATTTCCGTAATCCGGTTGAGGTTGCGATAGATAAACTCACACAGTCGCCCATTATCATCAATGGCTCCCGTCCCCGATCGCCCCCCGACAAACAATTCAAACGTCGGCAAGCAGAACGTATTTTGCACATCGATCGCCATCAAACACAGACGGGTCGTGTCTTTGGCCGCAGGGGTGATGCCGTGGAGTTTCGCCCAGTCCTGAGCCTGCTGGGCCCGGTCTTGATAGGGGACACGCCACACCTCGCGGAGGCTCTGAGGGTCAAAGAAGGACGGAATCGGCAATTGAGTGGTGATGGTCAGGCTCATAGTACCTCTCGGTGGGTAACTCGTTTGCAAGTCAGCTTTGTGTGCTTACTTACACTAACCAAGATAGTGTCTAAAAAACACAATGTCAAGTCAAAAAAAACAGGTCACCCATGACCTGCTCCCTCAATGCTCAACGTGACGGTGCGTTACTTTCCTGTAGGGCGGGCTAGGCAGCTTAAACTCCCGCCATCACTGCAATCTAGCAATCTGCCGTAACCCACCGCTTCAGGTGTGCGGTGATATGACAAGCATTCTGATTTTTTGCGTTGACAGGGCACTAGGGAATGATCGTCGTCATGACACGACTATTATTGCTGCCGCCCCCGGTGACCACTACCCGCTGATTATTGAGGGTTCCCACCGCCCGCGACCCCATCAGATGGAGGGGTGGGTCTGCCTGTTTATAAATCACATCTCCGGTGGCTTCGACTCGTTGGGGGCCAATATTCCAAATGATTTGGTTGGCATAGAGGTCGGAGTCTTGGCGGGCATTAATTCCCCTCGCGCCGCCGGTGACGCGAATGATCTCATCGTTGAGGTTGGCTAGACCACTATTAGCGGTGAGGGTGGTTTGATCCTTGCGATCGATGATGGTGACGGGTTGATCCGACAGGATGGTGCGGGCGGTGAGATTCCAGAGGATGGAATTGGAGGCAATTTGCAGGGGAGGGTCAACGGAGCGAGATTCGACGTTCTTTTTAAGGATGACGGTATTTTGTTCGAGGTTGAATTCTGCCTGACCGGCAGTGATGCGATCGCTCACCACAGGCGCGGGTTTTTCCGCACCGTCTGTCTCAGCCTCAGCCGTTTCCGAGGGCGGATCGTAGCGGTCGATCATCACGGCGCGATCGCTTTTAATCCGTTTTTGCGGCAACTCCCACACCAATTTTTCCGTGCGCACCTGCACCGGGGTTTTGGTCCCCGTCAACACCACCTTTTCCATCGCCTCAACACGTTGATCTCGACTCCAATACTGCGCCGTCGTCGCCGTCACATTCAGATCTTCATCATTCCCCTGGAATGAATCTTGAATCTTAATCAACCCCTGATCCGGAAACCAATCCAGCACATCACCCCGCAGCACCATGCCATTGCGGGGGTCTGTCGCCACAATATTATCCCGCAGCTTAATATGCTTCCCCGAATCACTAATCTCGCCAGCATCCGCCTGGATCTGTACGACCACTTCACCATCCTGCAAAAAATTGCCCGTTACCGCCGTGAGCACAGCATTTTTGGACTCATCATTGTAAACAACCCGTTCAACATTCACCTTCCAAACAATCTCACCCTGTTCATCAGCATTTTCCAAGGTGGCATTCGTCAGAATTAATTGCTCCTCGTACCCTGCCTCCTGGGGGGTTGCCTCAGAAGACGTGGGCCGTTCGGGCGGCCGACAAGCCGTTATCCCCAGGGCCACAGCCAAGAAACAGCACCCCACGCTAATTCTTTTCGGGTAACGTTTTCTCTTCATTAACAACTTTGATGCCCGGAAAGCTACGGGGATAATGGTTTGACGAGTTAGGTGAAGTCGAAGGGTGGGGATGTTTCGGTTGCTTTTGGATGTCTTCTTTAATTTGGTCTAAATCGATATAGCGATCGGCCACGTTGATTAAACTATCACTGGTCATCGATCGCAAACTCACCACTTCCACCCGTGCGCCGCGATAGCTGACCGCATCCACCGCATAGGCTAGATCGCCGTCCCCACTGACAAGCACCGCCGTGTCGTAGGACTGCACCAGGGACATCATATCCACGGCAATTTCCACATCAAGGTTGGCTTTTTTGGAGCCATCGGGCAACTGCACTAAGTCTTTGGCAATGACCCGGTAGCCATTGCGCCGCATCCACAACAGGAAGCCCTGCTGCTTTTCGTTGGTGCGATCCACGCCGGTGTAGAAGAACGATCGCAGCAGACGAGATCCCCCCGTCAAGCGGTAGAGCAGTTTCGTGTAGTCAATCTCTAACCCCAATTGGAGCGCCGCATAGAACAGGTTAGACCCATCAATGAAAATGGCGACACGTCCTCTATTTTCCAGTACCTGTTCCGGTGGAAATACTGGATCTTCACCAAAATAATCTTCAATCATTTGTGATAAGCCTCGTTTGTTAAATGTTAAAAATGTGTTAAAAAATTAAGAGAGAGTCTGCTTGAAAATTTAATGAAAAATGATCGATAAAGTTAACCCCATTGTAATTGAGTAATTGTCGAATTGGGGCTAATCGATCAAGATGGCGTTTTGTGAATCTAGGACTGTGTTTGCTTCAGCTTTGGGTAGACCCCGTGATTAAAAAAGCGGAACTAACCTACGATTCGGCAATGGGGAGAGACTCTAACTTCGCAAAGACAGGACTCGGCTGTGCTAAAAGCTGTCCGCCGGGGAGATGTCCCCACTGACAATGCAGGGCAAAGGGGGCTTGGGTTGAGAGGCTTGCTTGGTGGTTAAATTCAATGTCAAATCCGAGTTGTTGATAAATTTTGCTGCTGAGATTGGGGATGATTGGAGCCAGAAGGTAGGCGGCGAGTCTCACTGATTCTAGAACAGAATACAAAACTTGTTCAACTTCGGTTTGTTGGCCTTGTTTGTAGAGACTCCACGGGGCTTGGTCATCAATAAACTTATTGCCGGTGCGAATCAGGTTAAAGATGTCTTCACAAACTTGATTGAACTGATACTGTTCATAAGCAGGGATGATGCGATCGCTTAAGCCCCGTCCCAATTGAGCGAGGGCATGGGTATCGCTATAGACGCTGAGATCTACCGTGGGTACTGTGCTCTGACAATATTTTTTCATCATGCCTAAGGTGCGATTCAGGAGATTTCCGAGATCGTTGGCGAGATCCGCATTTAAGACGTTAATAAAGCGGGTTTCACTAAAGTCACCGTCTTGGCCCACTTCAATTTCCTTGAGAAAGTAATAGCGCACGGCATCAGCGCCATAGCGATTGACAAGGTCGATGGGGTCGATGGTATTGCCGAGACTTTTGCCCATTTTGCGCCCCTCTTTAGTCAGGAAACCATGACCAAAAACCTGCTGAGGGGGATCAATGTCGGCGGCCATGAGCATGGCGGGCCAATAGACGGCGTGGAAACGCAGGATGTCTTTGCCGATCAGGTGGGTGTGGATGGGCCACCAGTGGCGGAGGGCGTTGTCTAGGGTGGGTTCTGTGTCGGGGTCGAGGAGGGCGGTGATGTAGCCGAGGAGGGCATCAAACCAGACGTAAAGGGTGTGGGTGTCGTCTTGGGGAAGGGGAAATCCCCAGGTGAGGTTGACCCGTGAAATGGAAAAGTCTTGCAGGCCTTGGGAGACAAAGTTGAGGACTTCGTTGCGGCGGGAGGCGGGCTGGATGAAGTTGGGGCGATCGCGATACAGCGCTTCGAGGCGGTCTTGATAGCTAGAGAGGCGAAAGAAGTAGTTGTCTTCGTCGCGCCATTCGACGGGTTTGGTGCTGTGGATGGGGCAGTGGTGATCGGCGAGGAGGTCGCGTTCTTCTTTGAATTCTTCGCAGGCGACGCAATACCAGCCCTGTTGCTTGGAGAGGTAGATATCACCTTTGCGCCAAACGCGATCGAAAAATTCATTGACGATCGCCTGATGGCGAGGGGCGGTGGTGCGGCTGAAGCGATCGTATTGGATGTCTAGTTTTGTCCAAAGTTGGTCAAATTGGGCGGCGATTTGGTCGCAGTGGGTTTGGGGATCAATGCCTTGATCTTCGGCGGCGCGTTGGATTTTTTGGCCATGTTCATCGGTGCCGGTGATGAACAGAACATCCTGACCCCGCAACCGTTGAAAGCGGGCGATCGCATCGGCAATCATCGTTGTGTAGGCACTGCCAATGTGAGGGGCGGCATTGACATAGTACAGGGGTGTGGTGATGGCAAATGAAGGGCGATCCGGGGAAGACATGATGGCGATGTTCAGGGTGAGTTTAAGAATGCGGCATAGACTCCAGCATTCATGACTGAGAAAGTCTAATCCTACCAAAAAGAGGGTTGGAAACCTGTTGATCTCGTCAGGAAATCTGAGCAATGGAGGCAGAGTTCTAACGGGTTGGCTGGCTAAAAACAGTGGGGCGGGGGGCTTGGGGGAGGGTCTGGAATGGGACGGAGGAGAGGAGCCGCGATCGCAAAATCACAGCGTCATACTTGCAAGGATTCTGTTGTGATTCCCTGGCTGCATTTTAGGAGAAATGAACGAAAAGACGCACAGATAGAGTTAGAATTCATCACGACACTGTCTAGTTTTGATCCAGAGGGCGCACGTAAAAGCTATGAAAATCATGATTGTGGGGAGTGGGGGACGTGAACATGCGATCGCACTCAAATTGTCAGAATCCGATCGCGTCAAACAAATTCTCTGCATTCCCGGCAATGGCGGCACTGCCACCGTGCCCAAATGCCAAAACATCGCCATGAATGTCAGCGATTTTGACGGCATTGCCCGTTTTGCCGGCGTGCAAGGCATGTCCCTCGTGATTATTGGCCCCGAAGTTCCCCTCGCAGACGGCATTGCCGACTATCTCCAAGCCCAAAATATTCCCGTTTTTGGCCCCACCAAAGCAGGGGCCCGCATCGAAGCGAGCAAAATCTGGGCCAAAACCCTCATGGCCAAAGCAGGCGTGCCGATGGGCAAGGGCGAATGCTTCACCAACACCGAAGCCGCCAAAACCTACATCAAAACCCAAACCGCCCCCCTCGTCGTCAAAGCCGACAGCCTGGCCGCCGGCAAAGGGGTGATCGTCGCAGAGACGATCGCCGCCGCCCTCGAAGCGGTGGATCTGCTCTGGGAGCAAGGCTTTAAAACCCTGGTGGTGGAAGAATATCTCACCGGGGAAGAGGTTTCGATTTTTGCGATCACCGATGGTCAAACCTTCCGCACCTTGATCCCCGCCCAGGATCATAAACGGATTGGCGAAGGGGATACGGGGGAAAATACCGGCGGCATGGGGGTCTATGCCCCGGCTCCCCTGGTGACTCCGGCATTAATGGAACGGATCGAGCGGGAGATTATTGCCCCGACCTTGAGCGCATTGCAGGCGAAAGGGATTGACTATCGCGGGGTGCTCTATGCGGGCTTGATGATTTCGGAGTCTGGTGATCCGAAGGTGTTGGAGTTTAACTGTCGGTTTGGTGATCCGGAGACGCAGGTGGTGTTGCCGCTCCTGAAAACGCCCTTGGAAACGGTGGTGTTGGCCTGTGTGAATCAAACCCTGGAAAAACTACCCCCCTTGGAATGGGAAGCGGGCTGTGCGGTCTGTGTGGTGGCAGCGGCGGAAGGGTATCCGGGTAAATATCGGCGCGGGGATGAAATTACGGGAATCGAGGCAGCGGCAGAGCGAGGGGCCTTGGTGTTCCATGCGGGGACGCAGCGCCGCCAAAAACAGGTGCTCACCAGTGGGGGCCGGGTGTTGGGGGTGACGGCGTTGGGGGATGACTTTGAGGGGGCGATCGCGACGGCCTACGATGCGATCGCCGCCATCGAATTTGAAGGCATGTATTATCGCCGGGACATCGCCCACCGCTTGCGCCCCCAACCAGACCCAGAGCCGACCCCAGCCGCAAGCGTTGAAGCCGCAGCCGTCACCCCTGAGTCAGAGGACGAAACAGCGATCGCCACCCCCCCCAGCCCAGCCGCAGACAGCCCCCAACCCGACTAAACCCACTGGATCTTTAGAAAGTTCCGATATAATGAAGCCCAATATTCTCACCATTAATCACCTCTCAGCCATTGTCCCCAGGTAAGCCTTGTTAGCGTTCTTCAAACAGATCCGCGCCATTCTTCATCAGTGGTGGTCAGAGTTCACCCTGCAAACTCGGCTCATGGCCGGGGCAACCCTTGTCGTCTCATTAATTATGAGCAGCGTCACCTTCTGGGCGGTCAACACCATCCAACACGACGCACGGCTGAATGACACTCGCTTCGGGCGCGATTTAGGACTCCTCCTCGCCGCCAACGTCGCCCCCCTGATCGCCGATGACAACCTCGGAGAAGCGGCCCGTTTTTCGAGCCGCTTCTACAGCAGCACCTCCTCCATTCGCTACCTCCTCTACGCCAACGAAGCCGGCAAAATCTTCTTCGGCATCCCCTACAGCGAAGCCGAAGTCCAAAACTCCCTCACGATCCAACGCCGGATTCAACTCCCAGAACAATACGCCACCAACAGCGCCCTGCCGTTGGTGCGCCAACATCTCACCCCTGACGGCCCCGTCACCGATGTCTTTGTCCCCCTCCACCATGAAAAAAAATACCTGGGGGTGCTTGCGATCGGGATCAACCCCAACCCCACCGTCGTCGCCTCCTCCAACCTCACCCGTGATGTCACGATCGCCGTCTTCATTTCGATCTGGGCCATGGTCTTGCTCGGTGTCGTCTTCAATGCCCTCACGATCACCAAACCGATCAAAGAACTCCTCGTCGGAGTCAAAAATATTGCCGCCGGTAACTTTCAGCAACGCATTAACCTCCCCCTCGGTGGCGAACTCGGTGAACTGATCTTCAGCTTCAACGAAATGGCCGAACGGCTCAAATCCTACGAAGAACAAAACATCGAAGAACTCACCGCCGAAAAAGCCAAACTCGAAACCCTCGTCTCCACCATTGCCGATGGAGCCGTCCTCCTCAACACCGACCTCGATATCATCCTCGTCAACCCCACCGCCCGCCGCATCTTCAATTGGGAAGGCAAAGATGTAATCGGCGACAATGTGCTTCACCATCTTCCTCCCCCCGTCACCGTCAAACTCACCCGTCCCCTCTACCACGTCACCCACATCAAGTCCCCCCTGATCCCCCTCACAGAAGCCGCTGAACAGGCCGCCGCCGATGACCATAAACACCGCGATGGGGATGAATTTCGTGTCACCCTCTCCTCTCCCACCGAACGCACGATTCGGATTTTGCTCACCCAAGTGTTTGACCAACATCGCGAATCCGTGAAAGGCATTGCGATGACGATTCAAGACATTACCCGCGAAGTGGAACTCAACGAAGCGAAAAGCCAATTCATTAGTAATGTCTCCCATGAACTGCGCACACCGTTGTTTAATATCAAATCGTTCATTGAAACCCTGTACGAATACGGCAACGAACTCACGGAAGGGGAGCGGGAAGAGTTTCTCAAAACGGCGAACAATGAAACCGATCGCCTCACGCGGTTGGTGAATGATGTGTTAGACCTCTCCCGGCTCGAATCGAGTAATGCCTATCAGTTAGAAGCGATCGAAATCTCCCGCCCCATTGAGCAAACCCTCCGCACCTATCAACTCAATGCGAAGGATAAGGGGATCGAATTGCTGCAACAGATCAGCCCCGATTTGCCGCTGGTGTTGGGGCATTATGATTTAATTTTGCAGGTCTTGGCGAACCTAGTGGGGAATTCCTTGAAGTTCACTGCGTCGGGGGGCAAGGTGGCGATTTTGTCCTATCTTTTGGATCAAAATGCGCCCTTACCCAACCAACCCCAAAAAGTGCGAATTGAGGTGGCAGACACTGGAACCGGCATTGATCCCGATGACCAAAATGCCATTTTTGAACGATTTTTCCGGGTTGAAAATCGGGTGCATACCCTAGAAGGTACGGGGCTAGGACTGTCGATTGTGCGTAATATTATCGAAAAGCACCATAGCCGGGTTCATCTCATTAGTGAAGTGGGTGTTGGCAGTACGTTTTGGTTTGAATTGGAAGTGTATAGTGACGAGAATGCCTTGATGGAAACGCCGATGTCCCTCGCCCCGGCCCAGTCTTCACCGTAGGGATTTGGGGGTGATAGCAATTCGCTTAAACCTTAAGCCCATCTTCAATCTTGATGGGTTGGCGATATTCTACGCGACCATGACGGTAGCAACCGCCGAAGCGATCTCAACACAATGATGAAATGTATAGCAATCAACAAGGGCATGCGGACAGGCAAGGGGCTTAAGCCCCTTGTTCCAGAGTCTCTGAATGTCCTAACCGCTCTGGCTAGTGCTATATCTCACGATGACGGGTATCTCTGCATCACACGCTCATGCAATGGCCGACTCGCCTTCATTGACCTAGGCGGGAATTGAGTTTCTCCTCTGGGTGATCGGGTTTTGCCTTGACTGTTTAGCGATCGCTCTACACGATGAAGCCCAGTCCAGCCTAGGTTGCCGTTCTCGCCACCAGACCGTATTTAGTCCTCCCAACATCATTACTTATGTCCAGTTTTGTCACCACAATCCCAGAACTTGAAGACCTGATTCAACGGGTTAAAACTGCCCAATCCACCTATGCCAGCTTTAGCCAAGAGCAGGTGGATGCTATTTTTAAGCAAGCTGCCCTCGCGGCCAATACCGCACGAGTCCCCCTTGCCAAACTGGCCGCCACGGAAACCGGGATGGGGGTGACCGAAGACAAAGTGATTAAAAATCATTTTGCGTCCGAAATTATCTACAACAAATATAAGCACGAAAAAACCTGCGGCATTATCGAAGTTGATCAAGCCTTTGGAATTCAAAAAATTGCCGAACCCGTGGGACTCCTCGCCGGGATTGTCCCCACCACTAACCCCACATCAACGGCAATTTTTAAAGCCTTAATCGCCCTCAAAACCCGCAACGGGATCATCTTTTCGCCCCACCCCCGCGCCAAGCACTGCACGATCGCCGCCGCTAAGGTGATCCGCGATGCTGCCGTGGCCGCCGGTGCGCCCGCTGACATTATCGGCTGGATTGATGAACCCACTGTGCCCCTGTCCCAAGCCCTGATGCAGCACACCAAGATTAATTTAATCCTCGCCACGGGGGGGCCTGGCATGGTGCGGGCGGCCTATTCGTCGGGAAATCCATCCCTAGGGGTGGGGGCTGGCAATACCCCGGCGCTGATTGATGAAACCGCCCATATTAAGCTGTCGGTGTCGTCGATTATCCTCAGTAAGACTTTTGATAATGGGATGATCTGCGCTAGTGAGCAGTCGGTGATTGTCGTTGATTCGATCTATGAGGCGGTGAAAACGGAATTTCGCCATCGGGGGGCCTATATTCTTACGCCGGAGGAGCGCGATCGCCTCGGCGCCAAAATCATCGTGAACGGTCGCCTCAATGCGGATATTGTCGGGCAACCCGTGGAAAAACTTGCCGCGATCGCCGACATTCAGATCCCCCCCGAAACCCGTGTGTTAATCGGGGAAGTGGAGGAAGTCAGCCTTGATGAACCCTTTGCCCAGGAAAAACTGTCCCCGATCCTGGCCATGTATCGCGTCCCGGACTTCCTCGCCGGGGTAGACAAAGCCGAAGCCCTCGTGGAACTAGGGGGCCGTGGCCATACCGCCGTCCTCTACACCTCCCCCGATAACCTCGACCATATCCGCCGCTTTGAAAACAACGTCCAAACGGCGCGGGTGCTGATTAATACGCCCTCGTCCCAAGGTGCGATCGGCGACCTGTACAACTTCCGCCTTGACCCGTCCCTCACCCTCGGCTGTGGAACTTGGGGCGGCAACTCGATCAGCGAAAACGTCGAACCCCATCACCTCCTCAACATCAAAACCGTCGCCGAGCGGCGCGAGAATATGCTCTGGTTTCGCGTCCCGCCGAAAATCTACTTCAAGCCGGGGTCTTTACCCGTGGCCCTGCGAGATTTGGCCGGGAAAGAGCGGGCGTTTATCATCACCGATAAACCGATCTACGACCTGGGGTTAACGGCATCCCTAGAAGATGTGCTCGATGATATGGGGCTGAAATACGATATTTTCGACGATGTGGAGCCTGATCCCTCCTTGGAGACGGTGAATCGGGGCTTAGACCGGATGCGTCGCTTTGCACCGGATGTGATTATTGCGATCGGCGGCGGTTCTCCCATGGATGCGGCGAAAATTATGTGGCTGCTGTACGAGCATCCGGAAATTGAATTTGAAGGCTTGGCGATGCGGTTTATGGACATTCGTAAGCGGGTTTATGACCTGCCGCCCTTGGGGTCGAAAGCCTTACTTGTGGCGATTCCCACCACCTCTGGCACGGGGTCTGAAGTCACGCCCTTTGCGGTGGTGACCGATCGCAAAAAACAAATTAAATACCCCCTCGCGGACTACGCCCTCACCCCCAGTATGGCGATCATTGATGCGGATCTGGTGCGCCACATGCCCAAATCCCTAACCGCCTATGGGGGTGTTGATGCCCTCACCCATGCCCTGGAGGCCTATGTATCGGTGTTGGCTTCGGAATATACCAATGGCTTGTCCTTGGAGGCAACGCGGTTAATCTTCAAATATTTACCGGCTGCGTACCATGAAGGGGCAGCGAATCCGAAGGCCCGCGAAAAAATGCACTATGCCTCCACGATCGCAGGCATGGCCTTTGCCAATGGTTTCTTGGGAATTTGTCACTCCATGGCCCACCAATTGGGGGCGATGTTTGGCATTCCCCACGGCATGGCCAATGCGTTGATGATCACCTATGTGATCCGCTATAACGCCACCGATGCGCCCTTTAAACAGGCCACATTTTCCCAATATAAATACCCGAATGCGAAATGGCGCTACGCCCGCATCGCCAGCTATTTAGGGCTACCGGGTGAGGATGAAGCGGCCAAGGTGAATCAGTTGATCATCGCCATTGAAGCGTTGAAGCAACAGGTGGGAATTCCCACGAGTTTGAAGGATGCTTTGGGCGATCGCGCCTCAGAATTCCAAGCCCGTTTAGAGGAATTGGCCGATCAATCCTTCGACGACCAATGCACCGGTTCTAACCCCCGCTATCCTTTGATTAACGATATTAAGTCCCTACTGATGGATGCCTATCATGGCCGCCTCTCGGAAGAATTCGCCACCGAGATCAGCGCCGCCCTTGGTCATACCGACCACCCCACCGAAATCGGCCACGATCTCCATCCGGTATCCTAATTCCTCCCGCCTCCCAGGGGCCACTGCTGATCCAGACCGGACAACGGCTCGCTGGCCTTTGATCCCCCTGATCAGGGCAGCGAGCTAGACGCTCATACGACAGAAGAGTCCAGGCAGGGTAGTGTGAGCCTCTGGCTCACTCCTGCCACAAATCAATGCTCAAACTCCTGCCACAAACCAATACTCAAACTCCAACCAAATCAATACTCAAACTCCTGCCAAATCAATGCTCAAACTCCAACCCGCCTACAGTTCAAAATTAAACCCCTGCTCAAACTCCAACCCGCCTACAGTTCAAAATTAAACCCCTGCTGTTTTAACTCTTGGTATTGTTCCGGGTTGAAGGCGTAGAGACGGGCGGCACGGTGAGCCACATCGGTTTGCCATTCTTCGAGGGCGGTGAGGAGTCCCATTTTGAGGATCTTTTTGCGGAAATTGCGTTTGTCGAGGGGTTTGCCGAGGACGGTTTCGTAGAGGTGCTGAAGCTGGGAGAGGGGGAATTTTTGGGGCAGGAGTTCAAAGCCGATGGGTTCGTAGCGGAGTTTGCTTTTGAGGCGTTGGAGGGCCTGTTGGAAGATGTGGAGATGGTCGAAGGCGAGACTAGGCAGGGCATCAATGGGAAACCATTTGGCTTCGTCGGCATCGGTGGTGGCGTTGATTGTGTGTTCGGTGAGGTTGACGAGGGCGTAGTAGGCGACGGTGATGATGCGATCGCGGGGATCACGTTCCACTGCACCAAAGGTATAAAGCTGTTCTAAGAAAATATCCTTGACACCGGTTTCTTCGCCAAGTTCGCGTCGGGCCGACTGTTCGAGGGTTTCATCGGAACGAACAAAGCCGCCGGGTAAGGCCCATTCCCCTTTGAAGGGGGGAAGGTTACGCCGAATCAGGAGCACTTTTAAACTGTTTTGCTCATCGAGCCCAAAGACAACACAATCAACGGTCAGGGCCGGGCGGGGGAAATCGTAACAATAGGCCATGGGCGAGGGTCTCTAAACTGACCCGATTAAGCCTAACGCTGATTTTGTCCCGATGCAACTGTGCTAGGGTGGAGTCATTTTGACATCCTCTTGCCGTGTTTCCCCAGAGGTTCCCCGGATCAACCGAGGATTTTGTGGGCTGGAGTACGGTGGAGCGATCGCAGTTTCGTCACAATGATGGGTATTAGATTAGAACAGACCCTATCCAAACCTCTGTAGGTTTTGATTGCCATGGTTTCTCCTCGTTTCAATTCACGCCTGACCCGTCGTCAATGGCTGCGCTACAGTGGTCTGGCGGCAGCATCGATGGGAACAGCCGCCCTCTTGAACAGTTGCGATCGCTGGCGGCCCCCCGTTGATGATCCCGTTGTCCGGGTGGGATATTTGCCGATTACCGATGCGTCGGCCTTGTTGGCGGCCTACGATAAAGGCTTTTATCGGGCGGAGGGCTTAGAAGCCTCGCGGCCCAAGTCTTACCGTTCCTGGGCGGCGATCGCCCAAGGGTTTATGGATCGTGAGGTGAATGTGATCCATATTCTGATGCCAACGGCGATCTGGATGCGCTATGGGGCACAGTTTCCCAGTCGGGTGGTGGCCTGGAACCACACCAACGGGTCGGCCTTGACGGTGCTGCCGACGGTGAATCAGGTGACGGATTTTGGTGGGCGATCGCTGGCGATCCCCTCGTGGTACTCGATCCATAATGTGGTGCTGCAAATGCTCCTGCGTCATCACGGCCTGACCCCCATGGCCCAACAACCAGGGGACAGGGTGGCCGCCGATCAGGTGGGTTTACAGGTGTTGTCGCCCTTAGATATGCTCGATGCGCTCCAACTCGAAGCGATCGCCGGCTACATCGTCGCAGAACCCTACAACTCCGCCGCCGAAACCCGGCAAAGCGGCAAGATCCTGCGGCTGACAGGAGATGTGTGGAAAGACCACGCCTGTTGTGTGGTGCTGATGCATGATGATGACGTGCAAAACCGGCCCGACTGGACACAACGAATTGTGAATGCCGTCGTCAAGGCCCAACAGTGGGCCCAATGGAATCGGCCGGAACTGGCGCATTTGCTCTCCCAAGCCGGGGGCAACTATATGCCCCATTCCCTCGCCATCCTCGAACGGGTGCTGACCCATAATGATCATGATTTTTATCGCCGCCAAGGAGCGATTCAACATCCGGAATGGCGATCGCGCCGCGTTGACTTTCAACCCTACCCCTTTCCCTCCTACACCGAAGCCCTGATTAAAGCCTGCCAAACCACTCAATTCGCAGAGGACGTTCCGTGGTTAAATAGCCTAGACCCCACCCAGTCCGCCGCAGAATTGGTTGATCCAGCCTTCGTGCGGCAGGCCTTAGACTCCGTGGGCGGCCCCCAAGCCTTTGGGTTGGCCTTGGATTTAAACCGCACTGAATTGATTCAATTGTAGGGCTGGGGTGCAGAGTCACCCATGCCCCGCACCCGCCCATCGTCCGTTGCTCTTGCTCCCTTGGTTTTGCGTTCACCATGACAGCACCCTCCCTGCGTCAAGCCTTGCGCCCCTCTTGGTCGCTGACCCAATTCATTCAATTCGGCTTAGTTGCGATCGCTGTGCTGACCGTCTTGATGGTGGGAGGGAGTTTAACGGTCTTAAGTTATCAAGCCCACCTCGACGAGGCCTGGCAACTTCAGCAAGCACGAGTCCAAACCGCCGTCGGCGACATTGAATCCCATCTCAACGGGCTGCAATATCCGTTTAACTACTTCAGCAAAGTCCGAGGTCTGAGTCGCATTGACCCCGATGTTCAACAGCGTTTCCTCGAAGGCTTAACCCGGACAAACCATGCCTATGAAGCCGTGGCCATCTTTGATCGTCAGGGTGAATTCCGGGCGGGGGTCACCCCCTATCAAGCCGGAGATGCGGAGCAGGCATTTTTGATTTCCCATCGGCAAATGGTGCGACGTGTGCTCAGTCGCTCGGAACAGCTATTGAGTCCGGTGACGTTAGATACTGATCGCCAAACCCTTTTGGTCACCATCGCCACGCCCCTCTATGATGCGTCCGATCAACTGGATGGGGTGTTGCTTGCGTCGGTCAATTTAGAAGGCCTGAATGGGATTATTGCCCAAACCCCCGTTGGTCGGAATGGGTCGATCTATATTGTCGATCGCCGTCAGCTTATTCTGACCCAAACACGGAATGTTGATGAGACCCACCAAAGTTTTCAATTGGAGCGTCTCCCCAATGCGATCGCCTCCCGTGTTTTGTATGGTGATCCGGCTCATCAATTCAAGATCTATCAGGGATTACGGGGCCAGTCGGTGTTAGGGGTGGCGGCGTTGGTGTATAGCGTCGGGTGGTATGTGGTGGTGGAGTTGCCGGTGATGGAGGTGTATGCTCCGGTGGGGAGGTTGATGACGATGATGCTGTGGACGGGTGGGGGGGCGATCGCGATCGCGATCGC
>NZ_JAQMTY010000187.1 GCF_028330765.1 Spirulina subsalsa CS-330 | reverse complement strand
TTGGTGGTCTTCTTCAACTTGGAACCCGCTAACTTTGGTTTTCAAGGTTCGGTTTTGGTGGCTTGGTTATCGCCATTCCAATTCTAGTCCATTAAAGCCGTCCTAGAAGGACGGGGTTTTAAACCCAAAATTTTTGATAACCACCCCATTCTTCCCACTTCTCTCAGATTCGGCTCCGTGTAGAATGCCGCATCCATCACACACAATCCCTCGCTTGTCCATTGCTCCCCAAACTCCTTCATCACTTGGGCAAACTCCTGATTGTCTTGGGCGTTCCCGCTCGCTACCTTCAACCACAGCGGTACTCCCCCATCGGCGCTACACATCAATGTCATCACACACTGTTTCAAGTCCGGTCGATGGTCTCTTGAGTACCCTCGGCCCAGTCGAATCCCTTTCGGCTCTGAGGAAGATGTCTCTTCTGTCTCTGATTCCTCTTTCCCCTCATACTCTCCTGTCACTGACATTGATGTCGCATCCAAGTGCCTCTGCTCGATTCTCACCTTAAATCTTCTCACTGCTTGCATTGCCGCCTTGAGGAAAAATGCTGTTGTTCCTGCTGCGTATAGCTCATCGAGTACACGACCCAGCCGGTCATCGTTGAGGTGCTTTGCTTCTACTCCCTCCCCCAGTAGGTGTGATACCGCTTTGCTTTCAAAGAACTCGCTGAATAGGTACAATGGCGCACTCACAAACCCCAAAGCGTTCAAGATCATCGCTTTGAGCACTTGTCCTCCACTCACTTGCTCTAGGCTGTGGGGTTCGATGATTTCATCCGTCAGTTCCACTAGCCCTAGCTCGTCGATGACTCCTGCTACTAAGCCCAGATGGTCTATCTCCACGGTACTTTTCTCTGTCTCTAGGGGGTGCTTTCTACCTTAAACCACCACACCTTTTTTATTTTTTGTCAACCTGCGGAATGTCGGTTCAATGGAAGGCGGTGCGATCGCGCCACCCGCTACCTCTACGAACAAATCCTCACCGAAGAACGCGCCTACCACCTCGACCACACTTCCTTCCCTCCGACAGCCTCACCGCCGCCTTTGTCTTTTGTTCAGATGCTGACAAATCGGATATCGGCAATTTTAATAAGGCGACGATAAAAATTGCGTTCTGATTGACCAGATTTATCACCTGCGATCAGTAAAATCGCTTTTCGTCACGAATCGAAAGCAAAAGAAACTCGCTACACCCCACGATTAAACTCAAATCCCAACTCTTTCATATTAGCGTACTTAGAATCATTTAAGGTATCCACTTTCTGTGGCAGTGATATCAACAATTAGAATACCTTGAGAATTTTCCTAATGGATATTTCTTACTTTACCACTGTCACCCCCCCCTAAATATTCAGTTTAAACCATCTAGTTCTTTTTGAGCTGCTTCACATTCAACTGTTAACTCTTCCTCATTGCAATATCCTTGCAAAGCAGCACTTAAATCAGCCTTGGCTTGAGGATAATTCCCCAAATCTTTATAGAGTACGCCTCGATTAAAATAAGCATCAGCATTAGGCATACTTTTTAAATCAGCACGAGGATTAGGATTTAGATGGATTGAGTGATTGAAATCGGCAAGGGCAGCTTCATTATTTCCAGAGTTTCGATACGCAATACCTCTCATATTGTATATGAGAGAAATGAATGCATTACTATTTGATCCTGTGGTTTGAATCCAATGTGTTGTATCTTTAATCACAAGTTCATACTGCTCCAAACGGAGGGCAAGATCAATACGAGAATCTAGATATTGGGGAGCGTCAGGACTAACCTCTATCGCTCGATTTAAATCCTTGAGTGCTTTTTTATTTTGTCCAGAAAAGTAGTACAAATAACTACGTTGATAATATAGTTCTGGCAAATTGGGGCTGGTTTTGATTTCTTTTGTGATTTGTAAAATTTCTTGCTTGTACATTCGTTGTTGCTGCCATTGACTACATCCTAATAAGCCGAAATTTACCAGTACAAATACGCAAATAACCTTGACATAATTATTGATTTTCATTACTTTAGACCACAATAATGGTGTGCACTTTACTATGTCTAGATTGTAGCAATTATTGATTGTAGTTAATTTAGTCAAACATCAAAAAACATAGTAAATGTGGACTGTATAGAATACCTTAGCAACAAAGCAGGGCGGGCAATGCCCACCCTGTTTTGTTTAGTTGGATCGAGTGTTCAGAATGCGTGCTACTTCACAGCGGCGGGCATTCCTAGAATGTCCTCGATTTTGGGCATTTGGTCGAGGGGGATGACGCGGCCTTCGTCCTCAAAATCGGCGATTTGGTCGAAATTGAGATAGCGATAGAGTTCGTCCGCGAAGGGGTCGAGTTTTTCCGTCACGATCGCTAAATATTCCGCCACCGTCGGAATCTTACCCAGCAGCGCACAAACCGCCGCCAACTCCGCCGAACCCAGATACACTTGCGCCCCCTTACCCATGCGGTTATTGAAATTCCGGGTCGAAGTCGAAAACACCGTCACGCCATCTTCAACGCGGGCTTGGTTGCCCATGCAGAGCGAACAACCGGGCATTTCCGTCCGTGCCCCCGCCGCAGCAAAGACCCCGTAAACCCCTTCCTCGCGCAGTTGCTTTTCATCCATGCGCGTTGGCGGACAAATCCAAAGCCGGCCCTTGACCGGGCCCGCCCCTTCCAGGATTTTCGCAGCGGCGCGATAGTGGCCGATATTGGTCATGCAGGAGCCGATAAACACTTCATGAATCGTGTCGCCCGCGCATTCGGACATCAGTTTGACATTATCCGGGTCATTGGGAGCCGCCACGATCGGTTCTTTAATCTCGTTGAGATTGACCTCAATGGTGTCCACATAGTCCGCATCGGCATCAGCGGACATCAGTTCCGGATTGGCGAGCCATTGCTCCATTTTTGCCACGCGGCGCATTAGGGTTTTCGGGTCTTGATAACCCCGCGCCACCATGTTTTTCAACAGGGCCACATTCGATCGCAGATATTCCGCCACCGTTGCTTCACTGAGCTTGATCGTCGAACCCGCGCAGGAGCGTTCCGCTGTCGCATCGGTGAGTTCAAAGGCTTGCTCAACTTTGAGATCGGGCAACCCTTCCATTTCCATGATTCGACCGTTGAAGACGTTGATTTTGTCGCCTTTGCCAGCGGTGAGTTTGCCCTGTTGCATGGCGACCCAGGGAATCGCGTTGACGATATCCCGCAGGGTCACGCCGGGTTGCAGTTCGCCGCTAAATTTCACCAACACCGATTCCGGCATATCCAGGGGCATCACCCCTAAGGCGGCGGCGAAGGCCACGAGGCCAGAACCTGCCGGGAACGAAATGCCCAAGGGGAAGCGGGTGTGGGAATCGCCCCCGGTGCCGACGGTGTCGGGGAGGAGCATCCGATTCAGCCAGGAGTGAATGATGCCGTCGCCGGGTCGCAGGGCCACGCCGCCACGAGTGGCGAAGAAGTCGGGGAGGTTTTTGTGGGTGGTGATATCGACGGGTTTGGGATAGGCGGCAGTGTGGCAGAAGGTTTGCAGGGTGAGGTCAGCGGAGAAGCCCAGACAGGCGAGTTCTTTGAGTTCGTCGCGGGTCATGGGGCCGGTGGTATCTTGGGAACCCACGGTGGTCATCAGCGGTTCGCAGGATGTGCCGGGACGAATGCCGGGGAGACCGCAGGCTTTGCCGACCATTTTTTGGGCGAGGGTGAAGCCGTTGCCGGTGTCGTCGGGGAGGGTGGGGCGGGTGAACAGGTCACTGAGGGGGAGGCCGAGGGCTTCGCGGGTTTTGTCCGTGAGGCTGCGACCGATGAGCAGGGGAATCCGACCGCCAGCCCGGACTTCATCAACGATGGTTTCGGGTTTGAGTTCAAAGGTGGAGATGGTGTCGCCGGCTGCGTTGGTGATTTTGCCGGCGTAGGGGTGAATGGTGATCACGTCGCCGGTGTTGAGGGCGTTCACGTCGCATTCAATGGGGAGTGCGCCGGAGTCTTCGCAGGTGTTGAAGAAGATCGGGGCGATTTTACCGCCGAGGACAACACCGCCCGATCGCTTGTTGGGGATGAAGGGGATGTCGTTGCCGATGTGCCAGAGCAGGGAGTTGGCGGCGGATTTTCGGCTTGACCCTGTGCCGACGACATCACCGACGTAGGCGATGGGGTGGCCCTGTTCTTTGAGTTGGGCAATGGTGGCGAGGCCGTCGGGCATCCGCGATTCCAGCATGACGGTGGCGTGGAGGGGGATGTCGGGGCGGGTGGTGGCGTGGGGGGCGGGGGAAAGGTCGTCGGTGTTGGTTTCGCCGGGGACTTTGAAGACTGTGACGGTGATGGTTTCCGGGAGTTTGGGTTTGCTGATGAACCAGTCGCCTTCGGCCCAAGCGTCGATGACTTGTTTGGCGTGGGGGTTGACTTCGGAGAGTTTGAGTACGTCGTTGAAGGCATCGAAAACGAGGGTGGTTTTGCTGAGGGCGATCGCTGCCGTCGATGCCACTTCTTGATCACGCGATTTCAACAGATCCACCAGGGATTGCACGTTATACCCGCCCACCATCGTACCGAGGAGATCGATCGCGCCTTGTTTGGAAATGAGCGGACAGGGGATCTCGCCTTTGGCAATGCCGGTTAAAAATCCTGCTTTCACATAGGCGGCTTCGTCCACACCGGGGGGAACGCGATCGCGCAGCAACATCAACAATTCTTCTTTTTCCGCAGCGGGCGGATTCTTCAGCAGTTCGCACAGGTCTGTGGTTTGGGCGGCAGTGAGGGGGAGGGGCGGAATGCCCAGAGCAGCGCGTTCGGCCACATGGTTGCGATAGGCTTCAAGCATCAAGGTCTCCTCAATCTAGATGGGGTGAATACAGCGATGGAGGACAGTCCATCCTCACTGATCACTTTAATCGTTCTCTGGCCGGTCGGGGCGATGGAGGCGATCGCAAATGTCAAGAATTGCCGGAATTTAAAATCAGCGATCGTCAAAGCCCTCTCCTGGGGGAGAGGGTTGGGTGAGGGGTTGCACAAACTCATTCAGCCCTTTTCTCTTAAGGAATACACCCCGCTGCTCGACATTGCGCGATCGCCGCTTCCACCATCCCCCCCAATTCCGGCGATACCCGCGCCACCGGAGCCATGCGATCGCGAATCCGCGCCTCATCAATCCCGTGTTCCCGCCAGGTTCCCCCGTGGTTGGCCAAATTGAGCAAAAACGGTTGGAGGCGATCCAGGGCGATCGCAAACTGGGCCGTCACCGTCTCCCCCGCCTCAAACTCATCCCACAGTTCCCGGTAATCCTGCCCTTGATCCGACGGCAGCAGCCCAAAAATGCGATCGGCCGCCCGCTGCTCCCGCTCCGCCTTGTCCGCATTGCCCGCCACATCGTAGCAAAAGGTATCCCCCGCATCGATTTCCACCAGATCATGAACGAGCAAGAGCGCGATCGCCCGGTGCAGATCCACCCCCAGCGGCGCGTAGTCCGCGAGGGCGATCGCCATCAGTGCCAAATGCCACGAATGTTCCGCACTATTTTCCCGCCGCGACCCATCCGCCAGTTTCGTTTGTCGCAACACCGTTTTGAGGCGATCGATCTCCACAATAAACCGCACCTGAGCCATCAAGCGCGGCTCCAATCCCACCGGCAATAAAGATATCATTCAAGCCATGCTCCAGCAACACAGCCCCTATCTTAACGAGCCGCCGGCCCCCAAGCCTCGACCCCAAAAAAAAGAGCCAGTGGGTCAAACTCACTGAACTCTAACCTTGCTATTCTTGAAGCGAGCGTGGAGAGAGTCGAACTCCCGACACCCAGAACCGGAATCTGGTGCTCTATCCACTGAGCTACACGCCCTTAATCGTTTAGGAATTATAGTCTACCATCATATCGCCCACTCTGGAAATACCGTTGCTGAGAACACCGTTAGCATTCACACATGGCTCTCTCTGTAAATTTTCCCTTGTGGAATGGAAAACCCGTAGGTTATCTAGGAGAGAGCGAAGCACCATGGCTAACCTACAGCAAAGATCGCACGAGGGGTGAATGGAGTCGTGGTGAATTGATGGCAACTTTTGAGCATCCTGACCAGTCTTGATCTGTACTTAAGATTGTGTGGGTTAACGTGAGACAGGATCGGCCGGACTGAAGGATTGTTGCCAATGGTGAGATGCTGAGGAAATTAATGCTGATTTTGCTGTGATCCCAACAAGATTCCTTCTCGCCATGAACTATCCTAAAATTTCCAGCCCTTGGACTGTTTAATCATCGCATGCTAGACCATACCGAGTCTCATCTACCCAATTCATTCCCTGCCTCTCCCGCGTCCTCCTCATCTCAGTCCGCCTCTCCATTTGTGGCGGGTTCCTATCGCCGTGTGCTGATTGTGACTCAGTTTTATCCGCCGGACTATGCCGCCACGGGGCAATTGATTGCAGAATTAGCGGTGCATTTGAGTCGGATGGGGCTAAATGTGCGTATATTTACGGGGCAACCGGGCTACGCCTTTGATCGGGAGTTTGCCCCCAAACGAGAAGCGAATCAACAGGTGGAAGTGCAGCGATCGCGGGCCTCACGGGCTTGGCCCTTGCGGGTTAGAGGTCGAGCGATTAATGGTCTCTTGTTCTGTATGCGCACTGCCATGCACCTGATCCGGGTCGCTCGCCATCGAGATGTGATGGTGGTGACGAGTGAGCCGCCCTATTTGCCGGTGTTGGGGTATTTGGCGAATCGGCTGCTGGGTCTGCGGTACATTTGCCTCCTGTATGATCTCTATCCAGATGTGGCGGTGGCGTTGAACATGGTGTCTTCGCGCCATTGGTTGGTGCGGTTCTGGAATTGGCTGAATCGGCAAATCTGGCACCAGGCGGATCAGATTATTGTGCTGAGTTCTTCAATGCGCGATCGCGTCTTGGCTAAAGCCCCCCACCTCGAAGCCAAAATCAGCGTCATCCCCAGTTGGGCCGATCCTCAATTGATCGTACCCATGGACAAAACGCACAATTGGTTTGCGCAACATTATGACTGTGTGAATACCTTCACGGTGCAATATTCCGGCAACCTGGGACGCTGCCACGACCTCGACACAATTTTACGGGCGGCGGAGTTACTGCGGGATGAACCGATTCAATTCCTGTTCATTGGGCGGGGGGCACAACTGCGGGCTTGTGTGGAGCGAGTGGCGCGATCGCAACTGACCCGCTGCCGTTTCCTCCCCTACCAAGACAAAGAAATCCTCCCCTACTCCCTCACCGCCTGCGACCTCTCCCTCGTCAGTATCAGCCCCGGTCTCGAAGGCCTCGTCGCCCCCAGCAAGCTCTACGGCATCCTCGCCGCCGGTCGCCCCGTCGCCGCCATCTGCGAATCCCACTCCTACCTCCGCAAAATCCTCCACGAAGCCCACTGCGGCCAAGCCTTTGAAAGTGGCGATGCCGCCGGACTCGCCCACTACATTCGGACACTGTCCCAAAGCCCTAAACTCGTCAAAACCCTCGGTCAATCCGGACGGGACTACCTCGACCAGCACTACACCCCCAGCAAAATCGCCCAGGCCTACTGGCAAGTGCTCACCCAAGATTAAAACTGGATGGACGATCAGAGTGCGAGGGGGGCGGGCGGTGCGATCGCGCCAGCATCCCTACCCCTCCCACAGACAGGTTAAGGCGAAACCACCGAATTTAGCTTCAACCCCTTTAGAGCTTGTTTAAAAAGTGTCTTTAATAGAAAGGCAAGGGGCTTAAGCCCCTTGTTTCCATTGAGTGAAGCTCATGGTTTGGATCTGAGTTTAACTTTTCAAACAGCCTCTTAAGATCGGATTAAAAGCTAAATGCGATCCTTAATTTTCTTATTTACGTTTTAGGTCTTTAAACTCCCCAGGTAGGATTCGAACCTACGACCAATCGGTTAACAGCCGACCGCTCTACCACTGAGCTACTGAGGATTGAAATTTCAGCGACAGTTACCTATTGTATGGGATTGAACAAAAAAACGCAAGTTATTTTCTGTTAATTTGCCCAAAGACCTGTAACACCTCCGTTGCGAAGCCCTTGCTGCCTCAAAATGCAGGGTATCGTGAAGGAAAGCCGCACCCTTGACTCTTCTGCCTCTATGTTGACCCACCACCGCTGTCCAGTCTCGCTGTCTTTCGTGGCGACCAATCTCCCCCTCTGGTCAGCGTTTGACACCTATGCAACGCTCTATCAAAAAGACCGCGATTGTTTTCATCTTCTCCTCAAACACCCCGTCTTTCCCCGCACCGGCGAAGACTTCACCGCAGCCCCAGACCCCCAAAAAGCCGGACTCCTCTGGTTTGAATTTTCCTCCCAACGGGTGTTAATGACCCTCCAGGGACGGAGTCAACTAGGTTATCGTCACCATTGGGCCAACGGAGTCTACGGAACCTCCCGGTACTGGCTCCACGATGAAACCGACCACCTACACAGCGCCATCCGGTTACGAAATTTCACCCGGCGGCTCGTCGTCTCAGGCTATCCCCTACCCGATCGCATCCAAATTGAATATGAACTCTGGTCGGGTGACTTGATGTTAGGGTGTTACATTGTTCATCTGGACTTACACCTCTAAACCCCATGCAGTAGATTCAGTCCCCAGAATTTCCACAATCTGTCACGATAAAGAACGAAACACTTTTAGCAATCCGCTCAAACGAGTCTATGGGAAACGATCGCATCGTTTTACTCTCCAAACGTGAAATTGCCAAAATGCGGGAAGCCGGCAAACTAGCGGCCCAACTCCTGGACCACCTCGCCCCGATGGTCAAACCCGGCATCAGCACCCTTGAACTAAATGATGAAGCGGAACGCTGGACCCAAGCCCATGGAGCCATCAGCGCCCCCCTGGGATATCACGGCTTTCCGAAATCCATTTGTACCAGCATCAACGAGGTGATCTGCCACGGCATTCCCAGCGCCACTGAAATTCTCAAAGATGGCGACATTATCAACATTGATGTCACCCCCATTCTCGACGGCTACTACGGAGACACCTCCCGCACCTTCTTTGTGGGTGAACCGTCCCCCCTGGCCAAACAACTCGTTGAAGTGACCGCCGAATGCTTGCAGCGCGGCATTGAAGCCGTACATCCCGGTGGACGAGTGGGAGATATTGGCGCGGCCATTCAAGAACATGCCGAAGCCCATGGATTTTCGGTGGTGCGGGACTTTGTCGGCCATGGCGTAAATCGGGTCTTCCATACCGCCCCACAAATTCCCCACTATGGCACGCGGGGCAAAGGGAAAAAACTCCGCCCCGGCATGGTGTTCACCATTGAGCCGATGATTAATGAAGGAACGTGGGAAGCGCAGGTACAGGCCGATGGTTGGACAGCACTCACGAAAGATCGCAAACTCTCGGCGCAGTTTGAACATACGATCGCAATCCTCGAAACGGGGGTTGAAATTCTAACGCGCCCCGCTGATGATTAAGCCACAGGCCTCCCACCCACCCGTTGAAGTCCAGTTATCGAGAACGTCCCTATGCAACTCACCCCCCAGGAAAAAGATAAATTATTGATTTTCACCGCGGCCCTCCTGGCCGAGCGGCGCAAAGCGAAGGGATTAAAGCTCAATTACCCCGAAGCGGTGGCCTATCTGACGGCGGCGATCCTCGAAGGGGCCCGCGAAGGGCGCAGCGTGGCGGAACTGATGACCGCAGGAACGTCCATCCTCACCCGTGCCGATGTGATGGACGGGATTGCGGAAATGATTCCGGACGTGCAAGTGGAAGCGACCTTTCCCGACGGGACGAAGTTGGTCACGGTGCATGATCCGATCCGTTAAGGATCATGGCTGGGGACGAGGCAACTGTGGAGGGTATTGAGCAGATTGTTAATGTTGATCGGTTTGGGGAGGAAGGCTTTAAACCCTAGTTGTTTGGCAGTTTGGGCGGCTTCGTTGGAGTTGAGTCCACTGGTGGCGATCGCAATCACCTCCGGGTTAATCTGCTGCAACAGAGGCAGCGTCGCGGGCCCATCCATAATCGGCATCATGATGTCCATCACCACCGCCTGGATGCTGCGGTGATGCTCAGAATACAGGGAGATCGCCGCGAGGCCGTGGTTGGCGGTGAGGACGCGATAGTGATAGGTTTCGAGGGTCGTTTTGATCACATCACAGACCACCTCTTCATCATCCACCACCAAAATTAACTCCTGGTTACCCACGGGCACTGCACCCGCCGCTTCGGACTGCTCAGAAAGGGCAATATGGGCCGGGAGATAGACAATAAAGGTACTGCCCCCTTGGACGGCACTGTGAACATCAATAAATCCCCCGTGACTTTTAATGATGCCCAAGACCGCCGAAAGACCGAGGCCGGTTCCCTTGCCGATTTCTTTGGTGGTGAAGAAGGGATCAAAAATACGCGGCAGGAGTTCGGGGGCAATCCCCATGCCTGTATCGGCAATGGTGATTTGCACATGGGGGCCCGCGATCGCATCAAAATGCTGCCGCGCTAACCCCTCATCCACGATCCAATTCATCGCCGTCATTTGCAGCGTGCCCCCCAACGGCATCGCATCGCGGGCATTCACACAGAGATTCATCAACACCTGATGCAACTGGGTTAAATTCCCATTCACCATCCATAAATCCCGCTCCAGATCCATCGTGATTTCAATGGATTTAGGCAGTGTTTGACGAATCATCTGCTGAATATCCGTGAGCAGATGGCCCACTTGCAGACAAATCCGCTTATCTTCCATGCCCCGCGCAAAGGACAAAATTTGCTTGATCAACTCACTCCCCCGGCGGGCACTGGTTTCCAGAATATTCAAAAGATTGAGATTTTGGGCATCGAGATTGGGCAGTTTGAGGGGGAGAAGTTGAGCGACGGAGAGGATCGGGGTGAGGATATTGTTGAGATCATGGGCAATGCCGCTGGCTAATGTGCCTAAGCTTTCGAGGCGTTGGGCCCGGAGAAACTGGGCTTCGAGTTGCTTTTTTTCGGTGATGTCCATGTGAAGGCCGATCAGGCGTTGGGGTTTGCCGTCACGGGCCGGAAAAACGGTGCTGGTGACGGCGATCCAATGGAGTTTGTTGTCCGGCCAGTGAATCCGAAATTCAAGATTGAGGCCAATATGACGCTGGCGGGTGTGGTCGATCGCCTGTTGAAGACGGGGGCGATCTTCGGGATAGATGCGTTGGAGCCAGGTGTGGTGGCGATCGCCAAACTCTCCCGGCTGTACCCCATACAGGGCCTCTAATTCCGCCGTCCACAACACCTGATCACTGGCTAAAATCCATTCAAACGTGCCAATTTTGCCCACCTGCTGCGCCAAGGTGAGCCGCTCTTGAATTTGCTGCCGCCATGCCACTTCCTGCTGGAGGGATTCATTGGCGGATTTTAATTCTGCTGTACGCTGGCTGACCCGCAATTCTAGGGTTTCTTTGGCGATCCGGAGAGCTTCGGCGGCTTGCTTGCGCTCGATCGCATAATGAACCGCCCGGCTCAACATTTCCGCGTTAATCTGCCGTTTAATCAGGTAGTCCTGGGCTCCGTGGCGCACCGCTTGCAGTGCCAGTTGATCATCGTTGGTGTTGGTCAACACCACAATCGGCAACTGGGGCGCATGGTGGGTGATCGTATCCAAGGAGGCGAGGCCGTAGCTATCCGGAAGGGTGAGATCCAAGAGCACGACGGCGATCGCTTCTTGTTCTGCCCGGTCTAGGAGCGTCGTGGCGGCTTGGAGGCGTTGCACATGGAGAAAACGACTGTTGGATAAGGGACTGCCCCGCAACACTTCTTGGAGAAGGCGAGCATCGGCCAAGCTGTCTTCAATGAGCAGAATCGTACCGTGGCCCGTCTTTAGTGAATGTTGGGGGGTAAGGTTGTAGTTTCTAACCAAAATTCTTCGATCCCCCGCACAATTTTGAATAATTGGCTCAAATTACGTGATTTGGAAATGTAGCAGTTGACATGCAGATCATAGCTATTGATGATGTCATCTTCATGGCGTGATGTCGTCAGTACAACAACGGGAATGCGTTTTAAGGCCGGATCAGTTTTAATCTCAGCCAGAACTTCCCGCCCGTCTTTTCGGGGCAGGTTGAGATCCAGCAAGATCAAATCCGGGTATACGATGGGGCAATCGTCAAGACCGCGCAGATGGGCGATCGCTTCGACCCCATCGCGGGCAATGACAATGTCAAGGTCAAGGGTACTCGTTTTGAGCGCCTCTTGAATCAGGCGAATATCGCCAAGATTATCGTCCACTAACAAAATAGTTTTGCGTTTTGCGTCGGTTGACATGGTGACGATCGCGATCCTCCACAGGCAGAGTGAAATAAAATGTAGTGCCTTGTCCAAGCTCAGACTCTACCCAAATTTGGCCCCGATGACCTTCGACAATCTTTTTACAGATTGCCAGGCCAATCCCAGAACCATCATATTCATCACGAGTGTGCAGGCGCTGGAAAATCACAAAGATGCGATCGGCAAACTGCACATCGAGGCCAATACCGTTATCCTGCACCGTGAACAGCCACACATCGTCCTGACGTTCTACCCCCACATGAATCTGCGGCACTGTATCCGGTGAACGGAACTTAATCCCATTACTGATCAGATTTTGAAAGAGTTGCATCAGTTGCGTGGGGTCTGCCATCACCACCGGCATATCATCCCAGGTGATTTCGGCATGGGTTGCCCCGATCCGGCTCCGGACATTGGCGATCGCCCGCTCAATGGCCTCCTGCACCTCCACCGACTCACACTCAATCCCCCGCGCATCCACCTTGGAATAGGCCAACACATCATCAATCAAGGTTTGCATCAAGCTCACCCCATTCACCGCAAAATTAATAAAATCCTTAGCATCTTGGTCAAGCACCTCGTCATAGCGCATTTCCAACAACTGCACATAGTTCGCCACCTGATTGAGCGGCTCTTGTAAATCATGGGAGGCCACATAGGCAAACTTTTTCAGTTCCGCATTCGACCGTTCCAAATCCTGCGCCAACAGGGCCAACTCTTCCGCTTGGCGCAGCACATTATTGACGATCGCTTTGCGCAATTCCAGCACCGCCCGCACCTCATCTTGCTGCCAGGGCAACGCCGTCAGTTTTACCGTCTCTTTCCACAACTCAAAGGATTGACGCGGACAGAGTTTCACCTCGCCCTCGTGTTCCTCCACATGGTACGCCTGTTGAGGGTTTCCCCCCCAATTCACCGTTTGCAGCACTTCCGGGCGGAACCACATCACAAAACTGCGCTGGGCCAACGGAATCGCCAACAAGCCACTGGCTAAGCCCTTAAACCGTTCCGCGTCAAAATAGATCGACGGCAGCGAATCCGTGACCAACACATCATCCGCGATCGCCTTCGTCAACCATTGCCCCAACCCCTCCAAATCTTCCCGGGCCGGCGTTTGCCCCACCAGCGTCCATTGATTATTAAAATAAATCGCCGCCCCCGTCGCCTTCACCAAATCCAGCAACAGCGTCGGCGTTTTCACCAAACCCGCAATAAAATCATCGGCATCAGACATCGCCTCGATTAGATCCGCCTGCACCCGCGCCAGCTTAATCCGGTAGCGATAATCCGCCTCCTCCTCACGGGTAGACAGTTCTGCAAAAATCACCCGCCCTAAAAATTCACAGGCCTTGCGCAGTTCATAGGAAATCTGTTTCGGGGTGCGATGGTGACAGGCAATCAAGCCCCACAGCCGATCATCCTTAATCAGAGAAATCGTCAACGATGCCCCCACCCCCATGTTTTTGAGATACTCAATGTGACAGGAAAAGGGACTGCGGAGAATCGAAAGGGTGAGATCCGTCGGCTGCTGGGTTTCGGGATGGAGGGCAGGATAGAGGGGTACGGGTTCCGCTGTGACATCGGGAATGGCCCGAATCCAGTTCGAGAGAAACAGTTTGCGGGCCGGGGCGGGAATGTCCGATTCCGGGAAATGCAGCCCTAAATAGGAATCTAGTTCTTCAATTTTCGCCTCGGCCAACACTTCGCCGTGGTTATCGTCATTGAACCGATAGAGCATCACCCGATCAAAGTCCGTGAGGTTGCGGACTTCTTGGACAATGATGTGACAAAAATCGTGGAGATTGGTGGTGGTGGTGATGCGATTGATCGAGGATTTCGCCAGGTGATAGAAGCTGAGGAAGGGAATCTGTTCGAGGGCGATCGCAGGTTCGCATTCCATCACCAAACTGCCATCCGCCGTGCGATAAAACACCGCATCAAACACGCCATACTCATCCCCCTGGCGACGAATCCAGATTTTGCTCGGATTAATGGGGTCGAGGGTTGCCGACCGTAAGCCCGCTTGAATTTTCTCCATCTGCACCACATCGAGGAGCGTTTCTAGGCATTGTCCCAGGAGATCTTCGGGGGCAAATCCCAACAGCCGCTGCGTATTACGGCTCACTTGCAGAATCGTTAAATCCGGTTCACTCAGCACCAAGAGCATGCCATGGGATTGAATCTGGGGCAGGGTATGAATCGTTGGTTGTTTGAGTTGACTAATATCGTATTGTTGGGCTGAAAAAGTAAGACTCGTCATGATCCCTGCTCCATACGGCACATAATAAATGGGGGGAATTGAGATGCCATCGCTTCAATTCCTATGCATCTATCCCCCTTCAGCGTAATGGATTCCCCTGACCGGACTTCAGAGCAGGGCTTAAAAGAATCTGTAATTTAGTGAGAATTTACGAATAATATGCAATGTAATTTAACAAGACTTTATGGTATTTTGAGTGTCAATTGTGTTGAGATACAAAAATCAACATTTGTTGATGTTTACTCATCATTGTGAGGCTGAGTCAGTCCTAAAAAAATGTGTGGTTTTCTGTTGGAGCGTGGGGCGATCGCTGTCTCAGGCCCCATCTGCTGGGTAACGGTATTGCAGAGCACAAAATCTAAAGAAGCACGGATCTAACATACTTCCTTGGTTTAATCGCTCAATGCCCCTTGCTGCATAAGCTGCAAGATCACTCGGAGCAAAAGCGATTGTTAATTTTTAAAGAACGTGAGGCAACGAACGGAACATGGTACAACCAAACATCGGGCGACGGAAATTTCTGCTCTACGGAACCGCCGCCCTAGGCACAAGTATTCTGCTGAAAGCCTGCGGTGCGCCGCCAGAAGACACTGAAACCACCACAGAAGAGGGTGGCGATGAAACCGCTAGCAGCGGTAGCGGTGACAGCGGCGACACCATCAAAGTTGGGATTTTGCACTCCTTGAGTGGCACGATGGCCATCAGTGAAACCACCGTCGTCGATGCCGAACAACTCGCCATCAAAGAAATCAACGCCGCCGGGGGTGTCCTCGGCAAGCAAATCGAAGCCGTGATCGAAGACGGCGAATCCGATTGGCCCACCTTCGCCGAAAAAGCCGGTAAACTCATCGACCAAGACGAAGTTGCTGTCGTCTTTGGCTGTTGGACTTCCGCCAGCCGTAAAGCCGTCTTGGATGTGTTTGAATCCAAAGACCACATGCTTTGGTATCCCGTTCAATACGAAGGTCAAGAATGCTCGAAAAACATCTTCTACACCGGGGCTGCCCCTAACCAGCAAATTGAACCCGCTGTGGATTGGCTCCTCGAAAACAAAGGTAAGCAATTCTTCCTCGTTGGCTCTGACTACGTGTTCCCCCGCACCGCCAACACGGTGATCAAAGAACAACTCAAAGCCAACGGCGGCGAAACCGTCGGGGAAGACTACCTCCCCTTGGGTAACACCGAAGTCACCCCGATCATCACCAAGATTCAACAAGCCCTACCCGATGGCGGCGTAATTTTCAACACCCTCAACGGTGACAGCAACGTGGCATTCTTCAAACAAATGCAAGGGGCGGGCTTAACCCCGGATAAATACCCCGTCATGTCCGTTAGTGTTGCCGAAGAAGAAGTGCGCCAAATTGGCCCGGAATTCCTCGTCGGTCATTACGCGGCGTGGAACTACTTCCAAACCGTGGACACCCCGGAAAACGAAAAGTGGGTCGCTGATTTCAAAGCGGAATACGGTGACGATCGCGTCACCAATGATCCGATGGAAGCCGCCTACATCATGGTGTACCTCTGGAAGCAAGCCGTGGAAGAAGCGGGGACGACGGATCTGGAAGCCGTACGCGCCGCAGCCATCGGCCAAACCTTCGACGCGCCGGAAGGGCTGGTGACGATGAACGCTAACCACCACATTTCTAAAACGGTGCGGATTGGTGAAGTCAACGAAGAAGGCCTGTTTGACATTGTCTTCTCCACCGATGGCCCCGTTGATCCCCAGCCGTGGAACCAGTATGTGCCGGAAACGAAGGGCTTTGCCTGTGACTGGAGTGATCCGGAAAAAGGTGGCAAGTACAAAGTGGAAGCTTAGCGATCGCTAGATGATCACTATCCTGATCGTTTGCCTGTCTCAACAGCGATCGGGATCGATCATCGCCCGTTGATCTGTCCAGCCTCAGTCCTGATCTGTGCTCAGGGTGTGAATGAGTCCATTCACGCCAACTCTTAGTTTTACTGTGCCCTTATGGTTGATTTTATTGTCCAGCTTTTGATTGGTGCATTTAACGGCATCAGTATTGGTTCGGTGTTGCTGATTTCGGCGTTAGGATTGGCGATCGTCTTTGGCTTGATGGGGGTCATTAACCTCGCCCACGGTGAGTTAATGATGCTCGGTGCTTACACGACCTTTTTTGTCCAAAATATATTTAATGCCTTGGGTGATCCCTGGGCACAGGTCTATACGATCGCGGCCATTCCCGCCGCCTTTCTGGTCGCGGCCCTCGTCGGGCTGATCTTGGAACGGGGCGTGATCCGCTTTCTCTACGGGCGACCCCTCGAAACCCTCTTAGCCACCTGGGGCGTGAGTTTGATCCTGCGGCAGTTGGTGCGCACCACCATCAGTGCCCGGAACGTGGATGTGACGGCTCCGGCTTGGTTGCGGGGCGGGTTGCAAATTCCCACGGGGAACATTCCGATTCAACTGCCCTATGCGCGGATGTTCATCATTGTCTTGACGATCGCTTGCGTTGTGGGGGTGTATTTTTTCCTGAATGCGTCCAGTTGGGGGCTGCGGATTCGTTCCGTCACCCAAAACCGTGAGATGAGCGCCTGTCTAGGCATTCCCACGGCGACGGTGGATGCGCTGACCTTTGCGATCGGCTCCGGTTTAGCGGGGATTGCCGGTTGTGCGATTACCCTGCTCGGTTCCGTCGGGCCCAATACCGGCCAAAACTACATCATTGATACGTTTATGGTGGTGGTCGTGGGCGGGGTGGGGAATCTCTTCGGCTCGATTGTCTCCGCGATGGTGATTGGGATTGTCACCTATTTAATCGGGTCTGGAACCTTTGCCGTGCTCCTCAGCCCCATGGATTCGATGCAACCGGTGGTGGCCTTTTTTGAATTTTTCGCCTCATCGAGTATGGCGAAAGTGATGGTGTTTGCCTTGATTATTGGGTTTTTACAGATTAAACCGGCGGGTATTTTTCCCCAGAAGGGACGCACCGCCGAGTTATAGCCCGACTCTTGGGGGCGATGGGCTACAGCCGATGCCTTGACGCTGCATCCTGGGGTTTCAGCCTCGATACTGCTGCCTCTCTTGATCGTTCAACAACGTCCGCACAGAAAATTATGACGGTGAATGGTGTGAATCAAAGGAATCCGAAACAAGCGATCGCAAGGCAACGCTTCATCATTGAAGGCATCACCTTGATTGTGTTAGCGATCGGGATGATGGGGGTGTTGCCGTCTCTGTTGTCCGCGTTTCAGCTTAAATTGTTGGGACGATTTTTGTCCCTGGCGATCGTCGCCCTTGGGATTGACCTGATTTGGGGCTACACCGGCCTGCTCAGTTTGGGCCATGGTATTTTCTTTGCCCTGGGGGGGTATGGCTTAGCAATGCACCTCAGCCTCCAACTCCCGGAGGGCCAGATTCCCGACTTTTTCAGCCTCTACGGCGTGCAGAAACTCCCCTTCTTTTGGTATCCCTACTATTCCCTGCCGATCACGGTGCTGCTGGTGATCATTGTGCCTGCGATCGTTGCGGCGATCCTTGGGTTTGTGGTGTTCCGCAACCGGATTAAAGGGGTGTATTTTTCCATCCTCACCCAAGCCGCGCTCCTCGTTTTCTATAACTTTTTCACCGGACAACAAAAACTGATCAACGGCACCAACGGCCTGAAAACCGACACCACCGAACTGTTTGGCCAGGTGGTCAGTTCGCCCCGGATGCAATGGACGTTTTATCAATACACGGTGCTGGCGGCGATCGCGATCTATCTCCTCTGTCGCTGGCTCACCAGTGGTCGCTTTGGGCGGCTCCTCGTCGCCATCCGGGACGATGAAAACCGGGTGCGCTTCTCCGGCTACGACCCCACCTGGTTTAAAGTCCTCGTCTTTGCCGTCTCCGGTGGCATCGCCGGCGTGGCCGGTGCGCTCTACACCGTCCAATCCGGCATCATCACCCCCAGCGCCATGGAAGTCGCCTTTTCCATTGAAATGGTGATCTGGGTCGCCGTCGGCGGTCGTGCCACCCTCGTCGGTGCCGTGTTGGGGACGCTCCTCGTCCAATATGCCCGCACCACCCTCAGCACCCAATTTCCGGAAGTGTGGCTCTTTTTCCAAGGGTTTCTCTTCTTGCTCGTGGTCACCGTGCTCCCCAATGGCATTGTTGGGCTGTTTAATGAGACCCTGTGGCCGAAGATTCGCGGCCGCCTGGGTTTTGCCCCGCCCGCGCTCACCTATCCCAGCCTCGACAACGACCCCGACCTTCAAAAAGAACGGGAGCAGTTCCACACCACTCCCCCGCCCGACCATCCCCCTCAACCCGTTGAGTCGCTCAGTGATTCCGTTGATGAGGATCGCTCAAGACCGTGAAGCCGGGTTCGGGGGGCATTCGACCCGCTGCACCCTCTCTGTAATGACGACGATCGCCCGACGACCTTGATGCTTTTGATCTCGCCTTCCTGACGTTTCTCCCCCGTCCTGTTATGCCGCAACCAATTCTGGAAATTGATCATCTCACCGTCAGCTTCGACGGGTTTAAAGCCCTCAACAACCTCACCTTTGCGATGCAACCCGGTGAGTTGCGGGTGATTATTGGCCCCAATGGTGCGGGAAAAACCACCTTTCTCGACATCATCACCGGCAAAGTACAACCCACCTCCGGCTCCGTGCGCTTTAAGGGGCGCGACCTGCGCAAGTTGCCAGAACATACGATTTCCCGCTTGGGGGTGGGTCGCAAGTTCCAAACTCCCCGCGTTTATCTCAACTTGACGGTGCGGGAGAATTTAGACCTGGCCTGTAACCGCAATAAAAATGTGCTGGCAACCCTGTTTAAGAAACCGGAAAAGCGCGATCGCGCCACCGTCATCCAACTCCTTGAAACCGTCAGCCTCGCCAGTAAAGCCGACCTCCCCGCCAATCTCCTGTCCCACGGCGAAAAACAACGCCTCGAAATCGGGATGCTCGTCGCCCAATCCCCCGAACTCCTCCTCGTTGATGAACCCGTCGCCGGCCTCACCGACGAAGAAACCGAGCGCGTCGGTGATTTATTAATCTCCCTCGCCCAAAGTCATTCGATCATCGTCATCGAGCATGACATGGAATTCGTCCGCCAAATTGCCCGCCAAGTCACCGTCTTACATCAAGGCTCGGTACTGTGCGAAGGCTCCATGGACGAAATTCAAGACGATCCCCGCGTCATTGAAGTCTATCTCGGCCAAGCCCCCACGATTAGCCCATCGCAACTGCGCATTTTACGGATTGCCGCCGCCATGGCCTGGGCCGATGGGTATTTTGCCCCTGAACAATTACAAGTTATCTTGACCCGATTAAGCCGGAAATTCGCCCCCGACCCCACCCAACAAGACGACCTCCGCCAAGAACTGCAAAACTACCTCAGTAAAGAAACTTCGTTAGAAAGCCTGATCCCGCAATTAGAAACTGAACAGGAAAAAGAACAGGTCTTAAAACTCTGCTATGAAATCATCCGCGCCAACACAATTAATGAGCAAGAAAGTGTGGTCTATCAAAAATTGTTAGAGCTGCTCAATCTGCCCGATGGGGTGGTGAGTCAAACCGAAGAAGCCATCAACCTCGGCATGACCAACGGCACATTAGACGACTATCTCAACGTCACCTAACCAACCCTTGATCGCCTGCCAATCCAACATTGATCCCATTCTAACCATCTCACCTCTAATCCTATGACGAATCCCACCTTAGAAAAAAAAGCTGACACGAACCGTCCGAGTCGCCCGATTTTAAATGTTTCGGGGTTGAATGTTTTCTATGGTGAAAGTCATATTTTACGCAATGTAGATATGAGTATTCGCACCGGGGAAATGGTCTGCTTAATTGGGCGGAACGGTGTGGGTAAAACCACCTTATTAAAAACAATTATGGGGTTGCTCAAACCCCGCAGCGGTTCGTTGCAGTTGTTTGAGCAGGATATTGTTAAAAAGTCGCCGGATCAGCGGGCGCGGATGGGGATTGGGTATGTGCCCCAGGGTCGGGAAGTGATTCCACGGGTAACGGTGCGGGAAAATTTGCTGTTAGGACTCGAAGCGCGACCGAAAGGGATTACCAAGCGCAACGAGATCCCGGACGAAATTTTTGAATTGTTTCCGGTGTTGCGGACGATGTTGCATCGGATGGGGGGCGATTTGAGTGGGGGGCAACAGCAGCAGTTAGCGATCGCCCGCGCCCTGATGGGGAAACCGCAACTCCTCGTTTTAGATGAACCCACCGAAGGGATTCAGCCGTCAATCATTCTCGAAATCGAAGCCGCTGTGAAGGGCATCATCGCCAATACCGGCATTTCCGTTCTCCTCGTGGAACAACACCTCCATTTCGTCCGCCAAGCCGATCGCTACTACGCCATGCAAAAAGGCGGCATTGTCGCATCGGGCGATACCCAAGACCTCAGCCAAGAAGTGATTCAAAAATTCCTGGCGGTGTAGCAGGTGTCTGGTGGGATGTGCTGCCCTTCAACAGGCTCAGGGTGCAGAACGAGGCACGGTAAAAATATGGGACAATCGAAGACCCAATGTGCCGAGAAATCGAATGAAAATCGCAACGTGGAATGTCAACTCAATCCGCAGCCGTCAAGCCATTGTCCTCGATTGGCTGGCGGCGAATCCCGTCGATGTGCTCTGTTTGCAAGAGACGAAAGTGGTAGACCTGGATTTTCCCCGCGAACCCTTTGAGGCGATCGGCTATCAATTGGCAATTTCGGGGCAAAAGTCCTACAACGGCGTGGCAATTTTGAGCCGTCACCCCATGACGGAAATTAGCGCGGGATTTGGTGCAGTGTTGGGGGAAGAGACGGATCTCGATGAGCAGAAGCGGGTGATTACGGCGGTGATTGGGGGGGTGCGGGTGGTGAATTTGTATGTGCCTAATGGGTCAGCGATCGCCAGTGAAAAATACGACTACAAACTGCGTTGGTTTGCCCTGTTAAAAACCTATCTCGCCCAATTGCAAGGCTCCGCAGTGCCGGATCTTTGCGTTTGTGGCGATTTTAATGTGGCTCCCGATGACCGCGACATTTATAAACCCGATGGCAAAGACAAGCACATCATGGCCTCACCCCCAGAGCGGGAAGCCCTGGCCTCGGTGCTGAGTTTAGGATTCACCGATATTTTCCGGCAGTTTACCCCGGACGGTGGCCATTACAGTTGGTGGGACTATCGGCGGGGGGGATTTGCGAATAATCGCGGCTGGCGCATTGACCATATTTATTTGACGGCTGGTTTGTGCGATCGCGCCCAAGCCTGCACCATCGACATTGAACCCCGCCGCCGCGAAAAACCCAGCGATCACACCCCCGTCATCGTTGACCTGCGCAATTAAGCCAAGCCAAGCTCCATCATGGCCGGTTGAAAATTGCGGTTTTCATGACTGGGCCGACTGAGTTTAATTAAGGCAAACCGTTGATCCGGTTGCAGTGATTGCCATTGCTCAAGGGTAATCGTTAACCCCACCTTGGCCGCCTGTTCCGTCACCGCCGGGGGAATCTCGCCCGCGTTTAACCAGGGGGGATTGCTGGGAATGTCTAATTCTGAGGCGGGTTTGCCCATATGCGCGATCACCATGGCTTGTAACTGGTCACGGTAGAGCGTGGCTTCGCTGTCCGTTGTGCAAGGTTGATCAACCAGTGTTTGGCGTTCGTCTAAACTGAAGCGATGCCAGTGATCCAGCTTTAACTTCACCCCACAGGTATCCAGCTTCATCCGCACTCGCATCGGAATACAGCGCAAGGATTCGACAAAATCCTGCTCAAATTGAAAAAATGTCATGGCATCCCCTTTCGCGTCGTGATCTCTCAATGTTTCCTCGTCTCTAAAAGTATTGCACTCGCTAGATGCCGTGGAAACGATGGGGGATCGGTTGGGATGAGAGCGGCGGCTGAGGGCGGCTAACCTCCGCTGAAAAACACCCCCCGTGAGGGGCGTTTGGGTCGTGTTATTCAACGGCTAAGGTCGATTTCGCAATGACGGCGGGTTTACCTTCAACTTCGACCTCTAGGGTTTTGCGGATGTCGCCATCTCCTTTGACCAAGGTTCCCCCCAAAGGGAATCACGTCAAGCGTTAAGCGGTGACGGCTTCACGCTTGCGAGTTGTCCAGCGGCCCGCATCGTCTTCCTCAAACTGGTCATGGATTGTTTGCCATGCGGCTTGTTCGGCTTCGATTTCGCGGCCGGTCGCGTCAAGCTGCTGGTTGTAGGTCTTGATGAAAACCTGTTGCGCGTCCTCGGACAGGTGCGTCCGAATTTCCGGGGATAAGTCTTCGGGAGACTCACAGCGTCCGGGACAGGGACGGGGTAGGGCTTGCTCGGCAATGTGGATTTCGTCGCCGCCTACACTTTCCATCAAGAGTTGATATTCACCGGATTTCGCCGCCGGGACTTCGGCCATGAGGACGTATTCACCGGCTTGCAGGCGAGTTTGATAGAGGGCGGCTTTGTCTTTCGGCATGCCTAATGTGGTGAGGAATGAGACTAAACCGGCTCCGGCTCCACCGGCGATCGCACCCGTAGCCGCCCCTAAGAGAATCGAGCTAATCGGCCCAGCCGCCACCACAGAACCCACAAAGGGGATGAAGAGAACGCCGATACCCGTAAAGAGACTGAGGATACTGCCGAACAGCGACCCAAACACAGCCCCCGTGCGGAGTCCACCTAAGATCACATCTTTTTTCGTGATAAACCCTGAAATCCGGGTTTCCGACTGGAAATTACGTCCCATCACGGAGAGGTGTTCGCGGTCTACGCCGCGATCGATGAGGCGGTCAACGGCGGTTCTGACCTGTGCTTCGGTGGTGAAAATTGCGGTGATCGTTCGTTCTGCTGTGTATGTCATCGGGCCTCCTATTATTGAATGGTGCAGGTGAGGAGAGGGGGCCATTACACTTTGAGCGTGGCTACACCGTGGGGCTGCATGGCAGAATCGGGGGAAACGGGTTCACCGTCGATGAACGATCGCAGCATCCAGGCCATCTCTTCATGAGCTTCCATCAGGCCCGTGAGGAAATCGGCAGTGCCTTCGTCGTTGAATTTTTCGCTGCACTGGGTAATGTGCGATCGCAAATTCCGAATGATTTGCTCATGGTCTAACACCAGGCGGGACACCATTTCTGAGGCGCTGGGTAAGTCACCCGGATGTTCCCGGAGGGTGGTGAGTTGCAAGAAGTTGGCCGCCGTCCCGATGGGATAACCCCCTAGGGCGCGGGTTCGTTCGGCGATCGCATCAATGTTGGCCGCGATCGCTTCATATTGCTCGTTCCAAATCTCATGGAGCGTGCGGAACTGCGGGCCCACCACATCCCAGTGGTATTTCCGCGTTTTGATTGACAACAGGTAGAAGTCCGCTAAGTTGGCGTTGAGTAAACTCACTACGCCCTGTCGTTGGTTGTCGGTTAAACCGATATTGATCGTACGCATAAACAATGTGTACCTCGTTGACTTCACTTACCATTACACCGAAATCCCCCCCGCCTTGACATCTCTAGATTGAGGGATCAAGAAAGATTCCAGGTCTATCAAAAGGAAGGCCTTTGGACAGAATGCTGCCTTTTTCTCCCTCAGGCTGAAGAGAGTGGGATAATAGGCACACTCATCACTCGTGTTATCCGTTGACTCGCCATGTCCGACATTCAGGCCGCCGTCGCCAAGCTCTACAATACCTACCCCTTTCCCCCCGATCCCCTCTCCGATGCCCCGCCCCCCGGCTATAACTGGCGCTGGACTTGGGTGGCGGCCCATAGTTTTTGCACGGGGCGCAGTCCGGCGCGGGAGGATATTCAGATTTTGGATGCGGGATGCGGCACGGGCAACGGCACAGACTACCTCGTCCATCTCAATCCTCACGCTCAGGTGACGGCCATCGATCTCAGTGCAGGGGCGTTGGCCGTAGCGCGGGAACGATGTCGGCGTTCTGGGGCCGATCGCGTCACCTTTCGCCAGATGCCCCTCGAAGAAGCCGCGCTCAAACTACCGGGGGAATTCGACCTAATTAACTGCGTCGGAGTGTTGCACCATTTACCCGACCCGATCGCCGGAATTCAATCCATCGCCCAAAAGCTCGCCCCCGGTGGCTTGATGCATATTTTTGTCTATGCGGCCTTGGGACGGTGGGAAATTCAACTAATGCAAGAAGCGATCGCCCTCCTCCAAGGCAACAAGCGCGGCGACTACACCGATGGCGTGGCCGTGGGGCGCGATATTTTTGCCACCCTCCCGGAACAGAACCCCCTCGTCCAACGGGAAAACGAACGCTGGTCGGGGGAAAATCGCCGCGATGAATGTTTCGCCGACATGTACGTGCATCCCCAGGAAGTGGACTACACGATCCAAAGCCTGTTTGAATTAATCGATGCGTCGGGGCTGGAATTCGTCGGCTTTTCTAACCCGCAGTTTTGGCAATTAGAGCGGCTTTTGGGCCCATCCTCCGACTTGATGGCGCGGGGGCAGGCGTTGGTGGAGCGCGATCGCTACCGCCTGATCGAGCTCCTCGACCCCAAAGCCATCACCCACTACGAATTCTTCCTCGCCCGTCCCCCCTTCACCCCCACCGATTGGGCCGACGATGGCGAACTCCTCGCCGCCGTGCCCCGCCGCCATCCCTGTCTCCACGGCTGGCCCAGTCGCAGCCTGTTCAATGATGACTACGAACTGATCCAACTCAGCGATGCTGAATTCGCCGCCCTCGAAGCCTGCGACGGGGAAAAAACCGTCGGCCAACTGGTGGCATCCCTCCCCCTCGACTTGACCACCGTGCGGCAACTGTGGCGACAACGTCTCTTAGTTTTGGGGTGAATTGACGGCGACAATCGAGAGTGTGCGATCGCGCCTCAACCCCCAAACACAACCCCCTTCCCCCATACACAAATTTTTAAGAATTGATCCCGCACCGTGATAAGATTTCACTTGGCTCGGAACATACGAGCCATCATGTTCAATCGGCACAGACAAATTGCCATTCATTGCCTAACAGTCACTGGTTCAACATCACCCCCTAGTAGTCAAATACGCGGTGGGTCGTTAATCGCTGTCAGCAACGGATAGCATTTGTATGACTATGACAAAGCCTAATGGTGAATGAGCCTAACGCCAATTCAGTCCCTGAGTCTGACACTGCGCCTTCCCCTGCCGATCCAGCGATCGCTGATAGCAGTGCTGCCATGCAGGACTACTACCAGTTGAAACAAACCCTTCTTTGGGTCACCCTCGGCATCACTGCTGTGGTTTTCATTTCCGTCTGGATCACCTACTCCCTCAATATAGCTCTCAATTACTTGATTGGAGCCTGCGTGGGTGTGGTTTATCTAGGCATGTTGGCGCGAGATGTGGAACGAATCGGGGTTCAGAAAAAGCGCCTCGGCTCAAATCGACTAGCTCCATTCATTGGACTAATCGTGATCGCCACCCAATGGCAAACGTTACATATTGTGCCTATATTTCTAGGATTCATCACCTATAAGGCCGCCATCATTATTTATGTCGTGCAGTCTACGTTACGTCCTGTATCGTCATCATAAATAATGCCCACGCTGGACTTGGGATTGATACCTAGCTTGTCCTTAAAAAGTTGGGGAACTTAACGCCCAATGGAAATTCTCACTGGTTTGAAGGGTCTCTCCTTCTTCCCTTTAGCTGAACTCGAAGTGGGTCAACACTTCTACTGGCAGATCGGCAACCTCAAGGTTCATGGCCAAGTGTTTATGGTCTCTTGGTTTGTCATTGCGGTGCTGGTGTTGGCATCACTCGCAGCCACTCGTAGCATCCAAAGGGTACCGAGTGGGGTACAGAACCTCATGGAATACGCGCTCGAATTCTTGCGGGATTTGGTGAAAAATCAAATTGGCGAGAAAGAGTATCGTCCCTGGGTTCCCTTTGTGGGCACGCTGTTCTTGTTCATTTTTGTGTCCAACTGGTCGGGCGCACTGGTGCCATGGAAATTGGTCCACCTCCCGGCTGGTGAATTGGCTGCGCCAACCAACGACATCAATACGACGGTTGCTCTCGCGCTGCTCACCTCGTTGGCCTATTTTTACGCGGGATTTAAGAAACGAGGGTTGGGGTACTTAACCAAGTATATTGAACCTACCCCGATTTTACTTCCGATTAATATCCTCGAAGACTTTACCAAGCCCCTCTCCCTCAGCTTCCGTCTTTTCGGAAATATTCTGGCGGATGAATTGGTGGTTGCGGTACTGGTGTTACTTGTGCCGTTATTTATTCCCCTGCCCGTGATGGCCTTGGGGTTATTTACGAGTGCAATCCAAGCGTTGATCTTCGCAACATTAGCGGCAGCCTATATTGGTGAAGCAATGGAAGGTCACGGTGGCGAGGAGCACGATTAATCGGGCGATCTCGGTTCCTGTTTGAGTCCCCGCTGACCCGGCGGTTATTGTGGGTAATTGTTTTTGTCAGTGTTTCAATTAGACAAAGGAAAAGAAAATCATGGATAGTTTAGTTGCTGCTGCGTCCGTTATTGCTGCTGCCTTAGCTGTGGGTTTAGCTGCAATTGGCCCTGGGATTGGTCAAGGTAATGCTGCTGGTCAAGCCGTGGAAGGGATTGCGCGTCAGCCGGAAGCTGAAGGTAAAATCCGAGGCACCTTGCTGCTGAGTTTGGCATTTATGGAAGCGCTCACCATCTACGGTTTGGTGGTTGCTTTGGTGCTCCTCTTTGCGAACCCCTTCTCGTAGTCGGGAGATTCTAGGGGGGTGGCGATCGCTTCTCCCCTAGCCCGTTTCAATCTATTCAGCAAGAGAACATAGCAATGATACAGTGGACAATTTTGCTGGCGGAAGCGGCTGAAGAAGCCGGAGGGCTGTTCGATTTTGATGCGACCTTGCCGTTAATGGCCGTACAGTTTTTGGTGCTGGTCGTTTTGCTGAACGTGCTGTTCTACAAGCCGATTGGGAAAGCGATCGACGATCGCGCCGAATATATCCGGCAAACCCAACAGGCCGCCAAAGAACGGCTCGAAAAGACAAACGCCCTCGCTAAACAGTATGAGCAAGAGCTTGTTACGGTGCGACGAGAAACCCAAGCGGTGGTCTCGGCGGCCCAGGCAGACGCTCAAAAAATCGTGACTTCCCAGATTCAAGCAGCCCAGCAACAGGTGCAACGCGAACGGGAAGCTGCGGCTCAAGAAATTGAAGCGCAAAAGGCCCAAGCGTTCCAATCCTTAGAAGGAGAGGTCGATGCCCTGACTCGTCAGATTCTCGAAAAACTCCTCGGGCCAGAATTGGTGTAATCACCCAGCGCGTCAAGATAAGGTCAATAACAGATCATAGATCATGGGAATTTGCTTATACCTAGCCTCCTCAGAAGGGGGTATTGGGTTGAATTTTGATATTCTCGAAACGAATTTACTCAACCTCATCATTATTATCGGGGTTTTAATTTATTTTGGTCGTTCGTTCCTCGGCTCCATGCTGGGGGAACGGCGGGCCGGAATTGAAACTGCGATTACCGAAGCGGAGCAGCGGGCTGCGCAGGCATCGGCGACGTTAGCGGATGCCCAACAGAAGCTCGCCCAAGCTCAAGCCGAAGCCGAACGGATTCGCACCGAAGCGCAAGTAACGGCAGAACGGGCGAAACAAGAGGTGCTCTCGAAAGGGGCTGCCGATGTTGAGAAAATCAAGGCAGCGGCGGCGGCGGATCTCAGTTCTGAGCAAGATCGTGCGATCGCAGAACTGCGCCAACGGATTAGTGCGATCGCCCTGCAAAAGGCAGAAGCACAACTCCAAGATCGCCTCCAAGATCAATCCGTCCAAACCCGGCTGGTGGATCGCTGTATTGCTCAAATCGGAGGACAGTCATGACGGGAAGCTTAGTCAGTAGTGAAATTGCTGAACCCTATGCCCAGGCGTTAATGTCTCTATCCCAATCCCGCGACATCACCGGTTACATTGGGGATGAATTTCGCAGTTTGGGTCAGCTCTTAGAGGAGTCACCGGAACTGCAAGACTTCATCACCAACCCTGTGATTGATGACGATGACAAAAAAAATGTCCTGCGTCAGATTTTGGGAGATTGCGATCGCGACTTGCTCAACTTTTTGATGCTGCTGGTGGATCGCCGTCGCATTGCATTTTTACCGGCGGTGATTGAGCAATACCTCACCATTTTGCGCGTCTTGAACAAAACGGTACTTGCAGAAGTGACGATTGCTCAAGAGCCGAACGACGATCAACGCCATGCCATTGAAGACAAGGTGCGTCAGTTAATCAGCGCCGAAAGCGTTGAACTGAAGATCGCCGTTGATGCCAGTGTTTTAGGGGGGTTGATTGTGCGGGTTGGGTCTCAGGTTTTTGATGCCAGTTTACGGGGTCAACTGCGACGCATCGGCATGCAACTCAATGTCTAATCGTTAACGGGTGGGGTTGGGCCTAGCCCGACACACTCCTTCGATCCGAGGCGACTCGGATCAGCACCCTGGGGGATGTTGCGATCGCAACAGATGCCAGAACAAAGCCACGACAAACCAAGATTTACAAGAGTGAACCCTATGGTTAGTATCAGACCTGACGAAATTAGTAACATTATTCGTCAACAAATTGAATCCTATGACCAAGATGTCCAAGTTTCCAATGTGGGAACCGTGCTCCAAGTCGGAGATGGCATCGCCCTGATTTACGGGCTAGAAAGTGTTATGGCGGGGGAACTCGTCGAATTTGAAGACGGAACCGTCGGCATCGCCCTCAACCTCGAAGAAGACAACGTCGGGGTGGTGTTGATGGGGAACGGCTTCGGTATTCAAGAAGGCAGCACCGTCAAGTCCACCGGCAAAATCGCTCAAATCCCGGTTGGGGAAGCGATGGTGGGCCGCGTCGTCGATGCTCTCGCTCAACCGATCGACGGCAAAGGCGATATTGCCAGCACCGAAAGCCGCCTGATTGAATCCGGCGCACCGGGCATTATTGAACGCCGTTCCGTCCATGAACCGATGCAAACCGGAATCACCGCCATTGACGCGATGATTCCCGTCGGTCGCGGTCAACGGGAGTTGATCATCGGTGACCGTCAAACCGGGAAAACCGCTGTGGCGGTGGATACGATCCTCAACCAAAAAGGCGAAGATGTGATCTGCGTCTATGTGGCGGTGGGTCAAAAGGCCTCCACCGTTGCCCAAGTGGTGGGCGAACTGCAAGAACGGGGCGCGATGGACTACACCGTGGTGGTGGCAGCCAACGCCAGTGACCCGGCAACCCTGCAATACTTGGCTCCTTATACCGGGGCTGCGATCGCTGAATACTTCATGTACAACGGCAAAGCCACCTTGGTGATCTATGACGATCTCTCCAAGCAAGCCCAAGCCTACCGCCAAATGTCGCTGCTGCTCCGTCGTCCGCCCGGTCGTGAAGCCTATCCCGGTGACGTGTTCTATCTCCACTCCCGTCTCCTCGAACGGGCTGCAAAACTGAGCGACGAACTCGGCGGCGGTAGCATGACGGCCCTGCCGATCATCGAAACCCAAGCCGGTGACGTGTCCGCCTACATTCCCACCAACGTGATTTCGATCACCGACGGTCAGATCTTCTTGTCCTCTGACCTGTTTAACTCCGGCTTCCGCCCGGCGATCAACGCGGGGATCTCCGTGTCACGGGTGGGATCGGCGGCGCAAATCAAAGCGATGAAGCAAGTAGCCGGTAAACTGAAGCTCGAACTCGCCCAGTTCGCGGAACTTGAAGCCTTTGCGCAATTCGCCTCCGACCTCGACGAAGCCACCCAAGCCCAACTGCAACGGGGTCAACGGTTGCGGGAAATGCTCAAGCAACCCCAATACTCTCCCCTGTCCGTCACGGAACAAGTGGCGCTGGTGTATGCCGGGATTAACGGCTATCTCGATGAGTTGCCCGCCGATCAGGTGGCTGACTTTGCCCTCGGTTTCCGTGAGTATCTGAAAACGAGCAAAACCGAATTCATGAATACGGTGAAGGCTGAGAAAAAACTCAGTGATGCCACCGAAGCGATGCTCAAAGACGCGATCAATGAGTACAAGCAAACCTTCATGGTTTCGGCCTAAGGGATTAAGCGATCAGGGACACCGCTGCGGTTTGTCCCTGATTGTGGTTATTTTTCGATGTCTGGATCTTAAAACGAAATGCCTAACCTAAAATTAATTCGCGATCGCATCGACTCGGTGAAAAATACCCGCAAAATCACCGAAGCGATGCGCCTAGTGGCCGCCGCCAAAGTCCGCCGCGCCCAAGAACAGGTCAACGCCACCCGCCCCTTTGCCAACTGTTTAGCAGAAGTCCTTTACAACCTCCAAAGTCGGCTCAAATTTGAAGATGTAGACCTACCCCTCCTCAAACAACGGGAGGTGAAAACTGTGGGATTGTTAGTCGTTTCTGGCGATCGCGGTCTCTGCGGCGGCTACAACGCCAACATCATCAAACAAGCCGAAGCCCGGATCACCGAACTCAAAGCCGACGGCTACGAGTACAAACTGATCCTCGTCGGTCGCAAAGCTGCTCAATATTACGAACGGCGCAAAGCCCCCATTGCCCAAACCTACATTGGGCTTGAGCAAATCCCCACCGCCGACGAAGCATCCCGCATTGCTGATTACTTGCTCTCCCTGTTTCTCTCCGAAACTGTGGATCGTGTTGAATTGATCTACACCAAATTTGTGTCCTTGATCAATTCTCGCCCTGTGATTCAAACCCTCTTGCCCTTGTCCCCCCAAGGACTCGAAAGCAGCGATGATGAAATCTTTCATCTCACCTCCAAAGCGGGTCACTTTGACATTGAGCGGGAACCGGTTTCAGGGCAATCCCACGATTACCCCCGTGACATGATCTTTGAACAAGATCCCACCCAAATCTTGGATGCCCTGTTACCCCTGTACCTCAACAACCAACTGCTGCGGGGGTTACAAGAATCCGCCGCCAGTGAATTGGCCTCCCGGATGACGGCGATGAACAATGCCAGCGACAACGCCAGCGAGTTGGTCAAAACCTTAACCTTGTCCTACAACAAAGCCCGGCAAGCTGCCATTACCCAAGAACTGCTCGAAGTGGTTGCGGGTGCAAATGCCCTTTAAAACTAAATTTTGAGTTGAAAAGAGTTGTAACGCCTGACCTCGATCAGGCGTTTTATTTATGCTTAATCGTGGTAATTCTAAGATGCCACTATTTTTTCGTTAGGTCACAGGAGATGCGATCAATTCGTCACTTTTTTCGCTGGATTGGTAAACTCGCTCGCAATAATAATGAATTTCTGGTGATGTTGAAATTCATGGAAAGTTTGGTTTCAAAAATCCTGTCAATTTTTATGATTGGGCTGATCTTTTTTGCCCTGTATGATATTTCTGTCTTTTTAGTGCAAGAATGGTTCATTCACTCGTCTGATCCCTTGAAAACACGCTTATTTGATGCCTTTGGCCTCTTTTTGAATGTTTTAATTGCCCTCGAATTGCTCGATAATATCACGGCATATTTAAAGAACCATGTGATCCAATTGGAATTGGTGATTGTGACGGCGATTATTGCGATCGCTCGTAAAGTGATTATTTTTGACCTTGAGAAATCGTCCTCCGATGACCTGATGGCGATCGGGGTCACTGTCCTGCTTCTGTCCCTCAGTTACTTTTTTATCTCCATTCCCAGCCGTAACCAAGCCTCAAAATAGGCCCACCATCACCGCCCCGCGTCAGATTTGGCTCCATCGTCTTTCAGAAGCCCCGCGCAACTTGCTATGATTGCCACGTTATGGCGATCGCCGACCAGACTCAACCGCCACAACATCTACACCATTTCGTAATTCCACGCATTACAATGTCCACAACCTACACTGTCACGATTAACCACAACGGCGCAACGAGCACGGTTCAAGTCCCCGCAGACCAAACCATCCTCCAAGTCGCCCTCGATAGCGGCATCGAACTGCCCTCCTCCTGTCTCGCGGGGGTTTGCACCACCTGCGCCGCCAAAGTGGTGAGCGGCACGGTGGAACAGCCCGACGCGATGGGCGTTTCCTCCGAGTTGCAAGCAGAAGGCTATGTGTTGCTCTGCACCGCCTATCCTCGATCGGATGTCACCGTAGAAGCCGGCAAAGAGGATGAACTCTACGATCGCCAATTTGGCCAACCGTCCTAAGCCTTCCATGCCTGACCTCACCGTGGCGATCGTCCCCTACGCAGCAGCCGAGCCAACCCTAACCCAGATTCGCACCCGTGTGTTTCAGGACGAGCAGGGGGTTCCGGCAGAATTGGAATTTGATGGCCAGGATGCGATCGCCACCCATTTCCTCGCTCACTGGCGAGGTCAGCCCGTGGCGACTCTCCGACTCCGCCCCCTGAACGAAACCACCCTCAAACTCGAACGCCTCGCCGTCCTCCCTGAAGCCCGCGGCCAGGGCATCGCCACCGCCCTCACCCAAGCCGCCCTCGACTACGCCCAAACCCACGCCTACCAAGCGATCACCCTCAACGCCCAAGCCTACATTCAGGGACTGTATCAACGCCTTGGCTTCACGATTAACGGCACAGAATTTTTAGAAGCCGGGATTCCCCACATCAAAATGAGCAAAGTCCTTGAGCCGATCCCCCACAAAATCACATCAGGATGAATTGTTGAGACCGCCGCAAGGTGTTAGGCTCAGGGGTCGAACCCCTGTTAAATCTCCCCATGTCCCACGCCAAAGATTTAAAAATTCTCGGCATTATCTGGCTCCTCATTACGATTCACGATCGCCTCTGGTTAGCCTTCGATCGCACGATTCCCGCCTGGGACATGAGCCACCACCTCACCGGCTCCCTCAACCACCTCAACGCCCTCCAAACGGTTCAACTCACCGATGGCGATTGGTGGCTCAACTTTTGGCGACTCTCCCATAAATATCCGCCCCTCACCTATACCCTGGCGGCTCCGTTTCAGCAGGTGTTTGGGGTGGGGTTGGATGCAGCGGCGGCGGTGAATTTGGTGTATCTGGCTTTGCTGTTGATTGCGGTCTATCACCTGGGGCGGCGGCTGTTTGATGGCACGGTGGGACTGTGGGCAGCGGGGATCACGGTGCTGATGCCGACGCTGTATTTTTACCGTTTGGATTATCTCTTGGATACAGGGGTGACGACGTTAACGGTGCTCGCGTTTACGGCTTTGACAATCTGGTGGGGGGAGGAGACGCGATCGCAACAATGGCGTTGGGCCGTCATTTTCGGCATTAGCCTGGGGTTCGCCCTGATGACCAAGCAGAATGTGATGTTTTTTCTGATCATGCCGCTGCTCTGGGTGACAGGGCGGAGTCTGTGGCGCAGACAGTGGGGGCGTTTGGGCCAATTAATCCTCAGCGCAGTGATCTCCCTGCCGATCTGGGGGCCGTGGTATCGCACCAACTGGATCTATCTCTTCAGTACCGCCCAAAACGCCAACGCCATCCCCGCCTCCCTCGAAGGCGATCCCCCCCTCAACACCTGGGCGGCCTGGAGCTACTACGCCCGCCAACTGCCCCATGCCGCATCGTGGGTCTTGTTAATCGTGCCAGCGGTGGGGCTGCTGGTTTGGCTGTTCACCACGGGACAGCGATCCGATGCAGCAGCCCAACGGGAACGGCAGAGCATGGCGTGGTTGCTGCTCTATTGGGGCGGGGCGTATTTGGTCTGTTCTGCCATTTTTAATAAGGATTCGCGGTTTGTGATGCCCTATCTGCCGGTGTTGGCGGTGATTTTGGCCCAGGGGTTGACCCAGTGGCGGCGCTGGTTGGTGGGGGTGCGTTGGCTGACGGTGGGGGCGGCGGCGTTTTTGATGGTGAGTAGTCTTTATCCGATTCCGCAACTGGGTGAGGTGACGCGCCAAGTGCCAGACCTGATCACCAAGCCGTTTCATGCCCAACCGTCGATCCCGTTAACGGCGATCGTCGATGAAGTTGTAGAAACGGCTCCCTATCTGCGCTCAACGGTGGCGGTGGTTCCCAGTACCCCGGCATTGAACCACAACACGTTCAACTTTTACGGCAATCGGGAGCACTTCCAGGTCTATGGCCGGGAGTTGGGCGGCAGTGAGGATCATTTGCAGCAGGATGCGCGATCGCACCTCTGGTTCATCACCCAAACTCAACAGAACGAAGCCGCCCCCCCGAATCATGTGGCGTTGGGGGATGCGATCGCCGCCGATCCCCGCTTTAAACCCGAAGGCCAATGGACGACTGCTGATCAAACCGTGATCACCCTCCACCATCGCCGCAATCCCCCCGTGCGTGTGATCAACCAAGACCGCCAACGGCAACATGTGATCTTGCAACGGGTTAACGTTCCTGCCAGCGCTCCCCCCGGTCAACCCGTCCCGATCACCTACGAATGGACAGGCCCTTGGGCGCAACTGCACAATAGCGTCGCGGTCATCACCTGGATCGCCGCCACGGGTGAGACCTGGACGCACGATCACGGCATTGGCTTAGGCAATCTCCACACCGCCGCACCCATCGCCCCCGATGCTGGGTTTCGGGTCGTGGAAAATCTCGCCATGTTACCCCCCGCCGATCTGCCAGCGGGTGACTATGCGATCGCCGTTACCCTCCTCGATCGCACCACCGCCAAAGCCGAAATCCTCACCCCCCCCAGCACCACGATCCGCCTCGACCCCGCCGCCGACCCCCAACCTGCCCCGGAACTGGACTACGTCACCCAACTGCGCCAACTCGCCCAAGGTTTACCCCAAGGCCGCCCCGGCCTAGAGCCGATTTTTCAACAGATTGGCCGGATCAACCAATACGACCCGATCCAGGACTATCTCGCCCAAGCCGAAGCCGCCAGCCGCTACCGCCTCCAACAAAACGCCAACGATCGCGCCTCCCTCTACAGCCTCGCCCTCGCCGCCGGTCTCCAGGAAGACGCTCAAACCACCCTCACCATAATGCAACACCTGGCCAAAATCGCCCCCGCCACCCCGATCCATCACGCCTACGTCGCCTTCGTCCATCTCTACCTCTGGCAACCCCGCCGCGCCGCCGCTGCGATCGCCCTCGCTCGCAAAGATGACCCCACGAATCCCGATTTTCAAACCCTCGATGGTATCGCCGCCCTCATGCAGGGCAATCTATTCAAAGCGTGGCGCGAATTACGCCCGATCCTCTAACCCTTCATGGCAATTCGTGACCTAGCGGCGATGTGTGACCTAACGGCGATCGCGAATTGCCTTCAACCCCAGATAAACCGCAACCCCCAACACCACCCCAATCACCGTACTCAACGCAAAGGTATGCAAGGGGCGCGTTGTTCCCGCCCAAGACCCCGCCGCCGCTGACGCGGTTCCAATTCCAATCCCGGCCGCTGCGATCGTGTTTTCAATGGCGCGATCGCGCTCCCCCTCTGCTGCTTGGACAATCACTTGCAGGGTTCTAATCTGTTGATCACGCACCCGTAAACCGGGGCTTAAACTTTCAATATCCTGTTCAATTTGGTCTTGATAAAAGATCGCTTGCTTGGCAGCAAAATCTGACCAAAGTTCTAACTTAGAAAGAAAAGGATAGTCTTTGCAGAGATTTTGAATCCGGTTGAAGCGTTTATGATAGGCTTTTAAGTTAGTTTTTAACGTTCGCAGTTGTATAGACAATCCTTCGACACTAAACGTATGGCGTTCAAGTTTTTCCATGTTGCCATAGAGGATTTTGCGCAACTCGTGAAAATTGCCTCGGATAGATTGAGACTCTTTGAAATTAATGAGAGTTTTAGGAATAATCTCTTCGGGAGAAGGAAAGAAACCATCGTTAATCAAGTCCTGCTTGATTGTTTGCCCCTGATAATAACTCCAGTGAATTTTATGCTCATGATAAAACAGTCGTTGCAGTTCATAACGAAAATCAAGGATTAGGCTCATTTTCTCTTCATTTTGAGCCAAGAAAACTAAAAGATTTTCACCCTCTTTTAAAGAAGTTGAATAAAAAGAAGTACCGAGCAATACACCTGTTTCGATTTTGCTTGTCGGACTCCAAAGCTTGAGAATGGATTGGAGAACTTCATTTTCAGATTCTTGGGGTGTTTCGGGTTGCCATTGGGTGAGAATTAACCAAGTTTGACCAATAGAACTTTCAAGACTTGCAAGGTTTTCTTTAAGCGTTCTCAAAACTTCTACCGCTAGAGGTTGAAATTTTTGGGACTCTGGTACAGACTCATAGAGGAGTAAGCCTGTTGTATCCCCTGGATTTTTATTTTTTGTATTCGCTAAATTTTTCTCTTCATAAATGGCTTCCCAATCCTGAGTTTTGTACTCTTGACGACCCGAAACTTGACAAGCAGCATGATCTGCTTGCCATTGTTGCCAGGTGGGATGGCCTTGGGGTTGTTTGACTGGGTGACGGTGGTAGCTAAAACAGAATAGATGGGGATAAATTAAGGTTGCCATCCTGTAAGCCCCACAGACCAACTCAGGGGATCTAACCCCGATTCTACATAGGATTCACGGGCGATCTGAATCGGTTCTGGACTACTGATAATTTCCTCAGCCGATAGGGTGACATTCGTTATTTCCATCCCTGCTGCTTCGTCCGACTCTTCCGAGGACACGGTAGAGCGCAGAATTTTAGCCCGGTCTTTGCCGGTGTATCCATGATGCAGTTGATCGTGGAAATTATTAAATCGTTCCCAAAACGAAAGATGTCCGGTTTCTTTTTTGATTGTTTTGAAGAAATGATTGGGATTGGTAATGATTTCGGCGGTAATTGTCGGCAGGCCTTCATCAGGGGGAGTGGTCACTAAAGCAGCCAAAAAAGCAGTGACAACAATTGTATCTTTAGACATGATTCTCTTGCTTATTGAATGGGTTAATCAGGTAGTCATGAATCAAAATCGTTACCTTAGATCAAACATGATCTCTTTTAAAGTTGGGGTTCTAATTGGAAACCCAGACCAACATGCTGAAAATGTTCATCTTCGGTGAGTACAGCCTTTCCCTCGATCACTAGGCACAGTAACAGCATTTGGTAAACCAGTTGTTCAAACACTTTGTATCTACAAGCTTCACTGCTAATTCTATCAATCCTGCTAATCCTTCTGGAGTCTCCGTCTTAAACTTCCGCACT